>WGOB01000008.1 GCA_016124255.1 Alphaproteobacteria bacterium | reverse complement strand
GGTTTCGACCCCCAGCGCCGCGCTCATTCAGCCGCCTGGACCTGGGCGGCCGCGCCGGCCTTCTGGGCTTCGAGGTCCTTGGCCTTGGCCTCGACCAGGCCGACGATGTGCTCGATCATCTGGTCGTTGTCCATCTTATGGTCGGGCTTGCCGGCCATGTAGACCATGCCCGCGCCCTTGCCGCCGCCGGTGAAGCCCAAATCCGTCATCAGCGCTTCGCCTGGGCCGTTCACCACGCAGCCGATGATCGAGAGCGAGATCGGTTCGGCGATGTGGGCCAGTCGCTCTTCCAGAATCTCCACGGTCCTGATCACATCGAAGCCCTGACGCGCGCAGGACGGACAGGCGATGATCGTGACGCCGCGCGTGCGCAGGCCCAGCGATTTCAGGATGTCGTGGCCGACCTTCACCTCCTCCACCGGATCGGCGGCGAGGGAGACGCGGATGGTGTCGCCGATGCCGGCCCAGAGCAACGACCCGATGCCGATGGAGGATTTCACCGTGCCGGTGCGCAGCGCGCCGGCTTCGGTGACGCCGAGATGCAGCGGCGCATCGGTCGCGTCGGCCAATTGCTGATAGGCGGCGACGGCGAGGAACGGATCGCTCGCCTTCACGCTGATCTTGTAGTCGCGGAAATCGTGCTCTTCCAGAATGGCGGCGTGGCGCAGCGCGCTCTCCACCATCGCGTCCGGGCACGGTTCGCCGTACTTCTCCAACAGATCGTTCTCAAGCGAGCCGGCGTTGACGCCGATGCGCATCGAGCAGCCGTGATCCTTAGCCGCCTGCACGACTTCCTTCACGCGGGCGGCGCTGCCGATATTGCCGGGATTGATGCGCAGGCACGCGGCGCCGGCGATCGCGGCTTCGATCCCGCGGCGATAGTGGAAGTGGATGTCGGCGACGAGCGGGACTTTGGCGGCGCGCACGATCTTGGAGAACGCGGCGGTCGATTCCTCATCCGGGCAGGAGACGCGGACGATGTCGGCGCCGGCCTCCTCCAGACGGCGGACCTGGTCGATGGTGGCGGCGGCGTCGGCGGTCGGGGTGTTGGTCATCGATTGCACCGAGATCGGCGCGCCGTCGCCGACCGGCACCTGCCCGACCATGACCCGCCTGCTCTTGCGCCGATCAATCCGCCGCCAGGGGCGGATGGCGTGCAGATCCTTGCCCGCGTGGGCGCCGTCCATGATGAAGCTCCGCTGGCCGCTCAGCGCGCGACCGTCCGATTATAGGTTCGCCATTATAGTATGGCATTTCGGGCGGGAGGACGAACGCCGCCTCAGCCGGCCGGGCGGACAACGGCCAGGGTCGCCGCCGGCGGGGCGCGGCGCGCGGGGGGCGAGGCCGTCTCGGGCTGATCGAACCGACGGCCGAGGACGGGCTTGCCTTCGTCGCCCAGAAGCCCGACGCGGGCGCCGTCGATCCAGACCTCGAACTGGGCGCCGTTGGGCGCGTGGAACGTCCAGCCCGGGCCGGGATCGGGGCGATAGACGTCGCCCGGATGCATGATCTCGTTGAAGTAGACCGTGCCGTCGGGCCCGTGGGCCTCCAGCGGCGCCTCCGCGAGAGCGCGGATCTCGATGTCCTGGCGGTAGGCGGCGATCGGGGCCTCCTCCGTCAGCGCAGCGGCCGCTGGGGCGGCGGCTTCCGCCACCGTCACGGCGTCGGGCGGCGTGGCGTGGCGCAGCGCCTGCCAGCCGATGACGCCGACTGCGATCGCGCCGACCGCGGCGACCGGCGCCCACGGGCGCACACCGCGCGGGCGCGAGGATGGATCGCGAACCTGGGGCCGCGCATCCTCGCGGCTCAGCGCGGCTTCGCCGAGATATTGGGCGACGACTTCATCTTCCGGCAGGCCGAGAAGCCGCGCGTAGGAGCGGAGATACGGAACCGCGTAGGCTTTGCCCGGGAGGAGCTTGACGTCCATCTCCTCCAGCGCCTCGACGAAGTCACGCTTCACGCGCGTGCGGCGCTCGACTTCATGGAGAGACAGACCGCGCGCGAGGCGCGCGTCGCGGAGCTTCTCGCCGGCGGTGCGTTGATCGATCGGCGGGGCGGGCGACTCGTCCGCCGAGGGCGCAGCTTGGACAGGGCGCGCCTCTTCGCTTTGCGCGCGACCGCTCGGCGCATCCGACACCGAATCCGGTTCGGATCGGAAACCACCAATCCAGGCCCTGAGAATCGCTTCCATGATCGCTCTGTTTAGAGCTTCGCCAAAATCGTTGAACAACGCTTAAGGAGCAAGAATTACGCCGCAAAGATAGCTTAATAATGATAAATCCTGTGACGCTCGACACGTCGCGGCGCTATGGCGCGGCGCCGCGTTCCTTCAGGAAAGCGGAGAGCGCGGCGCGCAGGCTCGGCGCGGGATCGTACAGACGTTCGTCGAGCCATTCCCGCGTCGCGGCGACGTCCAACTTCGCGAGCGCGAGCTTCACCGGCCCGATGCCGGAGGCGGGCATCGACAGCCGATCGTAGCCCAACGCCACGAACGCCATCGCTTCGAGCGGCTTGCCGGCCGCGTCGCCGCAGATCGACACATCGAGGTCCGCCGCCCGCGCGTCGTCGCGGATCTGCTTGAGGAGACGCAAGGCCGACGGCGCGAGCACATCGTAGCGCTCCGCGACGCGCGGGTTGCCGCGATCGGCGGCGAAGAAATATTGCATCAGGTCGTTGGCGCCGACGGAGAGGAAGTCGGCCCTGCCCTTGAGGCCCGGCACAGCGAAGGCCAGCGCGGGCGTCTCCACCATCACGCCAATCTCCACCGCGGCCGGGCCCTGGCGCTTCTTGGCCTTGGCGGCGGCGATCTCGCGCTCGACGAAGTTGCGGGCGGCCTCGAACTCGGCGATTGTCGCGACGAGCGGGAACATCACCCGCAGCCGGGCGCCTTCAGTCGCCTCGACCAGGGCGCGGAGCTGGTAGCGGAGGAGCGCGGGGCGATCGAGGCCGATGCGGACCGCGCGCCAGCCGAGCGCCGGGTTCTCTTCCCGCTCGATCGCCACGGAGGCGGCCATCTTGTCGCCGCCCAGATCGAGGGTGCGGAAGGTGACCGGCTTATCCCCGGCCGCGGCGAGGACGTCGCGGTAGAGGCCGATCTGCTGCTCCAGCTTGGGCAGCTTCTCGGAGACCATGAACTGGAACTCGGTGCGGAAGAGCCCGATGCCCTCGGCGCCGGCCTCGGCCAGGTGGTGGGCGTCGAGCGACAGGCCGGCGTTGAGGAGGAGCGTGATCCGCACGCCGTCCTTGGTGACCGCCGGCTGATCGCGAAGGCGCGCGTATTCGGCGGCGCGGGCGGACCTGAGCGTGAGGCGCTGCTCATAGGCGCGGACGACTTCCGGCTCGGGGCGCAGGCGGGCCTCGCCCTGCTCGCCGTCGAGAATGACGGCGTCGCCGGCCTCGGTGCGGCTAAGCAGGCCCGCGAGGCGGCCGACCATCGGCACGCCGGCGGCGCGGGCGATGATGGCGGCGTGGCCGTAGGGCGACCCTTCTTCCAGCGCGAGGCCGCTCAGGCGATGGACGCCGTATTCCAGAAGCTCGGCGGGGCCCAGATTGCGGGCGATCAGGATCGCATCCTCGGGCAGAACGGCGCCGCGCTCATCGCCGGCGAGCGCGCGCAGGAGACGATTGTCGAGATCCTCCAGGTCGTGGAGCTGCTCGCGCAGCAGCGAATCCTTCACCGAGGCGAGGCGGGCGCGATGCTCGCCGCGCACGCGCTCGACGGCGGCGTCGGCGGAGAGACCGGCGCGGACGCCGCCTTTCAGGCGCGTTTCCCAGGAGGGATCGTGCGCCAGCATGCGGAATGTCTCCAGCACATCGCGGGAGACGCCGGTGATGGAGAATTCATCGCCTTCGAGCATCGCTGTCAGGCGGGCGCGGACCTGGGCGAGCGCTTCGTTCAGGCGCTTTTCCTCCGCCTCCGGATCATCGGCGACGATGCGGCCGAGCGGGGTGTGGGGTTCGTGCAGAACCGCGCGACCGATGGCGATGCCCTCGGAGAAGACCCGCCCCGACAAGCGCTCTGGCTTGGAGGGCTTGATCTCGACTTCCCTGAGTTCGGAGAGATCGCCGAAGGCGTTGGCGGCGACCATCTCGGCCAGCACCTGAGCGATCAGCTGCAGCGCTTCGACCTCCTCGTCGCCATAGACGCGCGAGGCGCGGTTCTGAACGACGAGCACGCCGAAGACGCGCTCGCTGCGCACGATCGGCACGCCGAGGAACGCGTTGAACGGATCTTCGCCGGTCTCGGGGCGGAAGGAGAAGCGCGGATGGCGCTGCGCGTCGGCGAGATTGAGCGGACGCCCGGTCTCGGAGACGATGCCGACGAGGCCTTCGCCTTCGCGCAGGCGCGTTGCGTGGACGGCTTCGCGCTTCAGGCCCTCGGTGGCGAAGAGTTCGTTCACCCGGCCGCGGCGGAGATAGATCGAGCAGACGTCTGCGACCATGGTGGCGGCGATCATCTGGACGAGCTTGTCCAGGCGCTCCTGGGTGGCGCCGCCGGCCTGCATGATCTCGCGCAGCCGGCGCAACAGGATGCGGGCGCCGCTGATGGAGGCTGGCGGGGCTGACACGGGGCGGTTCTCTCGACTCCTCTGGCGATTCGGGCTCCACGACTTAGGAGCGAGCCAACGGCGTGCGCAAGCGGCGCGGCCGCCCGGGCTTGCAGAAAGCGCAGATCGGCGCGGCGCGGGCGGCGGGGGTTGCGCATGAGCGCTGGGCGGGCATTGTCCACCCCCTACTCGGTCGCGCACGACGCCCTCATCGCCCCTGGGGAGGCAGACTTGGACACGACGAAGAAGCGCGGCCCGCCGCTGCACGTGCTGATGCTGGCGGGATTCCTGATCGGGCTCGTCGCCGGGCTTTGGGTCAATCTCACGATCGGGGCGGACGCGGCGGCGGTGTCGTGGATCACGGCGAACGTCACTGGGCCGATCGGGCAGATCTTTCTGCGGCTCCTCTTTGTGCTGGTGCTGCCGCTTCTCTTCTCGGCGCTGGTGGTGGGCGTTGCGGAGATGGGCGATCTGCAATCGCTTGGGCGCGTGGGGCTGAAGACGCTCTTCATGACGATCGTGATGTCGGCGATCGCGGTGGCGATCGGGCTTGTGCTCGTCAACGCGTTCCAGCCGGGCGTCGGGGTCGATCCGGCGGCGGCGCAGGCGATGATGGCGGATTACGCCGAGCGCGCGGACTCGATCGTCTCGGGCGCGCCGGCGACCGTGGAGGCGGGACAATTCTTCCTCGACCTCATTCCGCAGAACGCCTTCAAGGCGGCGGCGGACAGCCAGTTCCTTTCGGTGATGGTGTTTGCGGTGCTGTTCGGGATCGGACTGGTGCTGGCGAAAAGCCCGGTGACCGATCACCTGCAGACGACGATCCAGGGCGTCTACGAAGTGATGATGAAGCTGATCGGCATCGTCATCCAGCTCGCGCCGATCGCGGTCGCCTGCTTCATGTTCAACCTGGCGGCGGAGTTCGGATGGGACCTGCTCGTGCGGCTGGCGGCGTATTGCGCGGTGGCGCTCTCGGCGATGGCGATCCACATGTTCATCGTCTATCCGGTGATCGTGTGGCTGGCGGGCGGGATGAACCCGATCGCGTTCTTCACCCGCGTGCGCGACCCGATGCTGGTGGCGTTCTCCACCGCCTCCTCCAACGCCACGCTGCCGGTGTCGCTGCGGGCGGCGCAGGAGGAGCTGAACCTGCCGCGCAAGATCGCGCGCTTCGTGCTGACGATCGGGGCGACGGGCAACCAGAACGGCACGGCGCTGTTTGAAGGCGTGACGGTGCTGTTCCTCGCGCAATTCTTCGGGATCGAGCTCTCGCTGCCGCAGCAGATCATCGTGATGCTGGTGTGCATTCTCGGCGGGATCGGCACGGCGGGCGTGCCGGCGGGATCGCTGCCGGTGATCGCGATGATCCTAGTGATGGTGGGCGTGGCGCCGGAAGGGATTGCGCTGGTGCTGGGCGTGGATCGATTCCTCGACATGTGCCGGACGACGTTGAACGTGACCGGCGATCTGGTGATCGCGACGGTGGTGTCACGCGGGGAAAGCGACGCCGAGCTGAAGCCGGAAGAACGCGAGCCGTTTGCGCCGCCGGCGGGTTAGCGGGCGGCGGCGGGGTGCGGATCAATTTTTTGCGTGCCGTCAGAAAGCCGGCGCTCGGGCGCCTCAGCTTGAATTGATGGCGGCGCGTTCGGCGCGCGCATCGAGGAAGTCGGCGAGCGCGAATTCGGCGGCGCTTGCCGCCGCGGCTTCAAGCGGATCGACGGCGCGGCGATCGCGGCGGGTGAGCCGCGCGACCGCGAGGGCGCGCCGATCGCGCGCATAGAGCCGGCGCGCCAGGCGCGCGATGATCGGGGCGGGGCGGTTCAGCGCGCAAACAATCGCATTGAAGCGCAGCGCAAACGGGCGTGACGCGACGAGCGCGCTCGGATCGGCCGGTTCACGGCGCGGCGCCGCGCCGGACGATTGATGCGTATACGGAAGAATGCGAAAGGCGCGGCGTGGCGCTCCGGCGCGTATCGCGGCGAAGCGCGCGGGATCACGCGGCGAGAGCCGGCGCGGCGGCGGGGCGCAGCGCACGGCTTCCAGCAGCAGGAGCCGGCGCAGCAGGGCTTCGAGCGGGCGCAGCCAGCCGAGAAGGACGCGCGCATCGCCGAGCGCGAGCCATTGCTGATCACGCAGGGCGACGGGATCGCCGAACAGCATCGCGATCCGGTGCACCGTGGCCGCGACGTGCTCCCAGGCGGCGCGGAGATCGAAGGGCGGCGGAATGAGATGCATGCGCGGGAGAATAGTGCGGGCTGGAGGCGGGTCGGATTGGGCGCGGGCGTGTGCGCGGGGAGGCATAGCGCTGCGTTTGCCCCCTGGGTTCCGGGTTCCCCGGCTATCGCCGGGGCCCCGGAATGACGGCGGGTCGTTTTCGCCGGGAGCTGTCATTCGACGGCCGCCCCGGGGTCAAACTCTGGCTAGACCGCGTCCAGGCCGTAGGCGGTGTGCAGCGCGCGGACGGCGAGCTCCGTGTACTGAGCATCGATCAGCACGGAGATCTTGATCTCGCTCGTCGCGATGGCTTCGATGTTGATGCCTTTTTGCGCGAGGGCGGCGAACATGGTGCGGGCGACGCCGACCTGGCTGCGCATGCCGATGCCGATGACCGAGACTTTCGCGACGTCGCGGCGGATGTGGATGTCTTCCACGCCGATCTTGGCGCGCGCGGCTTCGATGGTTTCGGCGGCGCGGGGGGCGTCGCGATCCGGGCAGGTGAAGACGATGTTCTGGCGGCCTTTGTGGCGCGATTCCGACTGCACGATCATGTCGACATTGATGTGCGCATCCGCCAGGCGGCCGAAGATGTCGGCGGCGACGCCTGGATGATCCTCCACGCCGAGCAGCGTGACCTTGGCTTCGTCGCGGCTGTAGGCGACGCCGGATACGACTTGCTTTTCCACGATCTCTTCCTCGTCACAGACGATGGTGCCTTTGTTGGGCTGGCCGGGCTCCACGAAGCTTGAGAGCACGCGCACTTTCACGCGCTGGGCCATGGCGAGTTCGACGCTGCGCGTCTGCAGCACCTTGGCGCCGAGGGAGGCCATCTCCAGCATTTCCTCGTAGGCGATCTTCTCCAGGCGCCGCGCCTTATGGGCCATGCGCGGGTCCGTGGTGTAGACGCCGTCGACGTCGGTGTAGATGTCGCAGCGTTCGGCGCCGAGCGCGGCGGCGACGGCGACGGCGCTGGTGTCGGAGCCGCCGCGGCCCAGCGTGGTGATGCGCGCCTCGCCGGTGATCGCCTGGAAGCCGGGGATGACGGCGATCTCGCCGGAATCGATCGCGGCGCCGAGCTTGGCCTCGTCGATCGTATCGATGCGCGCCTTGGCGTGGGCGTCGTCGGAGCGGATCGGGATCTGCCAGTTCTGCCAGGAGCGCGCGGGGTGGCCCATCTGGCGCAGCGCGAGCGCGAGAAGGCCGGTCGTCACCTGCTCGCCGGAGGCGACGACGACGTCGTATTCATCGTCAAAGCCTTTGCCGCCGACGCCAGGGCGATTGGAATGCTCGCCGCCGGCTTCGCGGGCGAGCTTCACGAGGCGATCGGTTTCGCCCGCCATGGCGGAGACGACCACGGCGACGGCGCGGCCCTCCCTGTGCTCGTGGGCGACGATGCGCGCGACGCGGCGGATGCGCTCGACATCGCCCACGGACGTGCCGCCGAATTTCATGACCAGACGAGACATATGAGGCTTTATTGGCGCGCCGGAACCGCGATGTCGAGCGGCGCCGTGGAGGCGCGCGGATGGCCGGCGCCGGCCTACGCACTGAGACGGGAATCGCCCCGTGATCCATGTTTTGGCTGCGACACCCTCCCCTCACGGGGAGGGACGGATTGCGTCGGCGCGTTTGCAGGCCAATGTTCAGGCGATGACGCAGTCCCCTTCTCTCGATCCGGCGGAAGTGGCGAAGTTTTCGGCGCTGGCGGCGAAGTGGTGGGATCAGGAGGGAGAGTTCGCGCCGCTGCATCGGATGAACCCGGTGCGGCTGGCGTATATTCGCGATGTCGCGGCTGGGATTGCCCCCTCCGTCCGCGCCGCGGCTGCCTCCCCCGCAGGCGGGGCAGGAAAGCTCAGCGGCTTGCGCGTGCTCGATCTTGGGTGCGGCGGGGGGTTGGTAAGCGTGCCGCTGGCGCGGCTGGGCGCGGATGTGACGGGCGCGGACGCTTCGGAGGAGACGATCGCGGCGGCGCGGGCGCACGCGGATGCGGTGGGCGTCGCGGTGGATTTTCGTGTCGCGACGGCGGAGGCGCTGGCCGGCGCCGGCGAGACGTTCGATCTCGTGCTGGCGCTGGAGATCGTGGAGCACGTGGCGGATGTCTCCGCGTTTCTCTCCGCGTGCGCGGCTCTGGTTCGGCCGGGTGGGAAACTGATTGTCTCCACGATCAACCGGACGCAGAAGGCGCGGCTCTTCGCCATCGTCGGCGCGGAGCGGTTTCTGCGCTGGGTTCCGGAGGATACGCACCATTACGAGAAGCTGGTGACGCCGGAGGAGCTTGTGCGCGCGGCGCCGGGACTGGCGTGGGACGAGCCGGTGGGGATGAGCTTCAATCCGCTGCAACGGATCTGGTCACTCTCACGCGATGTCAGCGTGAACTATTTTCGCAGCGCGACCCGTCCCTCCCCGTGAGAGGGGACGGAGTCAGCGATGCGCTTGCACAAGACGTGTGCTGATGACGCGGGTGATGCGGAGTTCGCGGTCGTAGGCGCCGAGATGGCCGTATTGTCCGGGTGCGGAGAGTTCACCTTCGACGACGATGTCGAGCACGCCCCAGGGCGACCCCGCTTCGCCGAAGGGCGCCGTGAGCGCGGGCCAGGCATCGCCTTCGCCTGACAGCCACCAGGGCCCTTCGCCGTCGCTCGTCACGAAGGACGAGGTCTCGAAATGGAAATCCCAGCGGCCGGCGTAGCGCCGCACGCCACTCACTGGATTCGCGGCGCAGGCGGACACTCCCAGGGCGGCGATAAGAAGCGCGCGGCGATGCATGACGCGATTTCCGCCTCTCCGCCGGCGAAATCAAGCGGTTAACGCCGTTCATCGCAAACCGGCGTGCGGCGGGCGGGCGCGCTTGAACGCCCGCCTTCGATGGCTAGGGTGGCGGCCAAATTCGCCATCGCAGACCGAGGTTCGCATGAAAACGCCGCTCGCCGCCGCCCTCCTCAACACCGCCTTCCTGGGTGCGCTCATCCCGCTCACCGGCTGCGCGACCATGACCGAAGAGGCGACGACCGCCGCGCCGGCGAGCGCGGCGCAGATGGAACTTGATCGGCTGACGGCGGCGGCGGAAGCGCATCCGCTGCTCGCGGCGTGGACGGGGCCCTATGGCGGCGTGCCGCCATGGGACCAGGCGCAGCCATCGGCCTTCCCCGCGGCGTTCGAGCGGGGCATCGCACTGCGCGCGGCGGAGATCGATGCGATCGCCAACAATCCCGCGGCCCCGACCTTCGCCAACACGATCGAGGCGCTGCAGAATGCGGGGCGCCATCTCGGGCGCGCGGAGCTCATGTTCGCGGTGGTGACGTCCAACGTCTCGACGCCGGAAGCGCAGGCGGTGGACCGGGAATGGTCGCCGCGGCTTTCGGCGGCGGACGATACGATTACGTTCAACCGGGCGCTCTTCGCGCGCATCGATACACTCCATCAGAACCGCGCCTCGCTCGGACTGACGGCGGAGCAGCTGCGCCTTCTGGAGCGCACGCATGCGCAATTCGTGCGCGCGGGCGCGGCGCTGACGCCGGAACAACAGGAAGAGCTCGGCCGCATCAACGGCGAACTCGCCGCGAAGTTCACGGAGTTCAGCGCCAAGGTGCTGGCGGACGAAGACACCGCGATCTTCATCACGCGGGAAGCCGATCTCGCCGGGCTGCCGGATTCGCTGCGCGCGGCCTATGCGGCGGCGGCGACGGAGCGCGGCCAGCCTGGGCAATGGGCGGTGGTCAACACGCGCTCAAGCGTCGATCCGTTCCTCACCTTCTCCTCCAACCGCGCGCTGCGCGAACAGGTGTGGCGCGCGTTCAAGAACCGCGGCGACAATGGCGACGCCAACGACACCAATGCGCTCATCGCCGACATCGTGCGGCTGCGCGCGGAACGCGCCGCGCTGCTCGGGTTCCCGACGCATGCGCATTGGCGCATGGCCGACACGATGGCGCAGGATCCCGCGCGCGCGCAGGCGCTGATGATGCGGGTGTGGCCGGCGGCGGTGGCGCGCGTGCGCGAGGAAGTCGCCGACATGCAGCGGATCGCGGACCGCGAGCGCGCCCGCATCACGATCGAACCGTGGGACTATCTCTACTACGCCGAGCGCGTGCGGCGCGACCGCTACAATCTCGATCAGAACGAGATGAAGCCCTATTTCGAGCTCAACAACATGATCAACGCCGCGTTCTACATGGCGGGCGAGCTTTACGGGCTTTCGTTCACGGAAGTGACGGGAACGGTGCCGGTGTTCCAGAGCGATGTGCGGGTGTGGGAAGTGCGCAACCGCGAGACCAATGCGTATGTCGGGCTGTTCTACGGCGACAATTTTGCGCGCAGCGGCAAACGCTCAGGCGCGTGGGCGCAAGGGTATCGCGGGCACGAGACGTTCACCGGGACCGAACGCACGCCGATCACCTCCAACAACAACAATTTCGTGCGCGGGGCGCCGGGCGAGCCGGTGCTGATCTCGCTGGACGACGCGGAGACGCTGTTCCACGAGTTCGGCCATGCGCTGCACGGATTGCTGAGCGAGGTGAATTATCCGGGCCTCGCCACAACGCCGCGCGACTACGTGGAATTTCCAAGCCAGGTGCACGAGCATTGGGTGCTGACGCGCCCGATCCTCGACCGTTTTGCGCGGCACTACCAGACCGGCGAAGCGATGCCGGATGCGCTGGTGGAGCGCGTGCGCAACGCGTCCACGTTCAACCAGGGCTACGCGACGGTGGAGTATCTTGCCGCCGCGCTCGTCGACATGGAGCTGCACCTGAAGGCGGACGGCGTGGTGGACGCAGACGCGTTCGAGCGCGAGTCGCTGGCGCGAATCGGGATGCCGGACGAGATCGCGCTGCGGCACCGGCTGCCGCACTTCCTGCATCTCTTCTCGAGCGACTCTTATTCGGCGGGGTATTATTCGTATCTCTGGTCGGAGACGATGGACGCGGACACGTGGGAGATGTTCGAGGCGTCGGGCAACGTGTTCGATCCGACAGTCGCTGCCGGCATGCGTGACATCATCCTGGCGCCGGGCAATTCCACCGATCGGGCGGAGGCGTATCGCCAGTTCCGCGGGCGCGATCCGGATGTCGCGGCGCTGCTGCGGGTGCGGGGATTCCCGACGGAATGATCGCGCGTACACGCTCCCCGGCTGAGTCCCATGAAAGAAGGAGGAGAGCCGGGGTCCATGCTTTGCTCCGTCCCTCCAACATGGGCGCCGGATCACGGCTCCGCCGTGTCCGGGGAGCGGTTATCACGCGGGCGTGAGGGCGAAACGGATGGGCTTCGTCAGGCGTATAAGGCCTGACACGCTTCATGGAGGCCGCCTTTGCGCCGTTTGCTGACTCCCCTCGTTCTCGCGCTTGCGCTTGGCGCGTGTGCGCCGGCCGCTTCTGGAGATGAGCCGCCGCGGCTGGTCCCTGCGGCGGCGGTCGATGTGCCCGCCGGCGGCTCGACGCGGCAGACGGCGGTGTTTGCGGGCGGGTGCTTCTGGGGCGTGGAGGCCGTGTTCGAGCGCGTGCGCGGCGTGGTGAGCGTGCGCTCAGGCTATGCAGGCGGCTCAGCCGCCGACGCGGATTACGGGCGCGTCTCCGGCGGACGGACGGGGCATGCGGAGGCGGTGGAGATCGTCTACGACCCGCGCGTCGTCACGTATGGGCAATTGCTGCGCGTGTTCTTCTCGGTGGCGCATGACCCCACGCAGCTCAATCGTCAGGGTCCCGATCATGGGCCGCAATATCGCTCGCACATCTTTACGCTGGACGATGATCAGGCGCGCGTGGCGCGGGCGTATATCGCGCAACTCGATGCGGCGGATGCGTATGCTGCGCCGATCGTGACGCGCGTGGACCCGCTGCCGCGCTTCTATGCGGCGGAGGCGTATCACCAGAACTTCATGGCGGAGAACCCGCGCCATCCGTACATCGTGATGCACGATGCGCCGAAGATCGCGGCGCTGGAGCGGCTGTTTCCGCGGATGACCTCTGCGGAAAGAGTGAGCTGAGTTCATGCTCCCCTGCACGCGGGGGAGGTTTCAATCCTCCATCTCTTCGCGGATGGTCTTGCGGGCCATCCAGAAGAGGACGAACGAGGCGACGCCCGCCAGGGCGGAGACGATCAGCGCCCAGCGGATGCCTTCGGCTTCGCCCAGACCGAGCTGGAACGCGAACACGTCGCTGAGCACGCCGACGGCGAGCGGGCCGAGACCGAGGCCGACGAGATTGATCACGAACAGCATCACCGCCGCTGCGGTGGCGCGCATGTGCGGGGGCACGATCGACTGGGCGGTGGCGTAGACCGGGCCGTACCAGAGCGTGCCGAGGACCGCGTTCAGCGACAGCGTCAGGATCGCGAACGACGCGAACGGCAGCGTGACCGCGAAAATGTAGATCGGGATCGTGATCAGCGAGGCGATCGCGGGGACGCTGACATAGGCGCGATAATCGCGGCCGCCGTACTTGTCGGCGATGGCGCCGCCCATAAAGGCGCCGAACGCGCCGCCGAGGCCGGCGACGAGGCCGAGCGACAATCCGAGAAAGCCGCCGGATTGCAGGCCAAAGCGCGCGGCGAGTTCGGCGATCTCTTCGGTGTGGTTGCGGTAGAAGAAGGACGCGGTGAACGGCGCGTGGCCGTAGCCGATGAAGGCCTTCACCGCCGCGGCGAAAGCGACGAGCCAGAACGTGCGCTTGGCGGAGAGAACTTTGAGCGCCTGCTGGAAGGTCGCGCCCGTCGGCGCCTTGGCCTTCAGATCAGACACGGTCTTGCGCACGCGCGGCTCGACCAGCGTCATCGCGGCGACGACCGCCAGAATAATGCCGGGGATGCCGCAGACGACGAACGCCCAGCGCCAGCCGAACGCATCCGCGACGATGCCGCCGACGGCCATGCCGAGCAGGCTGCCGAGCGGCGTGCCCATCGAATAGAAGGCGAGCGCGGAGGCGCGCTTTTCCTTGGGCACGTAATCCATGATCAGCGAGTGCGCGGGGGGCGTGCAGCCGGCCTCGCCGACGCCGACGCCGATGCGCGCGAGCACAAGCTGAACGAAATTCTGCGCGGCGCCGCAGAGCGCGGTGAAGCCCGACCAGATCGCGAGCGCGACCGCGATGATGTAGGGGCGGTGGCCGCGTTCGGCGTAGCGCGCGATGGGCAGGCCGAGGACGGTGTAGAACAGCGCGAAGGCCAGGCCCGTCATCGCGCCCAATTGCCAATCGAGGAGGCCGAGTTCCCGCTTGATCGGCTCGGCCAGGATGTTGACCACCTGCCGATCGACGAAATTCATGATGTAGATGACGAGGAGAAGGCCCATCGCGTAGCGGCGATAGCCGTCGGTGACGGGACGCACGGTCGCTGCTGCAGGCTGCGCGGCCTGGCCCACGATGTCGGTCACGTCTCCTCCGTCGGTCTTTTGGCCTTGGCTTTGCGCTCAACCTTAGCGGCTCAAGGCGGGGAGGAAAGCGCAATCGCCAGCGCGCGATCGGCGCGGGGTCAGTTCACCTTCTTCGGCGGGGTGGGCGCGAGCGCGGGGGGCAGCGGCGCGACGGGCAGCCCCTCCTCCGCCATTTGGCGGGCCTCATCGGGGGTGGCTTCGCCCCAGATCGGGCGGTGCTCGGTCTCGCCATCGTGCATCTTGCGGGCCTCGGCGGGGAAATCGTCGCCGACATAGTCGAAATTGTCGCGGATGTGGTTCTTCACCTCCTGCGCCATCGCGACGGCGACCCTTCTTTGCGCATCGGGGTCGCGCCGGTCCGCGCCTTTCTCCGACTCGGTCCGTCCACGGACGATCGCCGGCGCCATGGGCGCCTTCTCGACATCGCGGGAGCCGCAATGGGGGCACTCGATGAGCTTGGCTTCGGCCTGGCGATCGTAATCCGCCATGGCGCCGAACCACGCTTCGAATTCATCGCCTTGAGCGCAGCGGAGATCGTAGCGGATCATTTTCGCCCTTAGGGTCCTTCAAACGCGGGGCCGCCGCGCCAAGCGGGAATCTTGGCGCGGGCCACGTCCACCAGATCGAGATCGAGATCGGCGGCGACAAGCCCCGGCTCATCGTGATCGAGGGCTGCGATCACCTTGCCCCAGGGGTCCACGATCATGGACCGGCCCCAGGTGCCGCGGCCGTCTTCGTGGACGCCGCCCTGCGCGGGCGCGATCACGAAGGCGTTGGTCTCGATGGCGCGGGCGCGCAGCAGCGCCTCCCAATGCGCCTCGCCAGTGGGGCGGGTGAAGGCTGCGGGCACGGCGATGATCGCGGCGCCGGCCAGCGCCAGCGCGCGATACAGAGCGGGAAAGCGCACGTCGTAGCAGATGGTGAGGCCGAGCCTGGCGCCCATCGGGCCCTCGGCAAGCACGGCCTTCTCGCCCGGCGCGAACGTCGCGCTCTCGCGATAGGTCTCGCTCTTCGAGCCGAGCTGCACGTCGAACAGGTGGATCTTGTCGTAACGGGCGGCGATCTTGCCGTCGGGGCTGAAGAGCAGCGAGCGATTGTAGCCGCGGCCGTCCTGCGCCTTCACTGTGGTGGAGCCGAGCAGCAGCCAGACGCCGAGTTCGGCGGCGATGGCGCGCCAGGCCTTCACATCGGGATCAATCTCCTCCTCCAGGAGCGCGGGCAGCAGGCGATCGCGATTGCGATCCAGCCGCGTGGTGCATTCGGGCGTGGCGATGAGGCGCGCGCCGCTGGCGGCGGCCTCGCGCAGCAATGGCAGCGCGTGGGCGCGGTTGGCGGCGGGATCAATGCCGGAGCGCAATTGCGCGAGCGCGACGCGAAGCACGCGCCCCATCAGGCGCCCGCCAGAAGCGGATCGAGGCGGCCGGCGCGGTCAAGCGCGTGCAGCTCATCGCAGCCGCCGACATGATGATCGCCGATGAAGATCTGCGGGAAGGTGCGCGCGCCGTTCGCGCGCTGGATCATCTCGGCCTTGGCGCCGGGACTGAACGTCGCGTCGATCTCGGTCACAGCGGCGCCCTTTGTTTTCAAGAGACCGAGCGCGCGCGTGCAATAGGGGCAGAAGGCGCGGGTGTAGATGGTGACAGGCGCGCTCATGGCGGCGATGGTCTCCTCTCGGGGCTCATACGGTCACGTCTTGCGGGCGGACGACGCGGGCGAGCGTCACGACATCAACGGCCGCGGCGCCGGCCTTGTTCAGCGCGCGCGCGCAGGCGTCGGCGGTGGCGCCGGTGGTAAGCACATCATCGACCAGCAAAACCCGCTTGCCCGCCACGACGCGTTTCGACGCAGCGAAACTGCCCGCGACATTGCGGCGGCGCTCCGCGGCGCTCATGCCGGCCTGGCTCGGGCGGCGCTTCACGCGGCGCAGCGCCGCCGGCGACCAGGGCTTGTTGGCGCGGCGCGCCAGAGTGAGCGCAAGCCAGGCGGCCTGATTGAATTTCCGCGCGGCGAGGCGCGTCCAGTGCAGCGGCGCGGGCGCGATCAGATCGGCCTCCGCGATCAGCGGCCCAGCCGCCTGCGCCATCCAGGCCGCGAACACGGGCAGCCCATCGCGGCGGCCGCCGCGCTTCAAATCCAGGACCAGACGGCTGGAGAGATCGTCGTAAGCAAGCGCGGCGCGGGCGCGGCCATAGACCGGCGGATCGGCGATGCAGGGGCCGCATGCGGCTTCCTCGCCGGCGTCCTGCTCCAGCGGCCGGCCGCAGCGCGCGCAGAGCGGCGCGGTGAGGAAATCGAGGCTTGCCCAGAGGTCCGGCTCGATCGCGCCGGGCGCGGCGACCATCGCGTCGGACAAGAGCGAGTGCGGGGGCCAGACGAGATCGGCCAGCCGCGCGACAGCGCCGCGGCTCCCCATCGCCTTCGCCTGACCATAAGGTGCGCCCATGACCGCGCCTCCCGCCCCTTTATTTGATGCGCGTTTGGCGCGTCTGCATAGAGCGCGCGCGGCGGGGCGGTTCGACACGCGCGCATTCCTGCACAAGAACGCGGCGGACGATCTGGCCGAGCGCCTCGAAGCGATCCCGCGCCGGTTCAACCGCGCGCTGCTCCTGGGGGCGCCGGGACTGATGCGCGGCGCGATCGCGGCGCGGCCGGCGCTGGCGGCGCGGATCGGCGAGACGATTGCGGCGGACAGCGTCGCGCCGCTCGCGCCCGGCGGGGTCGCGCTGGCGCCGGACGCCCTGCCGTTTGCGGTGGGCCATTTCGATCTCGTGCTCTCTCCGCTCTTCCTGCATTGGGCGAACGATCTGCCCGGCGCGCTGATCCAGGTGCGCGCGGGGCTGACGGGGGATGGGCTGATGCTGGCGTCGGTGTTCGGCGGCGACACGCTGAGCGAGCTGCGCACGGCGCTGCTGGAGGGCGAGGCGGAGGCGCGGGGCGGCGCGGGGCTGCGGGTGGCGCCGTTCGCCGACGTGCGAGCGCTTGGGGCGCTGCTGCAGCGCGCCGGGTTCGCGCTGCCGGCGGCGGACCGGGACGTTATTACGGCGCGCTATCGCGATCCGTTCGGGCTGTTGCGGGACCTGCGCGGGATGGGCGAGACGAACGCGCTGGCGACGCGCGCGGGACCGCTGACCCGGTCGGCGGCGATCAAGGCGGGCGCGGCGTATGCGCGCCGCTTCTCCGATCCGGACGGGCGGGTGCGGGCGACGTTCGAGATCGTGACGCTGACCGGGTGGGCGCCGCACGCGAGCCAGCAGACGCCGCTTCGGCCCGGGAGCGCGCAGGCGCGGCTGGCGGATGCGCTGGGCGTGGAAGAGCGGGACGCGGGGGAGAAAACCGGAAAGGTCGTCTAAAGCGTCTTTGTGCGTCACGACGGTTTAGCCGCGATCGAGGGCTTCCTTGTCCGACGCATGGCGCCTCCCCAGGCGCTTGCCGGGGCGCGCGCGGACACGGCCAAGGGGAAACCTCGGATAGGTCTTGTCGACGAAATCCTTGATGGCGGCGGCCGTAGCGCGGGTGACGGTATAGCCGTCGGCAAGTTCTTCAATCACGCGGATCGAGGTCTGGCCGGCGGCGTCGCACAATTGCGCCTTGGCGCCGGGGTGCGCGTCTTCAAGACGATCGAGATAGGCGCGATTGAAATCATCAATATTCCAGCACGCCGGAATAATGCTCATGTACAAATAAATCTGTTGCTCGTCTTCGTGCTCTATTCGAAGGCGACTTCTTTCCTTTTTTCCTTTTATCCGGTCGCGCATGGCGAGCTCGCAGCAGAGCATGACGATGGCCGCCTTCTGGAAGTAGAGCGGCATGCCGTTCTTGGCGTGGCGAACCTGATTGTAGGAAAACTCCGTCCAGGCGTCGCGTGGGCCAGGCATATCGGTCCAACCGCGCAGGTCCTGCACAAGTTCAAGCGCGTCCTTCGAAAAGACGTGCAATTCCTTGACGTCGCCGACGGCGCCGGATCGCATGAAGTGATTGAAACCGCCAAGATAAAAGTGGCGCTTGTCGGCGTGATCTTCTTCCCAGAAAGGATAACACCCGTCGTCCGTCCGCGGGCTATCGTGCGTTATTGGCACACTCAGAAGACTTCCATAGGTCTTCGGGCGCTCCGCACGCCGCGGGAATGCTCTTAGCGTGTCCCGATAATCGCCCGGCGTGAGCCGAAATATCTCGTCTATCTGTTCCATCAGCCTCTCATCTTGATCGGTGCAAGTCGTATTCCGGCGCACGCCGGACGCGAACTTGGACTGAGGACGGGCTCCTTCGGCGATGGGACTTTCGCTGAGCGGCATGACGAGGCTTCCCGCTTAAAGGTGGATTCTTCGCTAAGACATGGCTCAAAGGAGCCTGTGTTTTAAAAATGTCACACAAACCTGCATGATTCGGGGGTGCGGTGGCAAGCTTAGGGCGCTGCGAGGGGAATCCAGTTGACATGGCCTTAATTGGGGCGAACCTAACGTATGGAACGAATGACAGGGCGAGTGATCGAACCTGGCATTTGACTCCGAATGAGGGCTGTGTGCATCTATGCTCACAATGGATCTAAGGAGGCGTAGCGCAGGCATCCAGAGTGGAGACTGGGCGGCCGGCCCTCGGCGGGTCTGTCCCGCCGCCCAGTCTCGCTCGAGAGCGTTGTTCGTCGGTTTTGCGTTCGCCGCGCGGGGCGCTGCAGCCGTGCGGGGACGCACTCGCTCCTTACGCGTCCTTGGCTCAGACGGGGAGACGTTCGGCCCATAAAGAAGCGTAAGAAGCGAATAAGTCCTAGACGGGGCTGACTGACCCTTCATCAGCACGCGTCAGGGCGCCGGGGGCGCCGTTGTGTGATGGGCGCGAGGCGCGGCGGTTTCGAGCAGGCCCCGGGGGGCTGGGGGTAGGCGGGCCCGGGGCGGCGCGCGGCGGCGGAGCGACGAAAGCTTCGCCGCCGCGCTTGCGTCAGTCCGGCGGCGCCGCAGCCGGCGCGCGGACCATCGCCCAGACATGCGGGCCGCCGCCGGGGGCGTCAAATTCCGCAGTGATCTCAAACCCGTGGCGAAGGTAGAGGGCGACGTTGCGCTCCAGCGTCGCCTCCAGGTAGGCGGGCAAGCGCGCGGAGTCGACGCCGGCCAAGCCCGCCTTGAGGAGCGCCGAGCCAAGGCCGCGACCTTGCGCACGCTGGCGCACGCCCAGAAACACCAGATGCGCATGAGGGGCCGCGGGATGCTGCTCGGCCAGCGCGGCGCCGAACGCCATCGCCCGACGCATCCCCTGCTGGCCCGCGATGGTCAGCCAGAAGGGCGTGAGCAAGAGCCCCTTGATCGGCGACATCTGGAAGGCGGCGGCGCCCGGCGGGCACCAGAGCGCGGCCGCCTCATCGCCGCAGATCCACAATTCGCGCCGTGGATGGACGACGGTGCGGACGACCGCGTGGAAAAACCGCGCGCGGGCGCGCTCCTTTTCCTTGTCCTGTTTCAGCCACCAATTGAGGCCGGGCTCGTCGACGAAGGCGTCGGTGAGGATGTCGCCGACGGCGTCGCGCTCCGCGTTTTCGGCGCGGCGCGGCGCGGGCGGGCCCTTCACACGCGCTCCGAGATGCGGATCGCGGCGCGGCAACCGAACTTGATCGCCGAGGACAGCAGCCGGTAGCCGGGCGCCTCGGCCGCGCCTTCGCGCAGCGCGGTTTCGCGATGGCTGCTTTCATCGGCGCGGAATTTCTCGATCGTGCGGCGGAAGCCCGGCTCTTCTTCGCCGAGCGCGCGGGCCTGATCGGCGTAGTGCTCCTCGATCACTTCCTCGACGGCGGCGGTGCAGGCGTGGGCGGCCTTCTCCCCCAGCAAAGCAGTAGCGGCGCCGAGGCCGAAGCCGGCGACGCGCCAGAGCGGCGCCATGATCGTGGGGCGCACATTGCGCTCCGCTATGAGGCGATCGAACGTCTCCAAATGCTCGGCTTCGCCGGCTTCCATGTCAGCGATCATGGCTGCGATGTGGGCTTTTCCAGGGAGGCGATCGAACACGGCGCGCTGGCCGCGATAAATCTGCACCGCCCCATATTCTCCCGCGTGATCGACGCGGATCATGCGTTCGAGCCGGCGGGCGCGGGCGCCATCGGCGGGAAACGGCGGGGTCATGCATCGCCCTCTATCACCGGGCGGGGCGCAGCCGCCACCAGGAAACTCGCCACCGCCAGAGCCGCCGAGATGAGGCCGTTCCAGCCGGCCATCGAGACGCCGAGCAAAGTCCATTGCACCTCGTCGCAGGCGGGGACGACGAACGTGGCTGCGGCGTCGAAAGCGGGGATTTCACGCGGACCGAAGAGATCGCACTGGGCGACGATCCATTTCTGCTCCACCGCGACGTGGTAGACGGCGACGATCGCGCCAATCAGAAACGCGACGCCGAGGAGCGCTGCGACGGCGCGCTTCACCGCGATCTGGGGGAAGGCCAAGGCGCCGGCGAAGCCGACCAGCGCAAAGGCGGCCGCGCCCCAATAGACCTGACGCTGCTTATAACACAGGGCGCAGGGGGCGAGATCGCCGACCCGTTCGAACAGGTGCGCCGCGCCCAGCATCGCCGCGCACGCGGCGAGCGCGATGAGCGCCCACATCGGCAACAAGCGCCAGGAAATCGCCGCCATGACCCGATCCTACGCGGGAACGCGGCGGCGGCGTCTGCGGCTTCGCGCCGCGCGTCAGTGCAGGTAGCGGAGCGCGACCACGATGGCGACGATCGCGATCGCGACGGCCAGAAGCACGATCCCCAGCCGCTTCTCGATCACCGGCGCGACGCCGGGGCCGAACTTCTGGAAGATCCAGGCGACGATCAGGAAACGCGCGCCGCGGGTGATCGCGGAGGTGACGATGAAGATCGGCAACGAGAACGCCATCGCCCCGGAGAGGATGGTGACGAGCTTGTAGGGGATGGGAGTGAGGCCCTTGATGAGGATCACCCAGGCGCCCCATTTGGCGTATTCCTCGCGGAGCGCGGCCTCGCGCTCGCCGGCGTAGCCGAAGAAGGTGAGGATCGCCTGCCCCACCAGCTCAAACAGATACATGCCGATGGCGTAGCCGAGCAGGCCGCCGAGGACGGAGGCGATGGTGCAGCCGATGGAGTAACGGAGCCAACGCTGCGGCTGCAGCGCGGCCATGGGACCGAGCAGCAGGTCCGGCGGCAGGGGAAAGAACGAGCTCTCGGTGAACGACACCGCCCACATCGTCTTTTCGGCATGGGGGCCGCGGGCGACATCCATCAACCGGCTGCGCAGCGTGCGGCGCGGCGCCGGGTCAGCCGGCGCGGGATCGGCGGGATCAGTGGAAACCGTCATGGCCCCGCCCTAGCACGCAGCGGGCCAAGGCGTCATTAACGCTCGGCGTTCGCGGCAGCGCGCGGCCTGCGGCGCGTTGACAAGCGCGGGCGCGCCCCCATACCTCCGGCTCCCACGCCTGACTCTTTTTCGGGACTTGGGCCCCAGTGGCGGAATCGGTAGACGCAGCAGACTCAAAATCTGCCGCAGGCAACTGCGTGCCCGTTCGAGTCGGGCCTGGGGCACCATCCTCTCACCGCTGCTGCGCCGCGTAGACGTGGCGGACGATCCCGATCTCGGCGACGTTCTTCATCACCTCGACATTGGACCAGGCGATGGCGTCGGCGAGCGGACGCGGCGTCGGCCAGGGATAGGCGAGCGGACGATCGAGATCGGGCGCCGAGAGACCATCGAGTTCGGCCAGCCACGCAGCGGCGAGGGCGTCGAGGCGCGCGATGACGAGGGCCGCGCTTCCGGGCCAATGCACGCTTTCGCGGGGCCGCCCGGGCACGTCGCGGACGGCGGCGATCAGGCCCGACCACCACCAGTCGAGATGCCAGGTGAGCCAGCCGATCGTGACGGGCGGCGCGGGGCTCGGCTCGGCATCGGCCCAGTCGGGGCGCCAGGCGCCGTCCTCGCCCTGACGCACCGTCCACGCGCCCGGCGCCGGGGACCAAAGGCACATCTCGTCGGTCAGCGCCGGCAGATGCTCCACCGCGAGGCGCCACGTGAGCGCAAACTGGCGGCGCAAGATCGGCAGGGTTTCGCTCATGTTGCGCCACCCATGGCGCAAAGGCGGCGCACGGCCTAGTCTTCGAAGATAACAAGATCAGGGAGGATGCATGCCGCGGCTCAGGGAAGTGCCGAAGGCGGAGGCGGACGAGTATACGCGCGGCGTCTATCGGCTCTTGTTCGGCGAGCGCGATCCGGTTGCGGAACCCGGAACGGCGACGGGGACGCCGGGGAATTGGTGGACGGTGTTCGCCAACTCGCCGGAATGCCTCAAGCATTGCGTGGACGGGTTTGCGTTCTACCGCTCAAAGAAGCGCAAGCTAGATCCGGTCCTGCGCGAACTGGGGCAGACGCGCGCGGGCTATGCGCGCGGGTCGCAATTCGTGTTCTCACAGCATTGCAAATCGCTGCGGCAGCTCGATGTGGCGGAGGAGAAGATCCGGGCGATCGCGCATTGGCCGGTGAGCGACCTCTTCTCCCCGCTTGAGCGCGCGCTGCTGGCGTACACTGACTGCCTGGTGCTGCAGGGCGGGCGGACGCCGGATGCGGTGTTCGATGTGCTCAAGGCGCATCTCAGCGATCTGGAAATCCTCGAATTCACCTACATCACCGCGCTCTACGACATGCATGCGGTGATGACGAAGGCGCTCAAGTGCGAGTTCGACGACATCGAGGAGCGGATCGTGGAGGTCTCGGGGCCGCACGAGAGCTTCGTCGATCCGATGGCGTTCGCGGACAGGCAGAAGGATTAGAGCATGGGCTATCATCATCTGGCGCTGGCGACGCGCGACATCCAGGCGTGCCATGCCTTTTATGAAGGCGTGATGGGGATGGAGCTGGTGAAGGTGGAGGTCGGCGAGACGCCGGGCGGGGGCTGGGCCAAGCACTTCTTCTACAGGATGGAAGACGATTCCAAGTTCGTCGCGTTCTGGGAGATGCACGGCACGCCCGGCGGCGACACGGTGGAGACCAATATCTCCAAGGCTGCGGGCGTGCCCGATTTCATCAACCACATCGCGTTCGACGTGAAGGACCGCGCCGACCTCGACCGCCGGCGCGACCAATGGCTCGGCAGCGGGCGCGACGTGATGGAGATCGATCACGGCTGGTGCCGCTCGATCTACACCAAGGATCCGAACGACAATCTCGTCGAGTTCTGCCTGACGACGGGCGCGTTCACGCAGGCGGACCGCGCGCATGCGCTCGAAGCGCTGACCAGCAACGACGTCGCGCGCGCGCCAGGGAAGCCGGCGATCACTATGCACAAGGCCAAGGCGGTCGCGGCGGAATGACAGCGGCCGGCGGGTTGGCGGCGGCGGCGCGAGGCGCCACATAGCGGCGATGACGACCAAGCCGAGCCGCGCCAAGCGCACGCAAGCCGAGGCCGAAGCCGCCGTCCGGGTGCTGATCGAATGGGCCGGGGATGATCCCGCCCGCGAGGGGCTCGCGGAAACGCCCGCGCGCGTGGCGCGCTCCTATCGCGAATTGTTTGCCGGGTACGAGGCTGATCCGCGCGAGTATCTGGAGCGTACGTTCGAGGAAGTGGGCGGGTATGACGAACTCGTCGTGCTGCGCGACATCCCGGTGGTGAGCTTCTGCGAGCATCACATGCTGCCGGTCGTCGGCAAGGCGCACGTTGGCTATCTGCCGACGAACAAGGTCGTCGGCATCTCGAAGCTGGCGCGCGTGGTGCACGGCTTCGCGCGGCGGCTGCAGATTCAGGAGAAGCTGACGGCCGAGATTGCGCAGGCGATTCAAGACATTCTGGAGCCGCAGGGCGTGGGCGTCGTGATCGAGGCGGAGCATTCGTGCATGACGCTGCGCGGGGTGAACACGCCGGGCTCGCACCTGGTGACGTCGCGGCTGATGGGCGTGGTGCGTGACGATGAGCGCACGCGGCAGGAATTTCTACGGCTGGCGCGCGGGGAAGCGCGGTAGAGCCTCGCGCCGTCGGGCGGGCGCGGTTAAGACCGGCGCAGGCGGAATCAGATGGCGCATTTTCCAGAAGCGACCGGCGAAGAGCCGAGCATCGGGGGCCCGCGGGCCAAGCTCGTCGGGCTCGCGCTGGGGATCATCGTCGCCGCTGCGATCCTGATTGCGCCGAGACCGGCCGATCTTGGAAGCGATGCGTGGATCGTGATCGCGCTGGCGGCGCTGATGGTGATCTGGTGGGTGACGGAGGCCGTGCCGATCGCGGTGACGGCGCTTCTGCCGCTGGCGCTCTTGCCGGCGCTGGGCGTGGTGACGATGGATCAAGCGGCGGCGCCCTACGCCGATCCGATCCTCTATCTGTTCATCGGCGGCTTCATTCTTGGCGCATCGATCGAGAAGTGGCGGCTGCACGAGCGGCTTGCGCTCAACGTCGTGGTGCGCGCGCGCGGGCGGCCGAAAGCGATGGTGGCCGGCTTCATGGCAGCGGCGGCGCTGATCTCGATGTGGATTTCCAACACCGCGACGACGCTGATGCTGGCGCCGATCGCGTTCGGCGCGGCGCGCGCGGCCAATCCCGACGGCGAAGCCGATCTCGCGCTCGGCGGCGCGCTGATGCTGGGGCTCGCGCATGCGGCGACGATCGGCGGGATCGTGATGCCGGTGGGCTCGCCGACGAATCTCGTCGCGATCGAGTTCTTCGCACGCGCGGGCGAAAACGTGAGCTTTGCGGCGTGGGCGGCGGCGGCGGCGCCAATGGCGCTGATCATGCTGCCGCTGGCGTGGTTCCTGGTGACGTGGCCGGTGCGGCCGCGCGACCCCGCGCAGGTGGCGCAGATCAATCGCGCGCTGCGCACGCAATTGGAGACGCTGGGGCCGTTCAGCGGGCCGGAGACACGGATCGCGGCGGTGTTCGGCGTGGTGGCGTTCCTCTGGATGTTCCGTCCCCTGCTCAATCTTGCGCCGGGCCTGGCGAGCCTCACGGACGCAGGCATCGCACTGATCGGCGCGATCTCGCTGTTTCTCATCCCATCCGGGCGCGCCGCGGGGGAGCGGCTGATCGACTGGCCAACGGCGGAGCGGATTCCGTGGGGCATCGTGATCATGTTCGGCGGCGGGCTTTCGCTCGCGGCGGCGATGGAAGCGACGCAGCTCACACACTGGATCGGGGAACGCATCGCGGGGATGGATTGGGTGACGATCGCGGGGCTGATCGCTGCGCTGGTGGCGGCGACGATCATCGTGTCGGAGCTTGCGTCGAACGTGGCGACGCTGACCTCGATGCTGCCGATCGCGGCGGCGGTGGCGGCCGCGACCGGCGCGGACTTGAAGACGCTGGGCTTTCCCATGGCGATCGCGGCGAGCTTTGCGTTCATGCTGCCGGTGGCGACGCCGCCGAACGCGATCGCCTATGCGACAGGGCTGGTGACATTGCGCCGTATGCTGATCGTCGGCGCGTGCCTCAACATCGCGGCGTTCTTCCTGATCATCTCGGTGACACGGGTGCTTGGGCTTTAGGCGGCGCTACGCACCGCGCTGCGCCCCCTCAGTCTCGCTGCGCTCGACATCAGATCCTGCGCTCGGCGCCTTGCCAATAGGGATCGCGCAGCGGCTTTTTCTGAATCTTGCCGGCGGCGGAGCGCGGGATCGCGTCGATGAAATCGACGCTCTTGGGCGCCTTGTAGCCGGCGAGCAAAGTGCGGCAATGGGCGATGAGATCGGCGGCGAGCGCATCGCCGGGGATGGCGTCGCCGCGCGGCACGACGATGGCCTTGACGTTCTCGCCATATTCCTCGTCCGGCACGCCGATGACGGCGCAATCCTCCACTGCGGGATGGGCGTTCAGGACGCCTTCGATCTCGGCGGGATAGATATTGACGCCGCCGGAGATGATCATATCGATCTTGCGATCGGACAGCCACAGATAGCCGTCCGCATCGATGCGGCCGACATCGCCGGTGGTGAAGACGCCGGGCGCCAGGTGCGCGGCGGCGGTCTTCTCGGGATCGTTGTGATAGACAAAATCGGCGCCGGTGAGGCTGCGGAAATAGAGCTGACCGTCCGTACCCGGAGAAACAGGCGCGCCGTCGTCGCCGATCACCAGGACTTCGACCATCTCGGAGGGCTTGCCGACGCTGCCGCCCTTGGCCAGCCATTCCGGCGCGGTGATGAGCGAAATGATCGAGCCTTCGGTGGAGCCGTAATATTCGCTGATCTTCTCCCCCCACCATTCGATCATGCCGCGCTTGACGCTGGGCGGGCACGGCGCTGCGCCATGGATGGCGATGGCGAGGCTTTCGCCGGAGAAGCGCGCCTTCGTCTCCGCCGGAAGATCGAGCAGGCGCTTCATCTGCGTGGGGACGAGGTGGAGGTTGGTGACGCCGTGGCGATCGATGAGATCGAGCACGCCGGCGGCGTCGAACTTGTGCTGCATGACGACGGCGGAGCCGCCGGCCAGCGGGAGGAACGAGAACGCCCATTGGGCCGAGTGGTAGAACGGGCCGCACAGCAGCGAGCGCCCCGGCATGGGGAAGAAGCGCGCGAAACTCTGGCCGATCATCTGCAGCATCGCAGGCGGGGCGCCGCGCGAACCGGCGAGCGCGCCGCGCACGCCTTTCGGGCGCCCGGTGGTGCCCGAGGTGTAGAACATCGGGCCGCCCATGGTCTGATCGTCGGGTTCATGCATCGGCGCGGCGGCGATGATGGCTTCGTAGTCGCGCGCGCGCGGTTCTTCGCGCCAGGCCTCGATCAGGCTATCCACCGCGATGAGGGCGCGGACGCCGGCGCTGCGCGGATCCCGGAGCGCGGCGGCGACGGCGTCGGCGTAGCGCGCTTCGGCGACGACGACCGCGGTCTCAGCGTCGCGAAAGACGTAGGCCAGTTCATCGGCGACCCAATGCCAATTGACGGGGACATAGGTGACGCCGGCGTGTGCGCAGGCGAGCGCGATCTCAAACCATTCGCGGCGATTGCCGAGGACGACAGCGATGGCGTCGCCTTCGTTCAGGCCCATGCCGCGCAAGGCGTGGACGAGCGCATTGACGCGCCGATCGAGCGGGCCCCACGCGGTTTCGCCGTGATCATCGATCAGCGCGATTTCGGACCCACGCGTCTCGGCGCGCTCGCGCGTCAGCATCGCCATCAGGCCGCTCCCTTGGTTTCGCGGTCTGGCGCCGCCTCGACGCTATCGTTCGCGCGTCCGCGCAGGCTTGGCAAGCGGCGCTACAGCTTGCGGAAATAGCGGGCGATTGGGAGCTGGGCGAAGCCGGCGTGTTCGTAGGTCGCGCGCGAGGGCGCGTGACCGGAATCGCCGCCGGTTTCGACCATCGCGATCTTGAGGCCGCGCTCACGCATCCAGGCCATGGCGAAGTCGATGAGGGCGGCGGCGATCCCGCGGCGCTGGAAGACGGGATCGACGGCGATGACGTGGACTTCGCCCATGGAATCCTCGGCGTGGGCGCGCAAGCCGAGGAAGCCTGCGAGGCCCCCGTCCTGCAGCGCGATGAACATGGTTGTCGCTTCGTCGCGGCAGATGGCGGCGATGTCGGCGCGCTGACGCGCCTCCCAGCCATGCGGGTAGAACGCGTCATAGACGTGCGGCGGCATCTCGGCGCGCATGCGGGGAAAGACCGGCGCCCAGGCGCGCACCGCGAGCGCGACGACGGCGTCGACGCCGGATTCTTCGAGGGGGAGGATGCGAAGCGCGTTCATCCGCGCAGCGCGCCGACATGATCCCAGAAGAGCTTTGGAACGTCGGCGCCGCCGAAGCGGCCGAGCTCGCGCACGAGCGTGGGTGAGGTGACGTTGATCTCGGTGAGCTTGCCGGCGATGACATCGAGGCCGGCGAAGAGAATGTTCTCTTGCGCGAGAAGCGGGGCGACGGCGGCGGCGATCTCGCGGTCGCAGGCGTCGAGCTCGGTCTTTACCGCGACGCCGCCGGCGTGGAGGTTGGCGCGGAAGTCATCGCCCTGGGGCAAGCGCATCACCGCGCCGATCGCTTCGCCGGCGAGGACGAAGACGCGTTTGTCGCCGGCTGTGACGCCCGGGAGGAATTCCTGGGCGATGATCGGTTCGCGGCCCGCCTCCTCCATGAATTTCGTCGCGCGCCAGGGAAAATCGGCGTCCGCGGCGCGCGCCTTGATCACGCCTTCGCCGCCGGCGAGGAAGGCGGGCTTCAACACCACCTGATCAAAGCGCTTGGCGAAGGCTTCAAGCGCATCGAGATCGCGGCCCACGAACGTCTCGGGGATGAGATCGGGAAACGCGAGCGTGGAGAGCTTTTCGGGAATGTTGCGGATGCCGCGGGGGCGATTCAAGACCAGCGTCGATTGCGGGACGCGCTCCAGCAGATAGGTGTTCGAGACATAGCCCATGTCGAATGGAGGATCCTGGCGGATCAGGATGACGTCGAAATCGTCGGCGTCGCGCACGGCTTCTTCTTGCGCCTCGTAATGGGGGCGCTCGAGGCGGACGCTGACGCGTTGCGCGCGGGCGCGAACGCGGTTGCGCTCGAAGAAAAGCGCGTGCGGGGTGAACCACCAAACCTCATGGCCGCGGGCCTGCGCTTCGACCATGAGCGCAAGAGAGGTGTCGCGCTCCACGACCATCGTGTCGATCGGGTCCATCTGAACGGCGATGCGCATGCGGCGATGTCCTCTGCTCCCTTCGGGAGCCCTTAGGGCTGCTCCCTTGGGCGGCGAACGGCGCCTGCTTTAGCGCGAATGCGCGCGCCTTGTCGAAGGAAGGTCTTCGCCGGCGCTTATAGGCGGTCTAAATGCGCGCATGGCGCTGCAGCTGACCGACCTCTCGACCCGCACGTTCTCCACCCGCTCGGTCTGGCGCCGGCCGGGGCGCGTGCGGCTGGAAACGCTGATCCTGATCCGGTGGCTGGCGATCATCGGCCAATCGGCGGCGGTGCTGTTCGTCGAGTTCGGGCTCGGGCTGTCGATGCCGCTGGGTCCCGCACTCGCCGTGATCGCGATGAGTGCGTGGGTGAACCTCTTCCTGATGATCGCGCGGCCGACGCAAGGGCCGGTGAAGGAATGGGAGGCGGCGGTCCAGCTCGCCTACGACATCCTCCAACTGGCGCTGCTTTTGGGGCTGACGGGCGGTGTGCAGAACCCGTTCGTGGTGCTGTTCATCGCGCCGGTGGCGATCTCGGCGGCGGTGCTGCGGCCGGCGATCACGGCGCTGCTGGCGAGCCTCGCGATCGTCAGTGTGGCGGGCTTGCGGGTTTGGCGGGCGCCGCTGCCGTGGTTCGACGGGGCGGGGTTCGACGCGCCGCCGCTCTACGAGGCGGGGCTTGCGGCCGCCGCGATCACGGGCCTCGTCTTCACCGGCATCTATGCGTGGGCGGTGGCTGCGGAGGAAGAACGCATGACGCTCGCGCTCGCCGCGACGGAAGCGGTGCTGGCGCGGGAACAGCGGCTCTCGGCGCTAGGCGGGCTCGCGGCGGCGGCGGCGCACGCGCTCGGCACGCCGCTGGCCACGATCCACCTTGCGGCGAAAGAGATGGCGCGGACGCTGCCGGCGGATTCTCCGCTGTCGGAGGATGTTCACTTGCTGGTGAGCCAGGCGGAGCGGTGCCGGGGGATCCTGCAGCAGCTCTCGATCAAGCCGGAGGAAGGCGACGCGGTGCATGCGCGCGCGCCGCTCGGGGTGTTCCTCGACGAGGCGGCGGGGCCGCATCGGGGCCAGGGCGTGTCGATCGCGCTGCGGCTGGAGGGGCCAGAGGGCGCGCGGCCGCCGGACTTGCGGCGGATGCCGGAAATCCTGCACGGGCTTGGAAACCTGATCGAAAACGCAGTGAGCTTCGCGCGCGAGGATGTGGAGATCGCGGCGCGGTGGACCGACGACGCGGTGACGATCGCGGTGCGCGACGACGGGCCGGGATTCTCCGGCGACGTGATCGCGCGGCTGGGGGCGCCCTACCTCTCGGTGCGCCGCGGCGTGCAACGCGGCAAGGCGGGCGGGCTGGGCCTTGGCTTCTTCATCGCCAAGACGCTGCTGGAAGGCAGCGGCGGGAAAGTGACCGCGCGCAATCGGACGGGCGCGCGCGGCGGCGCGGTGGTGAGCGTGACGTGGCCGCGCAACGCAATCGAGGCGGCGCCGCTTTAGACGCGATCGCGACCGCAGCGTTTGTGATCCGCAAGCATGGTTAACAGCGTAGAGATTCGATTTGATTGTTGTGGGAATGCTGTAAACTCAAGGTCATGACTCTCTCCGCTCCGCCCGGGGACGTATCCCTCCTCCTGCTCGACGACGACGCGCCGTTTCGTCAGCGCATGGCCCGCGCGCTGGAACAGCGCGGCTTCGACGTGGCGCAGGCCGGCTCGGTGGCCGAGGCGTCAGAGGCGGTTCATCAGCAGGCGCCGGCGTATGCGGTGCTGGATCTGCGGCTGGAGGACGGCTCCGGACTCGCCGTCGTGGAATTACTGCACAAGAAACGGCCGGATTGCCGCGTGATCATGCTCACGGGGTATGGCGCGATCGCCACTGCGGTGGCGGCGGTGAAGGCCGGGGCGGTGGACTATCTGCCGAAGCCCGCGGACGCCGACGACGTGGTGAAGGCGCTGCTTGCGCCGCCGTCGGACAAGCCGGCGCCGCCGGACAATCCGATGAGCGCGGATCGCGTGCGCTGGGAGCATATCCAGCGCGTCTACGAACTCTGCGGGCACAACGTCTCTGAGACGGCGCGGCGACTGAACATGCACCGCCGCACGCTGCAGCGCATACTGGCCAAGCGCGCGCCGCGCTGAGGGCTCACGCGGCGCGATCGGCGCGAAACAGGAAGCAGCCATAACCGGCGTTGCGGACGTGGACGTAATCGACGTTCGCATGCTCAAGCGCATGCGCAATCGTCTCGGCGCACGCTTCGGGCGGCACGACCTCGGCGCCGGCGATGGCCCCTGCACGATCGTAGCGGCGCACGGTGAGGAGCTTCCGCTGCGCCATGAAATCCGGCAGCGCGCCCGGCGGCAAGTGCGCGGGCGCGGCGTCCAGGCGGGCGAAGATCGGGCCTTCCTCCGTATACGGCGTAACCGCGTCGAACGGGCGGTGGCGGAAGAGAAGCACGCGCTCGCCGGGCTTGGCTTCCTGCAAGGTGAGGCGGCAGGGATAGCCGGACGGCGCATCAACGGTGCGCAGAGACACGGCCGGATCGCCGGCGGCGAGGCGGCGGGCGGCGGCGGCGACGACGGCCGGTGAAATCGGGGCGACCTGAAAGCGGGCCATATTTCTCTCCTTCACGATGTATCGGACCGTCTACCCGCTTCATCGGCTCCGAACTGGCCGAAATCGGACACCAGGGCGATTGGCCGAAAATGACTAGTGAATGACCTTCTGGCCTTGGCGGGACATCGCTAGTGTGGCGGCGATGACCACGCCGCGCCGGATCCAGTTTCTGATCTTCCCGGGCCTGCAGGCGCTCGATGCGGCGGGGCCGCACCAGATGTTCGCCGGCGCCAACCAGGAGCGGCCGGGATCGTACACACTGTCGATCGCGGCGGCGGCGGCGGGGCCGGTCGCGTGCGAGTCCGGGCTCACGCTGACGGCGGATCGGGCGTTCTCGTCGCTCTCCGCGCGGGCGCTGGCGCGGGTCGATACGCTCATCGTCGTCGGCGGCGACGTAGACGGCATGCGCGCGGCGCTCGCAGACGGGCGCATCACAGCGATTGCGCAGCGCGCCGTGGGGCGCACGCGCCGGATTGCATCCGTCTGCACGGGCGCGTTCTTCCTGGCCGCGGGCGGGCTGCTCGACGGCAAGCGCGCGGCGACGCACTGGCGCGCGATCGCGGCGCTGCGGCGGTTTCGGCCGCAGGTCGATGTGGATGCGGATTCGATCTTCGTGCGCGCGGACAACCTCTGGACCTCCGCCGGGGTCACTGCCGGGATCGATCTCGCGTTGGCGCTGATCGAAGCCGATCTCGGACGCGACGTCGCGCTCGCGGTGGCCCGGCGCCATGTGGTTTATCGCGTGCGGCCGGGCGGTCAGGCGCAATTCTCGGCCGCGCTTGCCGCGCAGGCGGCGCCGGACGCCGACAAGGCCCTCGCGCGCGCGACGCGCGCCGTAATCGCTGCGCCCGAGAAGGATTGGCGCGTGGAACGGCTGGCGGAGGCGGCCGGGACGTCGGTGCGCTCGCTAACGCGCGGGTTTGCGCGCGCGCTCAACACCAGCCCCGCCGCTTTCGTCGCACGCGCGCGGCTCGATGCGGCGCGGCGGATGCTGGTGGAGACGACGGCGCCGATCGATCAGGTGGCGCTGCGTTGCGGTTTCGCTTCACTCCGCCGTCTCGACCGCGCGTTTCAGCGGACGCTTTCGATCTCGCCGAGCGCATTTCGCGCGCGGTTCGCCACGAGCCAAAGCAAGGACAAGACGCCATGAGCCTTCATTCCGGATTCGTGATCTTTCCCAACCTCACGCAGCTCGATTTCACCGGGCCGCTGCAGGTGCTGGCGCGGCTGCCGGGATGGAAGGCGCACATCGTGGCGAAGACGATGGATCCGGTTCCGTCCGATTGCGGACTATCGCTCGTGCCGACCGCGACGTTCGAGACGGCGCCGCCGCTCGATCTGATCTGCATTCCAGGCGGGTTCGGCGTGGACCAGGCGGTGGAGGACGAGGCGACGATCGCTTATGTGCGCGCGCAAGGGGCGCGCGCGCGCTACGTGACGAGCGTGTGCACCGGCGCGTTCATCCTCGGCGCGGCGGGGCTCCTGAAGGGCAAGCGCGCAACGACGCACTGGGCGTATCACGCGCTCTTGGCGAAGCTCGGGGCGACGCCGGAACCTGGCCGCGTGGTGCGCGACGGCGCTCTCTTCACCGGCGGCGGCGTGACGGCAGGAATCGATTTCGCGCTCACCCTTGCGCATGAGATTGCCGGACCGGAGGTCGCGCAGGCGATCCAGCTTGCGCTCGAATACGATCCCGCGCCGCCGTTCAACGCCGGCTCGCCGGCGCTGGCGCCGGCGCCGGTGCGCGCAATCGCGGATGAGCGCTTCGCGCCGCGGCTGGCGGCGTTCGCTGAGATCCTGGATCGGGCGGCGGCGCGGGTCTGACGCGAGGACGCGGGCTGGAAGCTGGCCGTCCGTCTCACTCAGGCGCTGGCGCGCACCGGCTGGGCGGCGGCGTCGAGCGCCATCATCCGGGTATCGACCTTGGCGGCGCGCGCGAGCGAGTAGCGTTTCTCCACGCCGCCGGAATAGACGAAGCCGGCCTTCTCCAGCACGCGGCCGGACGCTGGATTGTCGAGATAATGACCCGCGACGACGCGGCCGAGCGGGCGGGCTGCGTCGGCCAGGCGGCGGGCGGCTTCGGTGGCGAAGCCTTCGCCCCAATAGGGGCGGCCGAACCAGTAGCCGAGTTCGTGCGCAGGGCCTTCGGCTTCGCGGACGTGCACGCCGATGCAGCCGATCATCCCCTCGCCCGGCAGATCGACCGCGTACGGAAAATCGCGCGCCAGCGGGGCGCGGGCCTTCATGATCAGGATCCAGCCCTCGGCGCAGATGCGCGGATGCGGCAGCGGGATCATGCCGACATTGCGGGCGACCGCGGGATCAGAGGTGAAGCGCGACACGCGCGGCGCGTCCGTGAGTTCGAGCGGGCGCAACACCAGGCGCTGGGTGACATAGCGCGTGGCGAGGCGCTGATCTGGAGGGTCTCCGTAGGGCGGCGGGCGCGGCGTCATCGTCGTGGTCCCTTACGTCGCGCGGAAAAGAAAACGGGGGAGCTGGCGATCCAGCTCCCCCGCACTTCTTTCGGGACCAGGATCGCCTTTCGTTACGAGGCGATCCGCGGGCTCACACGGGTTCGCCTAGGTCTTCGCGGCAAGCGGCGCGATCGATACGTACGTGCGCGCCTGGCGTTTGACCGCGAATTGCACTTCGCCCTCGCAAAGCGCGAAGAGCGTATGATCTCGTCCAAGGCCGACATTGCGGCCCGGGTGGAATTTCGTCCCGCGCTGACGCACGAGGATTTCGCCGGCGTTGACCTGCTGGCCGCCGAACCGCTTCACGCCGAGGCGCTGGCCCGGCGAATCCCGGCCGTTCCTGGACGATCCGCCTGCTTTCTTGTGCGCCATGGCGCGTTCTCCATCAGCTCTTTCAGTCTCGCCAAAACGCGGTGAAAGCGGGGCGAAACAGTCTCAGATTCATTACGATGCGGCGACGTTGGTGATCTTCACCACGGTCTCGTGCTGGCGATGACCGCGCTTGCGGCGGTAGGTGGAGCGGCGGCGCTTTTTCACCACCAGGACCTTCTCGCCTTTGCGGGTCTCGACGATCTCGCCTGCGACCTTGGCGCCGGAGACGAGCGGGGCGCCGACAGTGACCTTGTCGCCGTCGCCGATCATCAGGACCTCGGCGAAATCGATCTTGGACTTGGCGTCGCCCGGCAGCTTCTCAACGACGATCTCGTCGCCTTTGGCCACGCGGTATTGGCGCCCGCCCGCCTTGATGATCGCAAACATAGGGTGGTCCAACAGATATCGTCGCCCGCGCCGGGGGGCGCGGACGGGAGCGCGCTTATAAGCGGGCGTCCCGGGCAGCGTCAATGGCGCGTGGGGAGTGCGGAGCTCCCCCACTTTGGGCGCTGTTATTCGGCCGCCATTGGCAAAGGGGCCGGCGTCGGGGGCGACCAGCGCGACAGGATACGGGCCCGGGCCTTGGCGCTCCGGTAGAGAAAGTCCGCCGGGAGACCGAGACGGCGGCTCGCCCTTGCGGGCGGGGCGTCGTGGATGCAGACGCGGTCGGCGACGGCGCCCAGCGCCTTGATCATGGCCTTCTCCGCGGCGCTCAGATCGTAGTGCTGCCCCAGCGCCAGTTTTTCCCGGACGAGCGGCGGCAAGAGCGAGACGGCGGCGCGGGCCAGCGCGCGGCGAAGGAAACGGGGCGGCGCGCCGAGGGGCGACCGCGCGATCGGGCGAGTCTCGATGATGGCCAGGAACTCGGCGACGATCGGGTGCGGCTCAAAGCGCGGCGCGAGGGTCTCCATCATGGCGACGAAGTCGGCGTCGGAGCGGAGCGGCGTCTCCACGCCGTAGAGGCGCGCGACAGGTTCGCCCTCGGCGTAATAGCGGCGCTTATCGGCCTCCGAGAGCGGGGCGACGAAGCGATCGTAAGCGGCCAGGAAGCCGTAGCCGGCGGTGGCGCTGACCCAATCGAGCAACGCGCCATCAAGGGCGCGGTAGGGTTCGCCGGACGGGGTACGGCCTTCGACGCGGGCGTGCATGTTCGTGACGCCGGCGATGACGCGGCGTGCGGCGTCCGCAGGGCCGTAAACGCCGACCATCGCCGCCATGCCGGTGCGTTCGGAGCGGCCGAGCGGATCCTGCTTGAACGTCGAATGATCCCAGACGCCGGAGCGGATGCGCGCATCGGCGAACTCAAGCAGCACCGCCGCCACGCCGCCGACGCCGAGCGCGACAGGGTTCTTGAAGACGCGCCAGGAGACCGAGTCCGGCCCAACGAAGGCGGCTGCGCCAGGCGGGTGGGCGAAGTCGATCCGCCAGCCGAGATAGGCGTTCATTTTCGGCATCAGGGCGCAGCCGAGCATGCGCGCATCGCCCGCACAAGATGGAACATCGCCCGCGATGGCGCGTTGCGAATGCAAGATAAATCGGTGATCCGGCGGTTCTTTCGAATCGTAAAAATGAGGGTTACACTATGTCCAGTCTGCTGGACGCGAGCACGCCGCGTTCGGCTTGACATAACCTATCCGAGCGCGCCCATTGGGCGCGCAAAAACAGGGAGGCGACAGTGCGGCTACGAGCCATGATGTTTGCGATGTGCGGCGGCGCGCTCTTGAGCCTCGCCGCCTGCTCGCAAGAACCCGCCACCAAGGCGAAGACGGACGCCGCGCCGGCCGCGACCGAAGAAACCGCGGCGCCGGAAACGCCCGCACCGGCGGAAACCGCTGCGGCGGAACCGGTTGCGCTCGAGATCACCCACAACGGCGCACAGATGACCGGCGACCCGGCGGCGGGCGAGCGCGTGTTCGCACAGTGCCGGACCTGCCATTCGCCGGAAGCCGGCCAGAACCGCACCGGCCCGTCGCTGCACGGCATTATCGGCCGTCAGGCGGGGACTGTTCCTGGCTTCCGCTATTCCAACGCGAACCGGACGTCCGGCATCACGTGGACCGAGCAAGAACTCTTCAATTATCTGGAAAACCCGCGGCAGCGCATTCCGGGTACGATCATGTCGTTCGTCGGCCTGCGCGACGCGCAGCAGCGCGCCGATGTGATCGCGTATCTGAAGCAGACCACTTCCGACTAAACTAGGCGTCAGCCTGGTTTCCTCCCCTGCGCATCGCCGGCACGCGTCGGCGATGCGTTTTCTTTGTCGTGATCTGCTTTAGCGGCGCAGATTGCGCCGGCGCAGATCGAGCAGGTGCACGGGGAAGGACGCGCCGAGCCAGAGCGCCACCCAGGCCCAATGATCGCCGACCAATGCGGCGCGCAACGCAAGCAGCAGAAAGACGCCGGGGCCCAGCGCGAGCGCGATGGCGACGAGGCCGAAGCGCGTTCGGTCGGTGCGGCGATAGAGGACGAGCGCCAGCGCCTCGATGGCGATGACGATCAAAATCACGTCGACGACGCGGCCGCTGGCGATGAAGTCCGCCATCACGCCGGGCCGAAGGGGGGGTTCATCCGCACGATGTCGAAATTGAGCGCTGCCGCGAGCGACACCCAGACGAGGTAGGGCGTGAGCAGGACGCCGGCGAGACGCGCATGGGCCGAGGTCGCGATGATGAGCGCGACGATGGAGGCCCACAGGAAGCCGACTTCGATCAGCGCCCAATCGGGCCGCTGCAGACGGAAGAAGAGAAGACTCCAGGCGACGTTGAGGAAACCGTTGAGCGCAAAGAGCCCGATCAGCCATTCGCGCGCGGCGCCTTTCGGCGCGGCGCGCCAGGCGATGACGCCGGACGCCGCGGTGAGCGCGAACACCGTCGTCCAGATCATGCCGAAGGCGGCGTCGGGCGGCTTCCATGCCGGCGTCCGCAGCGCCTGATACCACGGCCCGAGATCAGTGATCGTGGCGCCGAGCACGGCCACGAAGGCGGCGGCGCCCGCCGCAATCGCGACCGGACGCCAGCGGCCCCTGCTCACGGCGCAGCGCTCATGGGGTGGAGAGGCCCAGGAGGTGGCCCATGTCCTTGAAGAAGATGCGCGCGTGGGCGCCGGGCTTGGCGCGCACGAGCTCCTTGTTCATGTAGGCCTGCCAGGTGAGATGCTGCACATCGGGATCGCGGCACATGGCGACGAAGCGTTCGCGGCGTTTGTCGTTGCGGTACCAGAAGTGCTGCATCATCCCGAGGATGAAGAAGACCTTGCCGTGCGCGCGCATGAACGCGGCGCGGGCGCCGGCGAGCGCGCGCGACTCTCCGGTGGCAAGCGCCTGCTGCGCCGCCGTCGCGGCGAGGCGACCGCCGATCATCGCGTAATAGATGCCTTCGCCGGACGCGGGCGCGACGACGCCGGCGGCGTCGCCGGCGAGGACGACGTCGCGGCCATTATCCCACCGACGTAGCGGCTTCAGCGGAATGGGCGCGCCTTCGGTGCGCACGGTGGCGCAGTCCTTGAGGCCCGACTGCGCGCGCAGCGCCTCTACCGCGCCGCGGAGCGAGAAGCCCTTGTGGGCGGAGCCCACGCCGACGCTGGCGGTGTCGCCATGGGGGAAGATCCAGGCGTAGAAATCCGGCGACAGGCCGCCCTGGTAGTAGACGTCGGCGCGAGCGGCGTCGTAGCCGCGCCCGGCGCCGTCGCTGGCGATGATTTCGTGATAGGCGAAGACGAAGGGCGTGCGGTCGGCGCCGGGGATTTCCTGGCGCGCGACGGCGGAGCGGGCGCCGTCTGCGCCGATGACGATCCGTGCACGGACGGATTGGGTTTTGGCCTGGTCGCTGCGCCGGGCGCCTTGCGGGCGGAAGACGACGTTGGCCGCACCGTCATCGTCACGGTCGATCCGCTCGAAGGTCCCGGAAGCGCGCACGGCGCCGGCGTCCTCGGCGCGTCGGCGGAGCCATTCATCAAAATGCTCACGATCGACCATGCCGACGAACCCGCCTTCGATCGGCATGTCGACCACGCGGGCCGACGGTGCGATCATGCGCGCGGACGTGGCGCGGGCGACGAGTTGGGTCTCCGGAATCGCGAAGTCGCGCATCAGGCGCGGCGGGATCGCGCCGCCGCAGGGCTTGATGCGCCCGACGCGATCGAGCAACAGCACGCGCGCGCCGGCGCGAGCGAGATCCTCCGCGGCCGTAGCGCCCGCAGGGCCGCCGCCGACTACAGCGACGTCGAATTCATCCGTACGCGTCATGAACGGGCCCCTTCCAAATCGCCGATGGGCGCAGGCGCGCTTGCGCGCGACGCGTCGAGACGCAGCGCCAGGAACGCTGCACCGATGAACAGCGCCGCTTCGGCGGCGAATACGAGGGCGAAGGCAAGTTGATCCTGCGCCAGCAGGCTGCGCAGCGCATCGACGCCGGCGGCCCCCAAAAAGCCGCCCAGACCGAAGGCGACGGCCTGCGCTGCGCCCCAAACACCCATGCGCACGCCTTCGCGGCGCGCCTGGCCGGCGCCGGCGAGACCCATCATCGAGCCGATCGCGGCGACGGCGAAGACGCCGTTGGCGAAGCCGAGCACGAACACGTTCGCCGCCAATGGCCAACCGACGCCGACCTGGCTGGAGAAGGCGAGCGCGGCGATCGCAGCGGCGGAGCCGACGCAGCCGGCGATGGTCCAGCGCTGCATCCAGAGGCGGCGCGGATCGCCGAACCGGGCGCCGAAGAGACCCACGAGGATCATGCCAATGAGCACGCCGCCGTGCTGCACGCCGGCAAGCTGCGTCGACTGGCCGGGAGTCATCTCGAAGACGAAGCCGGCATAGGGCTCAAGGATGAGATCTTGGGCGCTGTAGGCGAGCATCGAGACAAAGACGAAGATCGTGAAACGCCGCGCCATCGGCTCGGCCCAGATCTCGCGCAGGACGGCGGTGAAGCGCGGGCAGGGACCGGCCTCCTCTTCCTGCGCGACGACGCGTGCGCGCTCGACGCCCCAGATCGCGACCGTGGCCAGCAGAAACGCGGCGCCGGCGACGCCGGTGGCGACGAGCGCGAGGCGCTGCGCGGAGAACGGATCGAGGAACGCGCCGGCGACGCCCGCTGTGCCGGCGATGCCGAAGATCATCATGATCCAGGTGATGGCGGCGGCGGCCGGGCGACGCGCCGGCGCCGTGTGCGAGGCGAGCAGCGCGAGAAGCGACGTGCCCGCCGCGCCGACGCCGATCCCAATCATCGTGAACGCGACGATGGCGAGAGCGGCGCCGAAGACCGGCGAGCCGGCGATGATCACGGCGGCGTCGGTGGCGGCGATGGCGCCGAGCGCCAGAACGCCCATGCCGCCGATGATCCAGGGCGTGCGGCGACGGCCGAGATCGGAGCCGAAGCCCCAGCGCGGGCGGGACAATTGGATGGCGTAGTGCCAGCCGACCAGCGCCGCGGGGATCATCGCGGGAAGCGCATATTCGACGACCATCACGCGGTTGAGCGTCGACGTGGTGAGCACGACGATCGCGCCGATGGCAGTCTGCACCAGGCCAAGGCGGACGACGCCCAGCCAGCTGAGGCTCTGATCAGAGCGGTGAGAGCCCATCACTGCGCACCTCCTCCTTCGCGCGTCGGCGCCCGTCAGCCGCCGAGGCCGGCGAGCGCCGCGGCGCAAACCATCATTCCGAGTACGGACAAAAGCACGCCGCTGCCGTTGTACCAGGGCGCGAAGCGACGGGGATCGCGCACAAGGCGCAGGCACAGCAGCGCCTGCGCTGCGACCAGCGCGCCGATCAGCGCTGCGTGGAATGGCGCACCCCACGCCGCCAGCAACGCGCCGGCGACGATCTGCGGCGCGATCATCATCACGCAGGCGAGCTGGGCGGCGCGATCGACGCCGAGCGTGACCGGCAGCGAGCGGACGCCGGTGGCGCGATCGCCCTCGATCGCCTTGAAGTCGTTCAGCGTCATGATGCCGTGGGCGCCGATGCTATAGAGCAGCGCGATGGCGATGATCTCCCAGCGCGGCGCGGCGGCGAGCACGGCGGCGGCGCCGGCGTACCAGGCCACGCCTTCATAGGAGAGCGCGACAGCCGCGGGGCCGAGCCAGCCGGACCGCTTCAGCCGCGCGGGCGGCGCGCTATAGAGCCACGAGAGCAGCACGCCGAGGCTGGCGGCGAGGAAGATCCACACGCCCATGGCCGCGGCCCAGGCCAACGCCAGCGCGGACCAGGCGATCGCAATATAAAGACCCCAGCGGCCGGGCACGCGGCCGGAAGGGATCGGGCGGTCAGGCTCGTTGATGGCGTCGACATGGCGATCGTACCAATCGTTCACCGCCTGGCTCGCGGCGCAGAGCAGCGGGCCTGCGAGGATCACGCCCGCCAGCGCCATGCCCCAATGCAGCTCCCAGACCGCGCCTGCGGAGACCACGCCGCAGGCGAACGCCCACATCGGCGGGAACCATGTGATCGGCTTCAGAAGCTCCAGCACAGCGCGCGGCTGCGGCAATGAAGACGACGGCGCGGCGGCTGAACGGGCCATGCCGAAAAATATGGCTGACCAAAAATAGTGTCAATTAAATTGGACGCTTTGCGGGCGATATCCGGACGTCAGGCTTCGTCGCCGAAATCGATGCCGTAGCGATGCAGTTTCGAGTAAAGGCTCTGGCGGCTGAGGCCGAGGATTTCGGCCGCTGACGCACGATTATTGTCCGTCAATTCAAGGGCCGCCTCGATGCACAGGCGCTCCACGATGTCGGTGGTTTCGCGCACCAATTCCTTCAGCGTGACGCGGCCGACTAGCTGGGAGAGCTGCTCCACCGAACGCGGCAGCGCCTGGGCGACCGCGGACGACGTCTGATTCAGCCGACGACCGACGAGACGGATCATGAAGCCGAAGCACGGCGTGTCCACATCGGGGACATGGACCGCGGAGAGCTCCACGCCCTCGCTGCCGCCGAGCGTGTCGCGCAGGACGGAGGCGTAGTTGAGCAGCGTGCCGTGTTCGCGCAGGCCGGCGACGAGCACGTCGCGCTCAACTTCGGTGCGGGCGAGGTAGTCGCCCAAAGAATGCTGCAGCGCGTGCTCGCGACTGCCGATGCGGGCGAGGCGGAGAAACGCCTCGTTGCATTCGAGGATCCGCAAATCCGCGTCGGTGACGACGAAGGCGTCGGGCAGACGTTCGAGCACGTCGATCAGGCGTTGATTGCGCGGGCGCGCGTCGCCGGCGTCATCCGCGGGCGCCAGGCGGACGAGGAAGAGACTGGTGCGGTCCACCCGGAAAATGGAGGCGCGGGCGCTGAAGGCGCGGCCGTTGGCGCGTAAGCTGGCGCCCTCGTCGTTCGCGCGCGCGGCGGCGTTGGCGACGGCGAGAAGCGCTGCGGCGTCTTCTTGGGAGTCGGCGTCGAACGCCTTTGCGAACGCGCGGCCGATCAGGCCGCTGTCGGCGCCGCCGACGAGACGCTCGGCGGCGGGATTGGCTTCGACGATCTTTTTGCTTGCGGCGTCGACGATGACGACCGGCTCGGTCGCGAGTTGGAAGAGCAGGCGGTAGCGGGCCTCGGCGTCGCGCAGGCGCGCATAATCGCGTTCAAGCGCCTGTTGCGCCTGGATGAGACGCTGCTGCAGGGCGGCGGCGGCGCGATGGTCGCGGCCGATGACGACGGCGCGATCGCCGACGCCGACAGCGATGTAGCGCACTGCGATTTCGCCGCCGCGCGGGGTCGCATGGTTGATCTCGCGCCAGCGGCCGCGGCCGTCGTCGCTCGCGTCGCGGAGCAATTCCTCAACCTTGATGCGGCTTTCGACAGTGACGAGATCGGCCCAGCGCTTGTCCAGCCAATCGCCCACTCCATCGCGCGCCAGATCAAGATTGCCGACAGCCAGATCGCGCACGATACCGTCCGCGTCGACGATCATCGCAACATCGCCCACAGACGCCAGGATCTTGGCGGCGGCGTCGGCCTCTATCGGTCCGAGATTCGCGCGCGCAAACGCCCTGTCTGTCTTGGGGGGAAGAGCATTCTGCGTGTTCATCGACCCCGACCGCGGCGGCCAATTCAAGTACGCTTAGGCGCGGTTCGCCAATTGGCGCACCGCGCTTTCGGCCTTCAGCACCGCCTCCGCGCCGTCAGCGGCAGCGCCGTCTGCTCCCACGCGCGCAACGAGGTCGGGGCGCTCGAGAAACAAGCGCCCGCCGACCAGGACGTGGAGGTCCGGATTCTTCGAAGCGCTACGGATCAGAATAAGCAACGGCGCAATCTGTTCAAGCCGTGCGTCACAACTCACTGTCATGCCGAACACATCAAACCGGCGACTGGCGACCATTTCGGCGGCCTCCTCCGCGGTTGCCGCGGGGTCCGACCACGTGCGCCAGCCGGCCCGGCGGAAGAATTCCTCGACGATCAACAGGCCGAACGTGTGCTGCTCTCCGGGGCACGCCATCAGATAGGCGCTGCGTCCGTGATGGGCGTCGCCCTCGCTGGCGGGACCGTGGAGGCTCAGTTCGCGCACAACCTGGTGGAGCCGCGAAAGCGCGATTGTGACGTCGGCGAAGGACGCTGAATCCTCGGTCCAGTACTCGCCCAGCCGGCGGGCGGCCGGGGCCAGAAGGTCGAGATAGATCGCCTCCATCGGCGCGCCGCGCTGGAGCAATTCACCGACTATCGCCAGCAAAGAGAGGTGATCCTCGGCGAGCGCCAATTGGGCAAAACTCTCAGCCGAATCAGGGTTGATCGTGGCCGCGCCGATCGCCTCGCCGCCCGGCATCCGGGGACGATGGGCGCGTTGGGCCATCATCAGGCGGGGAATGATCTCGCCCTCGACGAGGCGCGCGAGCGCCGTTTCCTGGGGGTTGTGCGCGCCGCTTCTGGGCGCAGCGCGCGTGGCGTAGCCGAACGCTTCGTAGTCGGCGCAGGAGTCGAATCCGCCCCCCGGACGGGGCTTGAGGCTGGGTGTTGGAAGGCTGGCCATGAGACCCCCTTCGTTGGCGAAGGCTTCTTTATATCGCGCGGGCTCCGCTGGCCGCGACTCTCCTGAACGCGCCTCTGGGCGCGAGCAGGCGTCTCCCTACCCCGGCGGCGCCCGCCGCTGTTGCCCGCAATGCGTGGCTGCCGGTGCGACATTGTGTACGACATGCGACCAAAATACGCGAGAAGAATGTTCGTTAAAAAAGAGAGTGTGTCAATCTGATTGGACGTTGAGTTTTCTTGACACTCTGTGGGGGCACACCTAGGCTTCCTCCCTCTGCCGGAGGGCGCCATGACACTTCCGAAGCGCGACCGCGACCTGCGCGAAACGCCCGGGCGTCCGGGGGGCGGGTTGAGCCTCGGCGCAACCATCGATTCCTGGATCGACGCGATCGCGCCGTCGCCCTGGCTTGCGCATGCGGGCTCGCGCCCGTGCCCGCCGCGGCGGGCTTTCCCGCGGCCTGCGCCGGCGCATACGCCGCTCTACACGCCTGAAGAACGCGCGCGCCGCGACTCGTCCGGCTGGACGACGGTGCAGGCGGTGCTGGCGCCGCTGCAATTCGCGGTCTTCCTCGTCAGCCTGTTCCTGATCCTGCGTTTCCTGGCGACGGGCGTGGGGTACGAGGCGGCGCTGATCTCGGTCGTGGCCAAGACGGGCGTGCTCTACCTGATCATGGTCACCGGCTCGATCTGGGAGAAGGAGGTGTTCGGCCGCTGGCTGTTCGCCCGCGCCTTCTTCTGGGAGGACGTGTTCTCGATCGTGGTGCTGGGGCTGCACACGGCGTATCTGGCGGCGCTGATCTTCGGCTGGGGCACGCCGGTGGAGCAGCTGCAGATCGCGATCGCGGCCTACGCGACCTACGTGATCAACGCCGGGCAATTCCTGCTGAAATTGCGCGCGGCGCGGCTTGAGCAAGCCGCCCCGCCGCTCGGCGCCGCGGTCGGCGCGCCCTGATGAGCCCTGCCCCCCTCGCCCGCTCCGGCGATGCGGCGGCGGCGCCGGTTCTGCGCGAGCGGGGCCAGCATGAAGTGTTCTGCGGACTGACCAGCATCGTGTGGCTGCACCGCAAGATGCAGGACGCGTTCTTCCTGGTGGTGGGATCGCGCACGTGCGCGCACCTGCTGCAATCGGCGGCGGGCGTGATGATTTTCGCCGAACCCCGATTCGCCACGGCGATCATGGAAGAGCGCGATCTCGCGGGCCTCGCGGACGCGCAGGACGAGCTCGACGCGGTGGTGGAGCGGCTCCTGGCGCGGCGCGGGGACATCAAGACGCTGTTCCTGGTCGGCTCGTGCCCGTCGGAAGTGATCAAGCTCGATCTCGGACGCGCGGCGCAGCGGCTCTCGATGCGGTTCGCGCCGGAGGTGCGGGTGCTGCATTATTCCGGCAGCGGCATCGAGACGACGTTCACGCAAGGCGAAGACGCGTGCCTGGCGGCGATGATCCCGGATGCGCCAGCCGCCGCGCCCGACGCGCCGGCTGAATTGCTGGTCGTGGGCGCGCTGCCAGACGTGGTGGAGGATCAGTTTTCGCGGCTGTTTGCGGCGCTGGGCGTCGGGCCGGTCTCGTTCTTTCCGCCGCGACGCGCGGCGGCGCCGCCGGCGATCGGTCCGAACACGCGGTTCATCCTGGCCCAGCCGTTCCTGACGGACACGGTGCGGGCGCTGCGGGAGCGCGGCGCCGTGCGCGTGCCGGCGCTCTATCCGTTCGGCGCAGAGGGCGCGACGCAGTGGTTCACCGCGGCCGCGACCGCGTTCGGCGTCGATCCGGTGCATGCGCGCCAGACGCTGGCGCCGGCCCGGGAACGCGCGACGCGGGCGCTGGCGCGTCACCGCGAGGCGCTCGCGGGCAAGAGCGTGTTCTTCTTCCCGGATTCGCAATTGGAGGCGCCGCTGGCGCGATTCCTAACGCGCGAACTGGGGATGCGGCCGATCGAGGTCAGCGCGCCGTACATCAATCGCGAGCTGGTGGACGAAGAATTGGCGGCGCTGCCGGGCGACGCGGTGATCAGCGAAGGCCAGGACGTGGAACGCCAGCTCGATCGCTGTCGCGCGGCGCGGCCGGATCTCGTCGTGTGCGGGCTTGGGCTCGCCAATCCGCTGGAGGCGGAGGGGCTGACGACGAAATGGTCGATCGAACTGGTGTTTTCGCCGGTCCACGGCTTCGAGCAGGCGGGCGATCTCGCGGCTTTGTTCACGCGTCCGTTCGCGCGGCGCGCGGCGCTCAGGGTGTAGCCGATGAAGCTTGCGGTGTGGACATATGAGGGGCCGCCGCACGTCGGCGCGATGCGCGTCGCGACGGCGATGCGCCGCGTGCACTACGTGCTGCACGCGCCGCAGGGCGACACCTACGCGGACCTCCTGTTCACGATGATCGAGCGGCGCGATGCGCGCCCGCCGGTGACCTACACCACGTTCCAGGCGCGCGACCTGAGCGGCGATACCGCGGAGCTGTTCAAGAACGCGGCGCGCGATGCGTATGCGCGCTTCAAGCCGGAGGCGCTGCTCGTCGGCGCCTCGTGCACAGGCGAGCTGATCCAAGACGATCCGGGCGGGCTGGCGCGTGCGCTCGATCTGCCGGTTCCGGTGATCGCGCTCGATCTGCCGTCCTATCAGAAGAAAGAGAATTGGGGGGCGGGCGAGACGTTCTATCAGCTCGTGCGGTTCTTCGCCGATCCCGCGCGCGCGGCGGCGGCGCCGGCGACGAAGACGCGGCCCAGCTGCAATCTTCTGGGCGCGACGGCGCTTGGCTTCCGCTGCCGCGACGACGTGCGGGAATTGACGACGCTGCTCGGTCGGCTGGGCGTGGACGTGAATGTCTGCGCTCCGCTCGGCGCCGCGCCGAGCGACCTGGCGCGCCTCGGCCACGCCGATTTCAACGTGCTGCTCTATCCCGAGACCGGGGATCAGGCCGCGCGGTGGCTGGAGCGCACCTACGGGCAGAAGATCATCCGCACCACGCCGATCGGCGTGAACGCCACGCGCGCGTTCATCGCGGAAGTGTGTGCGCTGACGGGCCTTGCGGCGCCGGCGGATATCGAAGCGGACCTGCGGCTGCCGTGGTGGTCGCGCTCGGTGGATTCCAATTATCTGACCGGGAAGCGCGTGTTCATCTTCGGCGATGCGACGCACGTGCTCGCAGCGCAACGCGTGGCGCGCGAGGAGATGGGTTTCGAGGTCGTCGGGATCGGCACGTATGCGCGCGAGTTCGCACGCGAGGTGCGCGCGGCCGCGGCGGAGATCGGCTGCGACGCGCTGATCACCGACGATTATCTCGACGTGGAACACGCGATCGCGGCGCTGCAGCCGGAGCTCGTGCTCGGCACGCAGATGGAGCGGCACATCGCCAAGCGGCTGAAGATCGGCTGCGCGGTGATCTCCGCGCCGGCGCACGTGCAGGATTATCCCGCGCGCCATGCGCCGCAGATGGGGTTTGAAGGCGCCAATGTGCTGTTCGACACATGGGTGCATCCGCTGGTGATGGGGCTGGAAGAGCACCTGCTGGCGATGTTCCGCGACGATTTCGAATTCCACGACGGCGCCGGCCCCTCGCACCTGGAAGCCGCGCCGGCGCCGCAGCCTGAAGCAACGCCAAGCGCGGCGGCCATCGTCTGGTCGCACGCGGCCGAAGCCGAACTCGCCAAGATTCCGTTCTTCGTGCGCGGGAAAGCGCGCCGCAACACCGAAGCCTACGCCGCGCTGCACGGCGTGGCCGCCATCGACGTCGATACGCTTTATGACGCAAAGAGCCATTTCCAGCGCTGAGAGCGCGCCCGTCCGGGTGGTGATTGTCTCGCTGGACAATCACCTCGCCGGCGTCGTGCGGCGCGCGGAAGCAGCGCTGCAGCGGGAGATTCCCGGGCTGTCGCTTACGCTGCACGCGGCGTCGGACTGGGCGGAGGATGCGGACGCGCTGGCGCGCTGCCGCGCCGACATCGCGCGGGGCGACGTCGTCGTGGCGACGATGCTGTTCATGGAAGACCACATCCAGGCGGTGCTGGGAGACCTGATTGCGCGGCGCGATGCGTGCGATGTGATGGTGGGCGCGCTGTCGGCCGGCGAAGTGATCCGCGTGACGCGGATGGGCGACTTCCGCATGGACGGCGCCGACAAAGGCCCGATGAAAATGCTGAAGCGACTGCGCGGCTCGCGCGCGCGCAGCGGCTCGGGCGCGGGGCAAATGGCGATGCTGCGGCGGCTGCCGAAGCTCCTGAAATTCATCCCCGGCGCGGCGCAGGACCTGCGGGCGTACTTCCTGACGATGCAATATTGGCTGTCGGGCTCGGCGGAAAACCTCGAAGCACTGGTTCGGTTCCTGATCGGGCGCTATGCGGACGGCCCGCGGAGAGGTTTGCGCGAGACGGTGACGGCGCCGCCCCCGATTCTCTATCCGGACGTCGGGCTCTATCATCCGCGTGCGGACGGCCTGATGGTTGCGGATGCGCACGCAATCCCGCGGCCTCGCGACGTGCGCGGGACAGCGGGCCTCGTCTTGCTGCGCAGCTACGTGCTGGCGAAGGACACCGGCCATTATGACGGCGTGATCGCTGCGCTGGAAGCGCGCGGGCTGGCGGTGCTGCCGGTGTACGCTGCAGGGCTCGACGCGCGCCCCGCGATCGAGCGCTATTTCTTCAAGGACGGCGCGCCGTGCGTCGACGTCGTGATCTCGCTGACCGGGTTCTCGCTTGTGGGCGGGCCGGCCTATAGCGACGCGCACGCTGCGGAAGAGATCCTGGCGCGGCTCGATACGCCCTACATCGCCGCGCAGCCGCTGGAATTCCAGACACTCGCCGCGTGGCGCGCATCGATCACGGGCCTGACGCCGATCGAATCCACGATGATGATCGCGATCCCCGAACTTGACGGCGCGATCTCGCCGATGGTGTTCGGCGGCCGCGGCGGGAGCGCGGCGCTGGCGACGTCCTACGGATCGAGCGCGGCCGCCGGGGAGCGGGCGATGGAGGCGTGCCCCGAACGCGCGGCGGCGCTCGCGGCGCGGGCGGCGAAGCTGGCGGCGCTGCGCCGGCGCACGCGCGCTGAGCGAAAGATCGCGCTCGTGCTGTTCAATTTCCCGCCGAATGCGGGCGCGACGGGCACGGCGGCGTATCTCGACGTCTTCGCCTCGCTTCACAACACGCTCAAGACCTTGGCTGCAGCGGGCTACACGGTCGATGTGCCCGACAGCGCCGAGGCGCTGCGCGACGCGATCCTCAATGTGGGCGCGGATACCGGCGCGGACGCCAACGTTCATGCGCGGGTGAGCGCCGACGATTTCGTGCGCCGCGAGCCGCACCTCGCGGAGATCGAAGCGCAATGGGGCCCCGCGCCCGGGCGGCAGCTCAGCGACGGGCGCGCGATCTTCGTTCTCGGCGCCGCGTTCGGGAATGCGTTCGTCGGGATCCAGCCGCCGTTCGGGACCGAAGGCGATCCGATGCGGCTCATGTTCGAGACAAGCTTCGCGCCGACGCACGCGTTCTCGGCGTTCTACCGCTATATCCGCGAGGACTTCGCCGCCGACGCGATCGTGCATTTCGGCATGCACGGCGCGCTCGAGTTCATGCCGGGCAAGCAGACGGGCCTATCGGGCGCGTGCTGGCCGGAGCGGCTGATCGGCGATTGCCCGCACTTTTATCTCTACGCGGCGAATAATCCGAGCGAAGGCGCGCTGGCGCGGCGGCGCAGCGGCGCAACGCTGATCTCCTACCTGACGCCGCCGCTGGCGCGCGCGGGGCTGCACAAGGGCCTGCGCGACGTACGCGACATGATCGACCGCTGGCGCACGCTTGCGCCACATGCGGACGAACGCGCGGACCTGGAAGCGCATATCCGCGAGCAAGCACGCGCGCTCGACATCCAGGACGAGGCGATCACGGCGATCCAGGCGCGCGTCGCCGAGGTCGAACGCGCGCTGATCCCGGCTGGCCTGCACGTGATCGGCGCGCCGCCCGACGCGCAGGCGCGCGCGGATATGCTGGAGGCGATCGCGGACGCACGCGGCGCGGCGCCGCCGCGCGCGGCGATCGAGGCGCTGGTCAGCGGCGCGAGCCCGGCGGCGGCGCTTTCGCACAATGGCGTGAAGACATCGCGCGAGGCGCTGGAGGCGATGCGCGCGCTCGCCCGCGCGGACCAGGCGCTGAAGCGCGACCATGAATTGCCCGCACTGATCGCAGCGCTCGATGGGGGCTATATCCGTCCGGCGCCGGGGGGCGACATCGCGCGCAATCCCGAGGTGCTGCCGACGGGGCGCAACATTCACGGCTTCGACCCGACGCGGCTTCCCAGCGCGTTTGCGTTGCGCGCGGGCCAGGCGCAGGCGCGCCGCCTGCTCGACCGCCACCACAGCGCCGGGAACCCAACGCCGGAATCGATCGCGATGGTGCTGTGGGGATCGGACAATCTGAAGAACGAGGGCCGCCCGATCGCGCAGGCGCTGGCGCTGATGGGCGCCGCGCCGCGGTTTGATTCCTATGACCGGCTGTGCGGGGCGCAACTCATTCCGCTTGCGGCGCTTGGCCGCCCGCGCATCGACGTGGTGATGACGCTGTCGGGGATTTTCCGCGATCTGCTTGCGCCGCAGGTGCGGATGCTGGCGGAAGCAGCGTATCTCGCAGCGACCGCGGACGAGGCGCCGGAAGCGAACTTCGTGCGCAAGCACGCGCTGGACCTCTGCGCCAGCGAGGGCTGCGACATGGAGACGGCGGCGCTGCGCGTGTTCTCCAACGCCGAAGGCGCGTACGGCGCGAACGTCAACCAGATGATTGACGCCGGGTGCTGGAGCCAGGAGGACGATCTCGCCGACGCATTCATGGCGCGCAAGAGCTTCGCCTACGGGCGCAAGGGCGCGGCGGTGCGGCAGACGAAGGTGCTGGAATCGATCCTGAAGCGGGTGGATTTCACGTATCAGAGCCTGGAATCGGCCGAGCTCGGCGTCACCTCGATTGATCACTACGTCGATGCGCTGGGCGGGATCAGCCGGGCGGTGGCGCGCGTGCGCGGGATGAAGAGCGCGGTCTATATCGGCGATGAGACCGGGGGCGGCGACGGCGCGGTGCGCACGCTGGCCGAGCAGCTGGCGCTTGAAACGCATGCGCGCACGCTGAACCCGCGCTGGTTCGAAAGCCTGCTGGCGCACGGCGCGGAGGGCGTGCGGCACATCGAATCGCAGGTGACGAACACGTTCGGCTGGTCGGCGACAACGCAGGATGTCGCGCCGTGGATCTATCAGCGCATCAGCGAAACCTACGTGATCGATCCGGAGATGCGGCGCCGGCTCGCCGCGCTCAACCCGAAAGCCTCCGCCCGCCTCGCCAACCGCCTCCTGGAGGCGCACGAGCGCGCATACTGGAACCCCGATCAGGAAACGCTCGATGCGCTGCATTCCGCGACCGCCGAGCTTGAAGATCGCATGGAAGGGATCACGGCCTAGTCGATGACCACACTCGACATCACCCGCAAACCGGCGCCGCGCCACAAAGCCGATGACGGCGAAGGCAGCGTGCAAGTGCATATGGATCCGCGCCTGACGATCGATCGGGCGAAGGTGTTCGCCGTCTACGGCAAGGGCGGGATCGGCAAGAGCACGACGTCCTCCAACCTCTCGGCGGCGTTCTCGCTGATCGGGAAGCGCGTGCTGCAGATCGGCTGCGATCCGAAGCACGATTCAACGTTCACGCTGACGAAGCGGCTGGTGCCGACGGTGATCGACGTGCTGGAGGGCGTTGAATTCCACACCGAGGAATTGCGGCCGGAAGACTATGTCTACGAAGGCTTCAACGGCGTGATGTGCGTGGAGGCGGGCGGGCCGCCGGCGGGCACGGGGTGCGGGGGCTATGTCGTCGGGCAGACGGTGAAGCTGCTGAAGGAACACCACCTCCTGGAAGACACCGACGTCGTGATCTTCGACGTGCTGGGCGATGTGGTGTGCGGGGGTTTTGCGGCGCCGCTGCAGCACGCGGAACGCGCGCTGATCGTGACGGCGAACGATTTCGATTCGATCTTCGCGATGAACCGGATCATCGCGGCGATCCGTGCGAAATCGAAGAATTACGACGTGCGGCTGGGCGGGTGCATCGTCAACCGCAGCGCGGGCGTGGACCAGGTGGATCGCTTCGGCGAGGCGGTGGGGCTCTCCCGGCTCGCGCACTTCCCCGATCTCGACGCCATCCGGCGCAGCCGGCTGAAGAAATCGACGCTGTTCGAAATGGACGATTGCCCGGAACTCGACGCCGTCCGCGCCGACTATCTCGCGCTTGCGGAGCAGCTGTGGGCCGGCGGCAAAGTGCATGAGGCGCAGCCGATGAAGGACCGCGACATCTTCGACTTCCTTGGATTTGAGTGACGCCATGACGTTCGACGCACCGGCCTACGATCAACGCCGCGACCAGATCGAGACCTATTTCGACCGGACCGCATTCGATGCATGGGCGCGGCTGACATCGGATGCGCCGGTCAGCAAGATCCGCGCGACCGTGCGGGCGGGGCGCGACCGGATGCGCGCGGCGCTGCTCTCCTGGCTGCCGCAGGATCTCTCCGGGATGCGCACGCTCGACGCGGGCTGCGGCGCCGGCGATGCGGCGGCGGTGATGGCGGCGCGCGGCGCGGAGGTGCTGGCGATCGACATCGCGGAGAACCTCATTGCACTCGCGCGGGACCGTGCGGCGCAACCCGGGCGGGGGCGCGTGCAATTCATGGTCGGCGACATGGCGGACGCTGCGCATGGCGGCTTCGACCACGTGCTGGCGATGGATTCGCTCATCCATTATCCGCGCAGCGAAGTCGTCAGCGTGCTGGCCGGGCTCGCGCAGCGCACGCGGCGCTCGATCGTGTTCACGTTTGCGCCGCGCACGCCGGCGCTGACAGTGATGCATGCGGCGGGGCGGCTCATGCCGCGCGGCGACCGCGCGCCTTCGATCGAGCCGATGGCGGAATCGTTCCTGCGCCGGGCGGTCGCGCGGATGCCGGCGTTCGCGGGCTGGCGGATCGAGCGCAGCGAGCGCGTGACGAGCGGTTTCTACATCTCCAACGCGATGGAGCTGGTGCGCGCGTGACCGAATACGCCCCGCCCCCGACCTGGCGCGACATCGCGATGCGGCTCTTGCCGTTCGCCGATTCCGCGACCAAGGCGCTGCCGCTGTCGCGGCTGCTGCGGCTGGCGCTGTTCCAGATTTCTGTCGGCATGGCGGCGGTGCTGCTGACGGCGACGCTGAACCGCGTGATGATCGTGGAGTTGAGCGTTCCGGGCACGTTGGTCGCGATCATGGTGGCGCTGCCGGTGCTGGCGGCGCCGCTGCGCGCGCTGATCGGCCATCGCTCCGATACGCATGTCTCGGCGCTCGGGTGGCGGCGGGCGCCGTTCATCTGGTTCGGCTCGCTGCTGCAGTTCGGCGGCTTCGCGATCATGCCTTTCGCGCTGCTGATCCTATCGGGCGACACGCACGGTCCGGCGTGGGTTGGGCAAGCGGCGGCGGCGCTGGCGTTCGTGCTCGTCGGGCTCGGCATGCATACGACGCAGACGGCGGGCTTGGCGCTGGCGGCGGATCTCGCCGCGCCGGAGCATCGCCCGCGCGTGGTGGCGCTGCTCTACGTGATGCTGCTGGTTGGGATGCTGGTGAGCGCGCTGCTGCTCGGCTGGCTGCTGGCGGATTTCAGCGCGCTGCGCCTGATCCAGGTGATCCAAGGCGCGGCGATCGCGACGATGGCGCTCAATATCGCGGCGCTGTGGAAGCAGGAAGCGCGCGATCCGAACCGCACGGCGCTGGGGCGCGCGCGGGCGTCGTTCGCAAACGAGTGGCGCGCGCTGACCGGAACGCGCGGCGTGCCGCGGCTCCTGACGGCGGCCGGCCTGGGCGCCGCCGGGTTCGCGATGCAGGACGTGTTGCTCGAGCCGTACGGGGCGGAAGTGCTGGGGCTCGACGTCAGCGCGACGACCATGCTTACGGCGCTGTGGGCGTGCGGGATGCTGGCAGGCTTCACGTGGGCGGCGCGGGCGCTGTCGCGCAGCGGCGAGCCGCATCGGCTGGCGGGCTTCGGCGCGCTGATCGGGGCAAGCGCGTTCGCGCTCATTCTGCTGGCGGCGCCGCTGCATGCGGGCGCGGTGTTCTCGTGCGGGGTATTCGGAATCGGCGTCGGCGCGGGGCTCTTTTCCGTCGGCACGCTGACGGCCGTGATGGCGATCACGGAAGAACAACAGGCGGGCATCGCGCTCGGCGTCTGGGGCGCGGTGAACGCGACCGCCGTCGGCGTCGCCATCATGATCGGCGGCGTGGTGCGCGACGTGGTCGCGCACGCCGCGGCCGGCGGCGCGCTGGGCGCCGCGCTCAACACGCCGGCGGCCGGCTACAGCGCCGTCTATCTCATCGAACTCGTGATCCTGTTCGCCGCGATCATCGCGATCGGCCCGCTGGCGCGCCATGCGCCCGACGCGTCACGGCGCCACAAGAGATTCGGCCTCGCCGAATTCCCAACCTAAGCGGAGACGGACCATGCCAACAGAAGTCTTCAACGGCCGCGTGGATGTGACGGAGTGGGTGCTCTACGCCTTCTTCCTGTTCTTCGTGTTGCTCGTGCTCTATCTGCGGCGCGAAGACCGCCGCGAAGGGTATCCGCTCGAGGACGACCAGACCGGGCGGCTCGAGCCAGGCGAAGGGCTGCTGTTCTTCGCGACGCCCAAGACATTTTCGCTGGGCGACGGCGGCAGCCTTTCCAAGCCTGACGGCATGCGCGATGAACGCACGCTCAATGCGCGGCGCACCGCGCCGTGGCCCGGCGCGCCGATCGAGCCTGTCGACAATCCGCTGACGGCAGGGGTGGGCCCCGGCGCCTACGCCGAACGCGCCAAGGCGCCCGACACGATGCACGACGGGCGTCCGACGCTGGCCCCGCTGCGCGCGGCGGCTGGATTCTCATTTGAAGAAAAGGCGATCGATCTGCGCGGCTGGCCCGTCGTCGGCGCCGACAATGGCGACGCAGGCGTGGTGAAGGACGTCTGGGTCGACCAGGCGGAAGTGCTGATCCGCTATCTTGAAGTGGATCTCGCGGGCGGCGGGGGCTCCGTGCTCGTGCCGATGCCGCTTGCCGATCTGCAGCGCGGCCGCAAGCGCGTGAAGGTCGACGCGGTGCTCGCAGCGCAATTCGCCGGCGCGCCACGCACGCAAAGACCCGATGTCGTGACGCTCGATGAAGAAGAGCGGATCGCCGCCTATTTCGGCGCCGGCCTGCTCTACGCGACGCCCGCGCGTTCGGAGCCTTGGCTATGAGCGAACACGACGACATGCCGATCCGCGGCCTTCCGGGGCCCCTGCCCGCGGGCGAGACGCTGCTGTGGCAGGGCGCGCCGGACTGGCGCCACCTGGCGCTGCGCGTATTTCACGTCGGTGCGGTGACGATCTACTTCCTGGCGCTGATGCTGTGGCGCGGCGTTGCGGCGTCCGCGGACGGGGCGAGCTTTTCGCAAGCCGTCGGCGCTGGGCTGGCGATGGCGCCGCTGCTGTTCGGGGCAGTCGGCATTCTCGCGCTCATCGCTTGGCTGATGTCGCGCGTGACGGTGTACACGATCACCAGCAAGCGGATCGTGGTGCGCCATGGGCTGGCGTTCACCAAGATGATCAATATTCCGTTCAAGATCGTCGATACGGCGGCGCTGAAGATGTTCGCGGACGGATCGGGCGATCTCGCGGTGCGGCTCAAGGCTCCGAACAAGATCGCGTTCATGATGCTGTGGCCGCATGCGCGACCGTTCAAGCTCTCCAATCCGGAACCGACGCTGCGGGCGTTGGCCGCGCCGCACGCCGCCGCAGCGGCGGTGCGCACGGCAATGGAAGCCATGCACGGCGCGAATGACGCCCGCGACGCCCACGAAGCCGCCGGCGAGCCCGCGCTGGCGCCAGCCTAAGGACGAGGACACCGACGATGTGCGAGATCGACCGCAAGCCTTTTCCCCGCGCCGCGCTGTTCGGCGCCGGCGCGCTGGTTGCGCTCTCGATCGCGGCGGCGGCATGGGTGCGCCCGAGCGACGCGGCGGCGACGGCTGCGATGCAAGCCGACGTGACGCGCTCGGCGCAGCTCAGATTTGCGGACGCCACGGACGGCGCAGTGATCGTGAGCGATGCGCGTACGGCGCGTGTGGTGGCGCGGCTGGCGCCGGGCACCAACGGGTTCGTGCGCGGGGTGATGCGCGGGATGGCGCGGGACCGGCGCGCGCGCGGGATCGGCGATGAGACGCCGTTCTCCCTGCGCGAGCTGAGCGACGGACGGCTGCTGCTGCGCGACGGCGCCACTGGCCGCGAGATTACGCTGCACGCGTTCGGCGCCGATAACCGCGCCGCGTTCGCGCGCCTTCTGGCGGAAGCGGAGCCGATTACATGAAGCGCGTGCTGAACACCGGCTGCACGATCGAGGTGGAGCACACCGAAGAGCGCCTGTTCGCCGCGGTGGAGCTCGACGAAGGCGGCGCGCTCGAACCCGGCGACAGCGTGCTCGTGCACGGCGAGCGGATCGTTGTGCCGTTCGGAGAGCGCATCCGTATCCGCCGGATGGCGACTGTGACGCGCGCGACGTCATGGCAGCGCTGGTGGACGAAGCTCGCCGCGCGCTTCGATCTCACAGAACTCTACGAAGTCTCGTTCAGCCCTGGCCGGGCTGGCGCCCCCCTCAAACCGCAAGAGAGCGTTCAATGACCGCCGTCGCCACTCTCCGTCCGCATTCGCCGTCGACGCCCGCCGCGCGCGAGGTCAGCGACACCACGCTCCAGGCCGTGCAGGACACCCCGCTCAGCCCGCGCTTCTACACTACCGATTTCGACGAGATGGACCGGCTGGACGTTTCGTCCGTGCGGGCGGACTTCGATGCGCTGATCGCGGAAATGGCGGCGGATCCGAACCGGCTGCACTTCAAGCGCGTTGAGACGTTCGTCGACAAGCTGGCGGAGGCGCCGCCGAAGCTGCGCGAGGAATTCATCGACTTCCTTGTGAGTTCGCTGACGGCGGAATTCTCCGGCTGCGTGCTCTATGCGGAGATTTCCAAGCGGGCGAAGAATCCGGACGTGAAAGCGCTCTTCCGGCTCATGAGCCGGGATGAATCGCGGCACGCCGGGTTCATCAACGAAGCGCTGAAGGATCTGGGGATCGGGGTGGATCTCGGGTTTCTCACCCGGGCGAAGAAGTACACGTTCTTCAAGCCGAAATTCATCTATTACGCGACATATCTTTCAGAGAAGATCGGGTACGCGCGCTACATCACGATCTTCCGGCAGTTCGAGCGGAATCCGGAACGGCGGTTCCATCCGATCTTCCTTTGGTTCAAGGAATGGTGCGCCGACGAGTTCCGGCACGGGGAAGCGTTCGCGCTGCTGATGCGGGCGAATCCGAAGCTTTTGCGGGGCGGCAACCGGTTCTGGATCCGATTCTTCCTCAACGCGGTCTACGCCACGATGTATGTGCGCGACCATGCGCGGCCGGCGTTCTATGAGGCGCTGGGCATGGCGCCGACGGATTACGATTACCGCGTGTTCTCGCTGTGCTCGGAGATCACCAAGCAGGTGTTCCCGTTCACGCTCGACACCGACAACCCGCGCTATCGGCGCGCGGCGGAGCGGCTGCGGCGCGCGTGCGTGGCGGCGGACGAGGCCAAGGCGCGCGGGGGATTTGTCGGCGCGGTGCGGCGGGTCGCCGCGAATGCGGCGGCGGGCGCGGCGTTCTTGTCGCTGATGCTGATCCCGACCGTGGCGAATGAAGCGCCGGAAAATGTGCGCATGGCGCCGGTCTGGTGAACGAGGCGGCGCTCTCCGTGTTCGCGTGCGGCGCGGCCGCAGCGCTGATCGCGTGGTGGTTCTCCACCGGCGCGATCCTGTGGCTGCTCGGGCGCTCGCGGGCGGTGCAGCGGGCGAGCTTCATTGGACTGAGCGTCGCGGCGCTCAGCGCGATGATCGCGACGCCGCTTTTGGCGGCGCAGCTTGATCTTGCGGGCGCGTATCTCGGCTTCGCGGCGGGCCTCGTGATCTGGGGCTGGCACGAAATGAGCTTCCTGATGGGCTATCTCACCGGACCGCGGACGGCGCCGGCGTCTCCGGGCGCGCGCGGCTGGCGGCGCTTCCGCGAAGCGGCGGCGACGCTGATGCACCATGAGATCGCGCTGGCGGCGACGGGCGTTGCGCTTTGGCTCCTGAGCGTCGGGCAGCCGAACCAGATGGCGGCGGCGACGTTTGCGGTGCTGTGGGCGATGCGGCTTTCCACCAAGCTCAACATTCATTGGGGCGTGGCCAATCTGAGCGAGTCGTTCCTGCCGGACAGGCTGGCGCACCTGAAGACCTATTTCCGCAAGCGAGCGATGAATGCGCTGATGCCGTTCTCGCTGGCGGCGGGGGCGGCGCTGGCTGCCTGGTTCGCGGCGACGGCGTTCAGCGCATCGGATGCGCCGACAACGGCGGCGGCGGCGCTCTTGTTCGCGATCGCCGCGCTCGGCTTCGCGGAGCACGTGTTCCTGATCCTCAAACTGAACGAAAGCGCGCTGTGGCGATGGGCCATGCCGCAGCCGCGACCTTCGCCGTCCGCGGTCGACGCGCTGAGCCAGGCCCGCATTGGGAGAGAGAGATGAATTACGAAGCCTTCTTCAAATCCGCGCTCGATGGGCTGCGCAGCGAAGGCCGCTATCGCGTATTCGCCGATCTCGAACGGCAGCGTGGATGCTTTCCGCGCGCCAAGCGCTATGTCGGCGACGACGCGCACGACGTGACGGTGTGGTGCTCCAACGATTATCTCGGGATGGGGCAGCATCCGACCGTGCTGGCGGCGATGCACGAGGCGCTTGATGCGTGCGGCGCCGGCGCAGGCGGCACGCGCAACATCTCCGGCACGAACCATTATCACATCCTGCTGGAACAGGAGCTGGCGGACCTTCACCGGAAGGAAGCCGCCCTCATCTTCACCTCGGGCTACGTTTCGAACTGGGCGACGCTTTCGACGCTGGCGGCGAAGATGCCGAATTGCGTGGTGCTCTCCGACTCCGGCAACCACGCCTCGATGATCGAGGGCATCCGCCATTCCGGCGCCGAGCGTGTGATTTTCCGGCACAATGATCCGGAAGACCTCGACCGCAAGCTGGCGCAGATTCCGGCGGACCGGGCGAAGCTGGTGGCGTTTGAGTCGGTCTATTCGATGGACGGCGACATCGCGCCGATCGCGGAGCTCTGCGACGTCGCCGACAAGCACAGCGCGATGACCTATCTCGATGAAGTGCACGCGGTGGGGCTCTATGGGCCGCGCGGCGGCGGCATCGCCGAGCGGGAAGGGCTGATGGACCGGCTGACGGTGATAGAAGGCACGCTAGGGAAAGCATTCGGGGTGTTCGGCGGCTATATCGCGGGATCGGCGGCGATGTGCGATTTCGTCCGCAGTTTCGCCTCCGGCTTCATCTTCACCACAGCGCTGCCGCCGGCGGTGGCGGCGGGCGCGCGGGCGAGCATCCGGCACCTGAAAACGAGCCAGCTGGAGCGGGCGCGACATCAGGAGCGCGTGGCGAAAGTGCGCCGGCGCCTCGACGCGATCGGCATCCCGACGATGGCCAATCCGAGCCACATCATCCCGGTGATGGTGAAGGATCCGGTGAAGTGCAAGCAGATCAGCGACTGGCTGCTCGACCGGCACAACATCTACATCCAGCCGATCAATTATCCGACCGTGCCGCGCGGCACGGAGCGGCTGCGGATCACGCCCTCGCCGCTGCACAGCAACGAGGACATCGACGCGCTGGTCGGGGCGCTGCACGAGCTCTGGTCACAATGCGCGCTGGCGCGCAGCTCGGCGGCCGCGTGAGCGTAGCCCGCACAGACCACGCGCCGATCATGATCTCCGCGATCGGCGCGGACGGGGCGCTCTACCCGATCGAGAAGATGCGCGCACACCGGATGGGCGTGCGCCATCTCGCTGTTTCGGTGTTCGTGACGGCAGGCGATTTGTTGCTGCTGCAGCGGCGCGCGGACGGCAAATATCATTGCGGGGGCCTCTGGGCGAACACGTGCTGCTCGCATCCGGATTTCGGCGAGCCGATCGCGGCAAGCGCGCGGCGACGGCTGCGCGAGGAGCTTGGCATCGATCTCGCGCTTACGGCCGGCGCGGTGATCGATTACGAAGCCGACGTCACTGACGGGCTCCGGGAATGCGAGCGGGTGCATGTGTTCTATGCCGACGCGGGCGCCGAGAGTTTGCCGCTCGATCCGGACCCGGACGAGGTGGCGGAGACGCGGTGGCGGCCGCTGGCGGCGATCCGACGCGACGCGGCGCTGCGGCCTGAGGCGTACGCGCCGTGGTTCCTGATCTATCTCGCGCGCTGGGATGAACTCGGCGTCGCGATGGCGCCGCTGGTCGCTGCGCGCGGCTGATCTTCATTCAGCAGCAACACCTGAGAACCGTCGCGCAGACGGCTCGGGCATGTGCTTGGGCTGAGGCGCCATCCCCCCGGGTCGAAGCGGAGCGACGATTCCGGGGCGCAGGAAACTCCACACTTGCGATCCATGGGCCCCGAACTTGCGCTGCGCGCAATTCGGGAAGCGTGATTCACTCTGCTCCTGCAGCGCTGCAAAGAAATGCGGCCAGGGAGAACTCCCCGGCCGCATCTGGCGCATCGCGCCTCGTCTTTTGCTGCGGGGAATTCGCCCCCGCGCTTTCTGCCGCCTATTGCTCCGGCATCGCCGGGCCGGGCTGCGCCGGGGGCGCCGTGCCCTCGGCCGGCGTCGGCGGCACGGACGCATCCGCCGGCGGGATCAACGCGCCGTCCACGGGCGGCGCAATCGTCGCGTCCGGAACCAACGGCGGCGCCGGGGTCAGGAGCGATTCCGGTACGGGCGGCGGCGGGCCGACATAGGTCGAGCTGACGTCATAGCCCGGCGCAAAATTGTGCAGGAGCGCCCATTCGTACCAATTGTTGACGGCGGTGCCGGTGAGCAAGATGCCAATGCCGCCGGTGAGCGTACATAACACTGCAAACCACCACGCCCAGCGATGGATGGATTCCATCGAGGCGTTGAAGCCCATCGTCCAGCGCCAGAAGAGCGCCGCGCGCTCGCTGGCAGTGCCGCGATCGGTGATCTGGCTGAGCTCGCGCTCGCCGCCATAGCGGCTGACCGCAAGGATGGTCGCGCCGTGCATGGCGAACAGCAGCGCCGAGCCGTACAGAAACGCGATCGAGAGGCAGTGGAATGGATTGTAGAAGAGGTTGCCGTAGGTGATCGAGAAGGCGCCTGTCCAATCCAAGTGCGGGAAGATGCCGAAGGCCGGCGCCTCACTCCAGCTGCCCATGAGAACCGGACGGATGAAGCCGATCACCAGGTAGAGCCAGATCGCCGAGGCGAACGCCCAGGCGACATGCGTGCCAAGGCCGAGCGCCTTGGCGCGCGTGTAGGTGCGCACCCACCAAAGGATGATCGACGTCGTCAAGAAGAAGCCGGCCATCAACCACCAGCCGCCCTGCGCGAGCGGCGGGAAGAAGTTGAGCCCCTGCTCCGGCGGCGGCGGCTCCAGGCCGAGCCAGGCAAGACGCCGGACGAACTCGATCGGATCCCAGCCGACCGAGGCCCACATGTTGAGACCGATGATCTCGATGGCGATGAAGCCGGTGAGGATCGAGGCGGTGCCCGTCCAGCCGAGATAGATCGGCCCGATCTGGGCGTTCCCGATCCAGCCCAGGAAGCGGGAGAAGCCCGGCGTGCCGTCTCGCGGCATGTTGCCTGGTTTTAGTGCGACGCCCGTTTCGGCGGGGCCGCGCACTTGCACCGGTGTGAAGATGTTCTGATAGGCCGGCATGGCGTAACTCCGTCGCTAGCCCCAAATCGGCAGGTTGAGCCACCAGTTCCACCACTCGGGCCAGCCGAGCGACCAGACCGGGCCGCTGATGATGATGCAGATCGCGCTCCAGATCCCAGCGGACAGCGCCAGGAACAGGCCAAGGCGGTGAATGCCTAACGTGCCGATTGAGTAGCCGAGCACGTCGCGGAAGAAAGTGTCTTCGTAGTCGGGCGTCTTCACCGTGCCGCCCTGCCCCGGATTGGCGGCAGACAGGATCAGCGAGCCGTGCAGCGCGAGCGCAAACGTCGTGGTGAAGAAGAACGACACCGCGATCATGTGCGCCGGATTGTAGTGGAAGTTGAGATATTGGTAGCCGGTGTTCGACACCCAATCGAGGTGGCTGAAGATGCCGTACGGAAATCCGTTGGCCCAAGAGCCAAGCATCACCGGGCGGATCAACACCAGCGAGAGATAGGCGAAGATCGCGACGCCGAACGCGAACGGCACATGAAGGCCGATGCCGAGCTTGCGCGCGATCTCTATTTCGCGGAGCATCCACGAAATGAAGGCGCCGGCGGCGCAGAGCGTGACAGCCTGCCAGAGGCCGCCCTCCCTGATCGGCGCAAGGCCCAAGCCGTATTCAGGCGGCGGGGGATTGATGCTGATGAGCCAGACATTCCATGTCGGCCCGATGGCTGCGCCATAGACGATCAGCGCCGTGCCCAGCGCTGCAAAAAAGATCGTCGTGACGCCAAAAAATCCTACGTAGAAGGGTCCGACCCAGAAGTCGAACAGGTCTCCGCCGATCAATGTGCCGCCGCGGACGCGGTACTTTCTCTCAAAGCTCAACAGCGCCATCGACGTGTCCTCCGTCCCTTCGCACACGCGATGATCGCGGGTGCGGGACGAGCGGACGCGACGTTCCGGAGAACGGCGCGCCCGCCGTCTTGTGTTCAGCGATCAGCCGGCCGTCAGGACGGCTGAACCGGCACAACAAGTTCAGCTGCGGCTGGCGCGGATGCGCCTGGGCCTTCGATCCAGTTGAACCGGTCGGTGCCGAGCAGGATGAAGTGAATCAACACCGCCAGCACGAACAGGAAGATGAACAGTCCGATCAGCACACGACGCGGATCGAACAGAAGCCAAAGTCTCCACATGTGGCGCTCTCCTTATCCCAGAAGGCCGTTGGCCCAGAGGCCGGCCATTTGCACCGCGTCCTGGATCTCGGCGTATCCGCCGGGGCCAGGCAGCCACGGACGCCACATCCAGACGAGGACGTGCGCCACGATTGCGATGATCGTGAACAGGATGAAGCTGGTCATGAAGATGCGATGGAATTCCTTCGCTTCCGCTTCTGTCAGCCCAGACAATGAGCCTGTTCGGGCGTCTCTTTCCATTGGGTCCTCCAATCAGTTTGCTTGCCGGCAAGGCCGCGCGCCGCGCTCATGCGGCTTCTGGTTCGGTCGCTTGCGCGACTCTGGGCGCAGCGCGGCCTGCTGCGTCCCGCTCCAGCCCTGAAGGGCGTTGCGCCCGCGCGCGAACGCGCCAGGCGAATCTGATTTCAACGCGCGCGTCATGCCGCCCGCCCCTGGGCGAGCGCTGTGCGCGCGGATGCGACGTGTTCGACCGTGACCGATGCGGCGCCGGCCGCGCGGACGGCCTGTTCGGCGGCGTCGCGCAGGCGCTTGGCGGCGGAAATGCGCACGAGCACAGGCTGGGCGGCGACGAGTTCTTCCAGCGCGTCGCGGGCGTCATCATCCCAGGCGAGGGCAGCGCGCGCGGGCGTCGCGTCGACCTGATCGAGCTGCGAGGCGAGCGGCAAGATGTGGAAGAGCGCGTCGAACAGCGCGTTGCACACGTCCTGGATGAGGTATGTCGCCCCGCCATAGCCCATGAACGGCGTGCCGGTATGGCGCCGGATCGCGGCGCCGGGGAACGATGCCGGGATGAAGCTCGCGCGGACGCCAAGGTCGGCGAGGTACATGCGCTCGTTGATGCTGCCGAAGAGAATGAGCGGCGGCTTCTCCGCGATCAAATCGCGGACGCTTGCGTTGTCGGTCTTGGCGGAGGCGCGGCGCGCGACAGCGAACGTGCACGGGAGGCCAAGATCGTCCTCGAGATACGCGCGCACCCCGCGTGCGTAGGTTTCGTTGGCAACGATGGCGAAGCTGGCGGTGCCGAAGAAATCCTGGGTGACGGAGCGCCAGAGATCCCAGAGCGGCTTCAGCGTGGTGTGTTTCTCACGCTCGATGAAGGGTTCGGGATCGAGGCCCAGCGTTTCGCCGAGCGCGCGCAGGAAAAGCGTGGTGGATTCGATGCCGATCGGCGCCTGGAGGTACGGCCGCTCCAGCGCTTCGCAGAGCTGGCGCCCGAACTCGCGATAGAGGCAGACATTGACTTCCGCGTCAGCCAGCTTCTTCACGTCGCCGAGATGGCTGCCGAGCGGGAACACCATGTTCACCTCGGCGCCGACGCCCTCGATGAGGCGGCGAATCTCGGCGAGGTCGGAGGGCATGTTGAACATGCCGTACATCGGCCCGATGATGTTGACCTTGGGCTTTGCGCCTTCCTTGCGCGGGCGCAGCTTCGGCGTGCGCTTGGGCCCGAACTGGCGCCACAGCCACGTCAGCGCGCGGTCCGCGCTCTGCCATTGATCTTCATCGATGGTGCGCGGCAGAAAGCGATGGATCGCGGTGCCTTCCGGCGTAACGCCGCCGCCGATCATTTCGGCGATGGAGCCGGTGACGACCACCGCCGGCAGCGCCGGATCGAGCGTCTTCCACGCGCGACGCATCGCGCCTTCGGTGCCGACCTTGCCGAGCTCCTCTTCGCCGAGGCCGGTGACGACGATCGGCAATTCATGCGGCGGCAGCGCATCGGTGTAGTGCAGCACGGAAGTGACGGGCAGGTTTTCGCAGCCGACCGGCCCGTCGATGATGACCTGCAGGCCCTTGATGGCGGTGAAGGCGTAGACGGCGCCCCAATAGCCGCCGGCGCGATCGTGATCGAGGATGAGAGTCATAACTCTCCTCCGTCGCGCAAACGATCGCGCGAGATATGCAAATTTGGGCGATCGTGATCGAGGATGAGAGTCATAACTCTCCTCCGTCGCGCAAACGATCGCCCGAGATATGCAAATTTGGGCGGTCGTGATCGAGGACGAGCATCATGTGCCGACCGCCTCCTCTTCGGCGCGCCGGGCCGCGAGAACTTTCGCGTAGCGGGCCTTGAAATCGGATTGGTCGGCGGGGGTCTCTTCCCACACGCCGCTCGTATCGCCCTGCCCCACGCCTTCGAAGAACGCGCGCATGGTCTTAAAGCGCGTCCCGTTGGCGAGGGCGGCGTTGATCACCTGCGCCAACGCGCCTGCGCCGGCTGCGCCCATGAGCGGGCGCGCGGAGATCAGATTGGTGAAGTAGAGCGCAGGGATCGCGTGCTCTTTTGCGTGCTGCACGACGGGCGTGGTGCCGATCGCGAGGTTGGGCTGATGCTCGTCGACGGCGGCGAGATCCTGCTCCAGCGACGCGCGGAAGCGCACGGTCACGCCCTTCGCTTCGAGCCATGCGCGATCGGGATCGGACCAGCGCGTGCGCGGGCACGCGGTGCCGACATAAGGCACATCGGCGCCTGACTCGATCAGCAGGCGCGCGACCAAGAGCTCCGAGCCTTCATAGCCGGAGACCGTGATACGGCCCTTGATGCGCGCGCTCTCGAGCGTCTTTGCGATCATCCCCAGCGCGCGGTTCTTCGCCTGATCGATCTTCGAGCGGGCGACCCCGCACACCGCGCCGACGGATTCCAACCATGCAGCCGCGCCCTCTCGGCCGACGGGCGCTGAGGCGATGATCGGGCGGCCAGCGGCTTCAAACTCGCGCACCGAGGCGACGTAGAACGGATGAATGGCGGCGACGGCGACGCAATCGAGCGCGGCGTAGAGTTCGCGCCATTCGCGCGTCGGGACCGTGGGCCCAGCGGCGAGACCCATCGGCTCCAGCATCATGGAGACGCCGACGGGATCGGCCGGGAAGAGTTCGCCCAGCAGCGTGACGGTGGGCAATTGCGCGCGCTGGCGGGGCGCGGCGACCGCGCCGGCTTCGGCTTCGTTGCGCGCGTAGCGGAGCATGGCGCCGGCGAGCACGTCCTTCGCTTCCGCGTGCGTGGGGACGCCGAAGCCCGGCACGTCGATGCCGATGATGCGGACGCCGTTGATCACTTTCGGCAAGAGCTGCAGCGGCACGCCGGATGCCGTGGGCACGCAGAGCGAGGTGACGACGATCGCGTCGTACTTCTCGGGATCGGCGAGCTGATGGACCGCTTCGCGGATGTCCTCGAACAGCTTGCCGGTGACGAGCGTCTCGGAACTGAACGGCACGTAGCCGACGCTGCGGCGTGCGCCGTAGAAATGGGACGTGAACGTCAGCCCGTAGACGCAGCAGGCGGAGCCGGAAAGAATCGTCGCGGTGCGGCGCATGCGCAGGCCGACGCGCAGGCTGCCGAACGCCGGGCACATGCTTTGCGGCTGATCGTGCGGGCCCTTTGGATAATCGGCCGCGTACTGATCAAGCACGTCGGACTTGCCGGCACGCGCAGCGGCGGCGCGCATCTCATCGGCGCCGCCGTGGCAGCCTGAGGCCGAAGGGGTGGGGGGCGCGCTCATGCCGTCAGACCGCGTCGTAGACGATTTCAAGCGAGGGCTTGTCGAACACGGCGCCGCCGCGCATGTCGGCCTGGCTTGCGGGTGTAAGCGAGACGTTGGCGCCGACATCCTGCGGCTTAAAGAGGCCGAGCAATTCGTCCTGGGTCAGCGGCTTGGGACGCACCGGCGGCGCGCTCGCGACATTGACCGCCAGGGTCTCGAACAGCGACGCCCATTGCGAGCCCGGCGTCCCGATAATCTGGTAGTTCGCCGATTTGCGGCGGATGTCTTCATCGGCGGGAATGGCGGAAAGGACCGGGATGCCGGCGGCCTTGGAGAACGCCTGCGCTTCGCCGGTGCCGTCATCTTTGTTGATAAGCATGCCCGCAACGCCGACGTTGCCGCCGAGCTTGCGGAAATATTCCACCGCCGAGCAGACATTGTTGGCGACGTAAAGCGATTGCAGATCGTTGGAGCCGACGACGATGACCTTCTGGCACATGTCGCGCGCGATCGGCAGGCCGAAGCCGCCGCAGACAACGTCGCCCAGGAAATCCAGCAGGACGTAGTCGAAGCCCCATTCGTGGAAGCCGAGCTTCTCCAGGAGTTCGAAGCCGTGAATGATGCCGCGCCCACCGCAGCCGCGCCCGACTTCGGGGCCGCCGAGCTCCATGGCGAAGACGCCGTCGCGGACGAAGCAGACGTCCTCGATGCGGACTTCATCGCCCGCGGCCTTCTTCTTGGAGGACGTCTCGATGATGGTCGGGCAGGACTTGCCGCCGAACAGGAGCGAGGTGGTGTCCGACTTAGGATCGCAGCCAATGAGCAGAACACGCTTGCCCTGCTGGGCCATCATGTAGCTCAGGTTCGACAGCGCGAAGCTTTTGCCGGACCCGCCCTTGCCGTAGATCGCGATGATCTGCGTGTCTTTGGTCGCGGGAGCGACGTGCGGCGGGTCCGGCTCGATCGCCGCTTCCGCGCGCAGCGCGCGATTGTCCAGCAGGGTGACTCCCATCAGCACGCTCTCCAATCGATGACCATCTTCAGGCAGTCGGCGTCATTGAATGCGCTCTCATAAGCGCTGACCGCCTCCGCAACCGTGCGGGTGTGGGTGATGAGGCCGTCCAGCTGCAGGTGCTGCATCTCCAACAGCGACCAGACGGCGATGAGATCGTCGGGGCTCCATTCCGCGGCGATGCGGAAGCGCGCTTCCTTGGCGAAGGCCGGGGGGAACGCGATCGACAAAGGGCGATCATAGAAGCCGACGAGAACGATCTCGCCGCCGCGGCGCAGACGCTGGACTGCAGAATCGAGCACTGAGACATCGCCGCTGGCGTCGAAGATGACGCCATAATCTCGGCGATCGTCCGCCTCCGGATGAATGACGGAATAGCCGGCGGCGCCGGGTTGGCGCAGCGGGTTGGTCTCCCACACGACCGGGGCGCGCGCGCCTTTGAGGAGGGTCAAGCGGGCAAGGAGGCGCCCAAGGACGCCGTGCCCGATGATGAGTTCAGGCGGATCCCAATCGGCCAAGGCGTGGCGGGCGGTGGCGGCGAGCGCCAGGAGCACGCCGCGATCCTGAAGGCTCGGATCAATCGCGACGACGCGGGATTGCGGACTGATGATGGTGCGCGCGGCGCCGCCGAAGAGACCGCGGGCGTCGCTGAAGCAGGAGGCGCCCGGGACGAAGACGGTCTCGCCAATGCGGCGGCGCGCGTTCTCGCCGGCGTCGACCACGCGGCCGACGGATTCGTATCCCGGGACGAGCGGGTAGCCCATGCCGGGGAAGGCCGGCATGCGGCCAGACCAAAGGAGCCGCTCGGTGCCGGTGCTGACGCCCGAGAAATCGACGTCGACGACGACATCGTCGGGGCCACGGTCCCGCAGCCCAATGGTGCGCACGCTCAGACGCTTTGGCGCGTCGAGGACTACGGCTTGTGTGTCCATATCCCCGCCCTCGCGGTTGTTGAATGTGTCAGCTTAGATTGACGCTCACTATTGTCAATTCGCCATGACGACGAAACTTGCCCGATTTTCCGGCGCCCTATCGCGCCTTGGCGCAGAGGACTTGCGTCAGGAGCGGCATCCGGACGGGGCGGCGTACGGGCGCGGTGAAGCCGGCGGCGGCCAGCAGGGCCGCGTGCTCCTGGCGGCTGCGGACGCGACCCGAGCCCATCGCCAGCAGGTAGAGGCCGAAATACGCGTCGCCGACCCGGGCGGAGGCGCCCGCGCCGCGGAGGGGTTCGGCGATCATCAGATGGCCGCCGCGGGGCAGCGCAGCGCGAATCGCGGCGAGGATCGCCGCGGCCGAGTCGTCATCGTGGTCGTGGAGAACCCGAACCAGGGTCGCGACATCGGCGCCCCTGGGGAGCGGTTCGCGGCGGGCGTCGCCGGGGGCGAGGCGAACGCGATCGGTCATCCCCTCCGCGGCGAAGCGGGCCTCGGCGCGGGCGGCGACCGGGGGCAGATCGGCGAGGATCAGGTCCAAGTGCGGCCAACGTCGGCCGACGGCCTCCAGAAAGGCGCCCTCCCCGCCGCACACGTCCAAAAGACAGCGGCGGCCGGCGAAGGAGACGGCGCCCAAGATCTGGGCCGCGATCGCGGGCTGGGTGGCGGCCATGAGCGCGGAATAGGCCGCAACGGCGTCCGCGCCCAGGGCGCCCGGATCGCTCGCGCCGGCGTAGGGCCAGAAATCGGCGAGCGCGCCGGGCTTTGCACCGCGCAGCAACGCGACGGGATCGGCGAGATCGGCGTAGAGGCGCTGGTGGTGGACGACCATGGCTTCGAGGCCGGGCTGAGCGAGAAAAGCGGCCCCGTCGACGCCAAGGGCGAAGCGGCCGTCCGGGAGGGACTCGGCAAGGCTGAGGGCGGCTGCGGCGCGCAGCAGGCGCGCGGCGGCGTCCTCGCTTAGTCCAGTCGCTTGCGCGATTTCGGGCGACGTCCGGGGGGCGGCCTTGAGCATGGGCAAGACGCCAAGCGAAATGCAGGCGAACAGCGTCTGCGAATAGACAAAACCGGCGACAAGATCGAACAGGCGCGCGGCGCGATGTTGCGCGATTTGCCTTGTGAAGGGGATAGAAAACGCCGCGCGCTGAAACGCGGGCGCGGCGATCAGGCTGTTGCGCCAGGCGACGAGCCGTGCGCGCCAACCGGGCATCAGCTACGCGGCGCTGCGGGCGGCTTTCGACCCCGTGAGCGATTTCGGCGCGAGGCGCAGAGCCGTGGCGCGGACGAGGTCTCGGAGCTCTTGCGCGCCCGGACATTCGGGGACGGACTCGATCGCAGCTGCGATGCAGCCGCGCAGGTGCGCGAGCGCGCCGGCGACGCCGCGTTCAGCGACAATGCTCGGCCGGCTGAGCGCCGCGTCGCGGCCCACGGGCTTGCCCGCCTCATCGTTGGCGGCGTGGGCGTCGAGCAGATCGTCGGCGGCCTGGTAGGCGGCGCCGAGATGGACCCCCAGCGCGCGCCACGGGCGCGCATCGACGCCGGCGGACAGGGCGCCAAGTTCGGTCGCGCCGATGAAGAGCGCGGCGGTCTTGGCCTGATGATAGGCGGCGACGTCGGGGTCGGGTTCGCTCTCCCAGGCCTGGCCGGCGGCGATGCCGCCTGGCATGCCGACGCCGCGGGCGAGCGCTGCGATCAGAGGCGCCGTGCGCTGCGGGGCGGCGGCGGCCGCAGCGGCGAGGCTGTCGAAGGCGAGGACAATCAGCGCGTCGCCCGCGAGGACCGCCAAGGGCGCGCCGAAGGCGGCGTGCACGGACGGACGTCCGCGGCGGACGCTGGCGTCGTCGAAGCATGGCAGGTCGTCATGGACCAGGGATGCGCAGTGCATGAACTCGACGGCGGCGGCGGCGGCGTCAGCGATCGCCGGCGCGTCGTCGCCGCAGGCCGAGGCGACAGCCAGACAGAGCTGGGGCCGGACGCGCGCGCCGCCGGGGAACACTGCGTGGCGCACGGCCGCGGCCAGGAGCGGCGGGGCCTCAGACGTAGAGGCCCGTGTGATGGCCGCCTCAAGAGCGGCCTCGATCCGCGCATTTCGCTGCATCCCGGTCCTCGTCGGCTGGGCCCGTGTTCAGGTGTATGTCCATATGTTTGGACACATGATATCGTCCAGTCAACCATGCGACCGTCTTCGCTTCCCGTTGTGGTGATCGGCGCCGGAATGGGCGGGCTGGCCTGCGCGCTCGACCTGGCGGCTCAAGGCGCGCCGGTGGTCACGCTGGAGGCGGCGGCTGCGCCGGGCGGCAAGATGCACGAGACGCGCATCGGCGACGCCGCGATCGATTCCGGGCCGACAGTGCTGACGATGCGCTGGGTGTTCGACGCACTCTTTGCAGACGCCGGCGCGACGCTCGACGCGCATGTGCGGCTGACCCCGCTGGCGATCCTGGCGCGGCACGCCTGGCGCGCGGGCGAACAGCTCGATCTCCACGCCGACGTGCGCCGCAGCGAAGACGCGATCGGCGCGTTTGCGGGAGCGGCTGCGGCGCGCGGGTTCCGCGGGTTCTGCGCCGAGGCCCGGCGCGTGCACGACGTGCTGGAAGGCGCGTTCCTGACGGCGCCGAAGCCCAACCCTGTGACGCTCGCTGGACGGATCGGCCTCCACCGGATGCACGATCTCTTCGCGATCCGGCCGTTCGAGACGCTGTGGGGCGCGCTGGGGCGGCATTTCGAAGACGTGCGGTTGCGCCAATTGTTCGGCCGCTACGCCACTTATTGCGGCGCTTCGCCCTTGCAGGCGCCGGCGACGCTGATGCTGATCGCCGATGTCGAGCAGCGCGGCGTGTGGGCGGTGGATGGCGGGATGCAGCGGCTGGCGGAGGCGATGGCGGCGCGGGTGGTCGCGCTTGGCGGCGACATCCGGTGCGGGGCGGAGGTCGCGGAGATCGAGATCGCCGGCGGCGCGGCGACCGCGGTGCGGCTGCGCTCCGGCGAGCGGATCGCGGCGCGCGCGGTGGTATGCAACGCCGATCCGAACGCGCTGGCATGCGGCGGGTTCGGGCGTGCGGCGTCTCGGGCGATCCGCGCGACGCCGATGCAGGCGCGGTCGCTCTCCGCGTTCACGCTGGCGATGACGGCGCGGCGGGCGGACTTTCCGCTGACGCGACACACCGTGTTCTTCAGCCGCGACTACCCGCGCGAGTTCGCTGACATCGCCGCCGGGCGGGCGCCAAGCGAGCCGACCGTCTATGTGTGCGCGCAGGATCGCGGCGACGATGCGGCCGCGCCGCCGAGCGAACGTCTGTTCTTTATCGTCAATGCGCCGCCGTCCGGCGATCGCGGCGCGCTGACGGATGCGGAGGCGAGCGAGTGCGAGAGCGCGATCAAGACGAAGCTGGAGGCGTGCGGCGTGCATCTCGATTGGGGCGGAGCAGAGATGCGGCGCACGACGCCGGCGATGTTTCATCGTCGCTTCGCGCATACAGGGGGCGCGCTCTACGGACGCGCGCCGCATGGGTGGGCGGGCACGTTCCTGCGGCCGGGAACGCGCACGGCGATCGCCAATCTTTATCTCGCCGGCGGGGCGACGCATCCCGGCGCGGGCGTTCCGATGGCGGCGCTATCGGGCCGGCTGGCGGCGGCGGCGGCGCTGAGGGACCTGGCTTCGACGCGGCGGTCGAGCGCGGCGGCTACGCCTGGTGGTATGTCGACGCGGAGAGCGATGACGGACGCTTCGGCCTAACGATCATCGCGTTCGTCGGCAGCGTGTTCTCGCCCTATTACGCATGGTCGGGATTTCGCGATCCGCTCAATCATTGCGCGGTGAACGTGGCGCTCTACGGGCCGCGCGGGGCCGCGTGGGCGATGACGGAACGCAGCGCGCGCACGCTTTCTCGCGGGCCATCGCATTTTGGGCTCAACGCCAGCACGCTCGAATGGTCCGGAGACGGACTGAGCATCGCGTTCGACGAATGGACCGCGCCGTGGCCGCGCCGTATCCGTGGACGCGTGCGCCTTATCCCGCGTGCGGTCTACACACAGCGCTATCCGCTCGACGGATCGGCGCGGCATGTGTGGCGGCCGATCGCGCCGCGCGCGGAGGTGGAGGCGGTGTTCGACGCTCCAGGCTTGTCGTGGCGCGGGACGGGTTATTTCGACTGCAATTCCGGCGCTGAGCCGCTGGAGCGTGCGTATCGGGGATGGACGTGGCAGCGCGCGCACCGGGCGCGCGATTGCGTGGTGCACTACGACGTTTACCCGCGCGATGAAACTGCGCGTGCGCTGGCGTTGCGGTTCTGCGCCGACGGGACGGCTGTGGAGGCCGACGCACCGGAGATGCGGCGGCTTCCCGGCACGCTTTGGGGCATGGCGCGATCGGCGCGCAGCGATGCAGCGCCGACGCTTCTGCGGACGTGGGAAGATGCGCCGTTCTACGCGCGCTCGCAGATCGACGGCGAGATCGGCGGGGAAAAGTGCGCGATCGTGCACGAGACGCTGTCACTCGCGCGGCTCAGCTCACCGATCGTGCGCGCCATGCTCCCCTTCCGCATGCCCAGATTCGGATGAATCCTTGCGCTTACGGACGGACCACAATTCGTAGAACGCCCAGACGAGCACGATGCCGTTGAAGATGATCAGTTCGAGGATGAACAGCGTGTTCGTGCTCATGGGCGAACCTCACGCAGCGCTGCGCCGTTCGAGGGTCTCGAACAGCTGGAACAGCCAAGCGACGTCGCCGACGTCGGATTCGTCCGGGTCCGGACGGGCGGCGCCGGCGAGCGACTCGATCAGGAATTGCGTCTCGGGAATCGGCGTGGGCGCAGCGTCGAGGATAGGGCTGAACGGGGCGTAGGCCTGCGCCATCAGCGACAGCTTTCGCGACGCGGAGACGCGCGTGCGGGCGGCGATGGAATCGTAGCCGCGGCGGGCGAGTTCGGCGCCAATCTCGGCGTAAATGAGCCGTGCTGCGCGCATGCCGGGACGGACGCGCGGCGGCAGCGCGGCGATCCCGAGATCGGCGCGCGCGTAGAGCTTGTCGGCGGCGTCAAGGAGGCGTGCGATCACGCTGGCGAGCGCGGGCGAGAAGGACGGACGCGTGAGCCATGCGTCCGGATCGAGACCCGCCTCCCACATCCACGCGCGCGGCAGATAGAGCCGGCCCATGGCCGCATCCTCGCCGACGTCGCGAGCGATATTGGTGAGCTGCATGGCGAGGCCGAGATCGCAGGCGCGGGCGATGACCGCAGGCGCACGCACGCGCATGAGCCCCGCCATCATTGCGCCGACGGCGCCGGCGACGCGCGCGGCGTAGGCGTAGAGCGCGTCGAGCGTTTCGTAGCGGCGGCCTTCGACGTCCCAGGCGAGACCCTCTAGCAATGCGTCGAACAGCGGGCGCGGCAGACGGTAGGCGCGGACGACGTCGGCGAGACGGCGATCGACGGCGCCGCGGGGCGCGCCGGCGTAGATATCGTCCAGGCGCGCGCGCATGCGCTGCAGCGCGGCGGCGGGATCTCGAGAGGCGTCGACCGCATCGTCGGAGACGCGGCAGAAAGCGTAGAGCGCGTAGGCGGCGGTGCGCAGGTCGTCGGGCAGGAGCAGCGACGCTGCATAGAACGAGCGTGAGCCCGTCCGGATCAGCTCGCGGCACGCGGCGTAGTCCGGCGCGCCGGCGAAACTCTTAGGAGACGAGAGCATGGGCGTGGGGCACCACTCGATCGAGAATGCGGGCGGATGAGAGGACGCCGGGAACGCCTGCGCCGGGATGGGCGCCGGCGCCGACGAGATAGAGGCCGTCGAGTTCTTCGCTGCGATTGTGCGGGCGGAACCAGGCGCTTTGCGTGAGCAGCGGCTCAAAGCCGAAGGCGGCGCCTTGCGCGGAGAGAAGATCGTCGCGGAACCCGAGCGGCGTCAGAAGGCGCGAGGCGGCGATGTTGCTTTCAAGATCAGGGAGCAGCGTTTGAGACAGACGTGCGGCGATGCGGCGGCGATAGGGCTCGGCTTCCAGGGTCCAGTCGATGTCGGCGGCGAGGTTGGGCACAGGCGAGAGAACATAGAAGGCGTCGCAGCCTGGCGGCGCGCACGTTGGATCTGTGGCGCTCGGACGATGCAAGTAAAGGCTCATGTCGTCGGCAAGGACGCGGCGGCGGAAGATGTCCTCGATCAGGCCGCGATAGCGGGGCCCGAACAGGATCGTGTGGTGGCCGACGTGGTCGTAGCGCTTGCGCGTGCCGAAGTACCAGACGAAGACGCTCATGGACTGGCGCGCGCGGCGGAGGCGGCCGTCGGTCCAGCGCGCGCGGCGATGCGTTCGCAACAGACGGCCGTACGTCTGCGCCGCGTCGACGTTCGAGACGACGACGTCGGCGTCGAAGCTGCGGCCGTCGGTAAGGCGGACGCCGGCTGCGCGCCCGTCCCGGACGAGGATTTCAGCCGCTTCGGCGTCGGTGTGGATTTCGCCGCCGGCGCCGGTGATGAGGTCGGCGAGGCCCTGCACCAGCGCGCCGACGCCGCCCATCGGGTAGTGCACGCCGAAGCTCTGTTCGAGATGCACGATGAGCGCGTAGAGGGCGCTGGCGCGGAACGGATCGCCGCCGATGAAAAGCGGGTGAAAGCTCAGCGCCATCTGCAGGCGCGGATCCTTCACGTACGTCGCGATGAGATCGTGGACGCTCGTCAGGCCGCCAAGGCGCACGAGATGAGGCGCGATGCGCGCCATGTCCATGATGGAGGAGAACGGCTGATCGGCCAGTTGCTCGAAGCCGATTTCGTATATGGCGCGGGCGCGATCGAGAAATCGGTCGTAGCCGGCGAGATCGCCCGGCGCGAAGCGTGCGATCTGGGCGCGCATGGAGTCGGCGGAGCCGGCGGAGAGCTTCAGGCCGTCGGCGAAGCTGAGCGTATAGAAAGGATCGAGGACGCGCAGCGCAACGTGGTCGCTCAGCCGTTTGCCGGCGAGCGTCCACAGCTCCTCAAGAAGGAAGGGCGCGGTGATGATGGTGGGGCCGGCGTCGAAGCGGAAGCCGTCCAGCTCGTGCACCATGGCGCGACCGCCGAGACCCGCTTGGCGCTCGAGCACGGTGACGCGATAGCCGCGCGCCTGGAGGCGAACCGCCGCCGCCAGGCCGCCGAACCCCGCGCCAAGGATCACCGCCCTGCCCCGCGCGTCGGGCGGGTCCGGCGCCTGTCGCGATGGCGGCGGCTGCGTCTGTGTCAGCATGCGTGGACAGGTAAAGGCGTTTAGTCTGCTTGCGCAAGGCTCAGGCCCCGGCCCCGCAGGCGTCTTGGATCAGCGCGGCGAACGCGGCCGGGCGCTCTTCGTGCATGAGATGGCCGCCTTCGACGCGCTTGACGCAGCCCTTGACGAGATGTGCGGCCACGGCGTCGGCCTGGCCCGGAGGCACCGCGCGATCGCCTGCGCCGGCGACAAGAAGCACCGGGATTTCGATCTCCGGCAGCGCAGCCACAAGCGGCCGCAAATCCCAATGCGCCATCATTGAAAGCGCGGCGGCGACGTGGCGGCGTGTGCGCAAGAGGCGCCGGTAATGGTCCACGCCCGCGGCGTCGAGCCGAGAGCCGGCGCCGGCGACGACCTGCTCCACCGCGCCCGGCAAGCCTGCGCGCCAGGCCATGAGGCGCTCCGTGAACGGATTGCAGCATGCAAGCGCCAGCGCTGACGCGACCGGCGCGAAAGCGCCGCCGAACGGCGTGATCGCACCGTTGAGAGCGATGATGCGCTGCGGCGCGGCGGCCCCGGCGCGCGTCATCTCCAACGCGATCGCTGCGCCGGCGGAATGGCCGACGATGATGTCCGGCGGCGCGGACAGGGAGTCGGCGAGCGACGCGACGCGCGCGGCGATGCGCGGCAAGCTCATCTCCTGCGGCGGCGGCGCTTCGGTGAAGCCGTGGCCGGGCAGATCGAGCGTCATGATTTCGAAATGCTGGGCCAGCAGGGGCACCAGATCGCGCCAGGAATGGGTTGCGGCGCCGGCCCCGTGCAGCAACAGGAGGCGCGGGCCAGCGCCCATGCGCTGCACGTGCCACACAAGCCCATCGTGTTGAGGAAACGCGCTGGCTTCGCGATTTGGCCAGTCGCGGCCTTCGACGCTCCAGTCCGGCGCGGCGCGGATCACGTTCGCGAAATCCCCATCAGATCGACGAGGCCCCGCGCTTCGACATACGGCAGATGGGCGTAGGTCGCGCCGAGCGCCGCGGCGAGCGCTTCGCCCTGCCGGCCCGCGCGGACGCCGGTGTCGATGAAGGCGACGCCAAACCCTGCGCTGCGGAACGCGCGGGCGGCGTCCATCGCATCGGATTCGGCTTGGGCGCGGCCAGCGTCGCCGGCGCGACCGATGTTGGCGCGCCCGTCGGTGAGGAAAATGATGCGGGCGGTGCGGCCGCGTGCGCGCTCGGCGAGGGCGGCCATGTGCGCGGCGTCAATGGCGGCGGCGAGCGGCGTGGCGCCGCCGCCGACGAGATCGGCGAGCTTTCGATTGGCGTGCGCGAGCGAGCGCGTCGGCGGGAGAAGCATCGCCGCCTCCGCATTGCGGAACGCGATGAGCGCGACGCGCGCGCGGCTCACATACGCTTGCGCGAGCAGCAATTGCACAGCGCCTTTCGCTTCGGCGAGGCGCTGTGCAGCGGAGGAGCCGGAGGCGTCGACCACCAATATGGAGGTCGCTTCGCGGCGCTGCTCGTAGCGGCGGATGCGGAAATCATCCCGGCGCAGCAGCACGGGGCCGCCAGGCAGACGACCGCGCAGGCGCTGGAACGGCGCGGCGGCGCGCAGGGTCGCGATTGCATCCAGGCGGCGCTGCGCGCTCGGACGGCCGGGGCGCGCGGCGATCGGGCGCCCGCGCGAAGCGCCGCGCGCCTTCGCGCCGGCGCCGTGCGCGCGCATGCGTGCGAGGTTGCGCTCCGCCATTATGGCGAGAACGCCCGGCGGCAAAGCCGCGCGCGTTGCAGCGACGAGGCGATCGCCCTGCGCTTCGCCCTCGCCCGTCTGATCCGAAGCGTTTTCGGGGTGCGGCTGCGCATCCCGCGGAGCGGCGGCTTCTTCGGGCGGGGCGGTGATTGCGCGGGGCGCGAGCACGAGGCGCGCCGCGATGCGGAGATCTTCCTCCGCCACACGCGCGGCGCCGCGGAGGGCGGCGTGTGCGCGCGCGGCGCGCTGGGCGAAAATCTGCGCGCGCACAGAGCCGATGCCGAATGCCGCGGCGACGGCGCAAAGGGTTTCAAGGTCGCCGTCGGCAATCTCGACAATGGCGGTGCGGGCGGCGCGGATGGATTCTCCGGAGATGCACGGCGTAGGGTTGCGCATATCCTCAAGGCCGATCCAGAAAGCGACGCGTTCGAGCAGCGCGGGCGGGGGCGCTTCTTCCGGCGAAGCGCCTTCGTCGAGGGCGATCAGCGCGAAGGCATCGCGCGCATCAAGCGCGGCGGCGATGCAGGCGGCGATCGCTGGATCGGCGCGTTCGGCCATCGTGAGCACAAGCGCGCCGCCGCGCGCGGCTTCCAGCGCTCCGGTTCGCCATTGTGGCTTTCCGGCCGCGAGCGTGGCGGCGAGATCGAGCCCGCCGATCAAGCCTTCGATGTCAATCGCGCTGGGAATTCGTTTGCACCGCGCCCCCAGCGATTGCGTGAAGCCGGCGAGCCAGGCATCGCGCGTGGGACCAGAACGAGCGCGGAGCCAAACGCCGCCGAGGCCGGCGGGATCGATCGCCGTGAGCGCCGCCGCAAGCGCGGCGTCATCGAGCGCTGCGCTCACGCGAAGTCCTCTTCGAGGGCGCGGGCGATGCGCGCGGAGGAGCCGACCTCGTCAAGCGGATTGCGGCGCAAACGATGGCGCAACGCCATCGCCGCCACACTCTTGATGTGCGCTTCGCCCACGGCGTCGTTGCGTTCGTACGCCGCGAGCGCGCGTGCGGCGCGCAGCATTGTCAATTCGCCGCGCAATCCGTCTGCGCCCAGCTTTATGCACAGCTGCGCCGATTTCTCGAGCATCGCATCGGGGGTCCGGACCGCGTCGCGCCTGGCGCGGGCATCGGCGATGCGCTGGCGCAAGGCGCTCTCCTCGGCGCGCCACTTCTTGTGAAACGCTGCGGGATCGCGATCGAACGCATCGCGCCGGCGGACGGCTTCAACGCGCTCGGCGATGTCGGTCGGGGTCGTCACTTCGACGGAGAGGCCGAAGCGATCGAGCAATTGCGGGCGCAGCTCGCCCTCCTCCGGATTGCCGCTGCCGACCAGCACAAACTGCGCAGGGTGGCGTACGCTCAGGCCTTCGCGCTCTACGACGTTCTCGCCGGACGCGGCGACATCAAGCAGAAGATCGACAAGATGATCCTCCAGGAGGTTGACTTCATCGATATAGAGAAAGCCGCGATGGGCGGCCGCGAGCAAGCCGGGCTGAAAGCGCTTCTCGCCGCGGGTGAGCGCGGTTTCGAGATCGAGCGCGCCGACCACGCGATCCTCGGTGGCGCCGAGCGGCAGATCGATTACGGGCGCGCCCCTCAGCACCGCGCGCACCTCCTTGCCGCCGCAGACCGGGCAATCGGCGACGCACGCTTCCTTGCTCTCGGGATCGCGCCGGTAGGGGCAGCCGTCGACCACGGCGATGGGCGGCAGCAGCGCGGCGAGGCCTCGCACCGCGGTGGATTTCCCGGACCCGCGATCGCCGAAAATCATCACGCCGCCGATATTGGGATCGACGGCCGCGATGATCAGCGCGCGCTTCATCTCCGATTGGCCAACGATGGCTGGGAAAGGGAAATACGCGGCCATGGCGCCCTGGCTTTGGCCGGATGCCGGCCGAGTGTCGGTCAAAGTAGACGATCCGGCGCGTCAAGCGCTAGAGCGCGGCCGGGCTTTTCGAGGCGGCCGCGGGGTTTGGCCTCACGCGACTTCGACGAAACGGACGGCGAGACCGAATTCGCCTTGTTCGATGCGGGCGTCCACCCCGAACACGTCGCGCAGCAGAGCCGGCGACAGGATCTCGGCTGTGGGGCCATCGGCGACGATGCGGCCCTCTTTGAGGGCGAGAACGTGATCGGCGTAGCGGGCCGCGAGCGTGATGTCGTGCAAGGCTGTGATCACGAGGCGGCCTCTTCCCGCGCACGCGTGCAGTCGGCGCATCGCGTCAAGGGCGTGCCTTGGGTCAAGGCCGGCGATAGGCTCGTCAGCGATCAGCACCTCGGGATCGCCGACCATGGCGCGCGCGAGCATGGTGCGCGCCAGTTCGCCACCAGAGAGCGTCGTTGCGGGCTGGTCTCGTTTCTCCGCGAGGTCGCACTGGGACAGCATCTCAGAGACGCGCGCGCGTTGGGACGGCGGCAACCCGCCGAAGGGGGGCAGCGTCGGCGTGAGGCCGAGCGCGACAACGCGCTCCACGCTGATCGGCCATTCGCAGCGCGCATTCTGCGGGAGGTATGCGCGGCGACGCGCGAGCGTGCGGCGGTCGATCGCGGCGATGGGGACGCCGTCCAACAGGACGGCGCCCTCCTCCGGCCGCAGCAGCCCCGCCAGCGCCATCAGCAACGTGGATTTCCCGGCGCCGTTCGGGCCGATGAGCGCGGTGAGGCCCGGCGCAGCGCGCGTGACGCTGGCGGCGTCGACGATGCGCCTGCCGCCGCGCATCACCGTTACTGACCAGGCCTCAAGGCGCGTCATTTCCGTCTCCGCTAGAAGCCGGCGCGCAGGCCGAGATAGAAGGCCCGCTCCGGCGCGCGATAGGTGTAGATTTCCTCGTAGGCCTCATCGAGCGCATTTTCGACGCGCCCATAGAGCTCCAGAGAATCCGACACGCGCCAATCGCCGCCGAGATTGACAAGCGTGAAGGCCGGCAAGTCGATCGGGCTCGGACCGGACAGCGTGAAATTGTTGTCGAGCATCTCTCCATTGTAGCGCACGGTGAGAAACGCGCCGAAGGCGTCCGAGGGCGCGCGCCACGACAGGTTTACGCTGGCGGCATGCGGGGCGCGTCGAACCTCCTCCACGCCGTTCTGCGATGACTCGAGCCAGGTGTAAGATCCGAACAGGCGCCATTGTCCGAGCGTCGCCTGCGCGCTGATCTCCACGCCCTCGCGCTCCGATTCTGTGGGCAAGTTGATGGGCGTGCAGAGCGGGAAGAGCGCGCAGTCGAGGGCGATCTCATCTTCGAGCAAGCTGGTGAAATACGTGAGGTCGATCCACGCTGAATCGCCCCAGAAGCGCTGTTCGACGCCGGCTTCCCAGCCGTTTGACCGTTCGGGCGTGAGGTTCGGATTGCCGAGATACGTGGAGCCGGCGAAGCCGTACAGTTCTGAATAGCCCGGATTCTTGACGCCTGAGCCGGCGGCGGCGTGAACGCGCGTTCCACTGGCGAACAGATAGCTCGCCTGCACGCGATAGGTGTCGGCGTCATCGAACGCGTCGTTGGAATCGTAGCGGTATGCGGCGCCGAATCCGAAGCGGCCGGCGACGACGGCGTCGTATTGGGCGACGTAGCCGGTGTTGTCGATGGTGCGCCGTTCCGAATAAGGCGGCGGCGCGCCGGGCGTCGTGGTGAGAACACCCTCGCGCTCGACGTCAACGGCGCCGGTGAGCGTATGCCGCGCCGCGTCGGTTTCGAAGGCGAGCGACGTGACGTAGGACGCCTTAAGACGCGTCCCTTCGCTGCCGTTGTCGAAAGCGCCGCCGGAAAACGCCTTCCTGCTCGCATTCACGCCTTGGATCGTCACAGTATTGGACCAGGCGCCGTCCATGAGTTCCCACTCCCCGCTGACGAGGCCGTAAGCAGCTTCGCTCTCCGAATAGTCGTCGCTGTCGATGGCGAAGCCGAAGGTCGGGCCGGGCGGGAATCCGAAGTCCTGATCGTTGGTGTCAGCCTCGCTTAAGGCATAGCGGCCGACAGCGCGAATGCGCGCATTGGCGGCGATATCGACCACCAGCCGGCCAGAAAGCGCGGCGGTTTCTGCGCCGACGTCGCGCACGCCGTTGCGCGCGGTGGGTCCGCCGTCCGTGGACTGGTAGCCTGCGCTGCCTGCGAAATCGACCGGGCCCGAGACGCCGGCCACGCGAGCCGACGCGTTCCATGAATTGGATGATCCGTATTCGACGCGTCCGCGAAGGCCCCGCGCTTCGGCGCCGCTGGCGGTGATGTAGTGGATGACGCCGCCGATCGCGTCGGAGCCGTAGAGCGCCGATTGCTGGCCGCGCAGCACTTCGATGCGGGCGACATCGTCGGCGATCAGGGCGGCGAAATCGAACTCGCCGAAGTACGGATCGGCGACTTCGACGCCGTCGATCAGGACGAGCGTGTGATTGCCTTCGGCGCCGCGCATGCGGATCTGGGTTTGGCCCCCGACGGCGCCGATCCGGCTGACTGATACGCCGGGAACGTCGCGCAGAAGATCGGATATGATCCGCGTCTGGCGCGTCTCAATATCTGCGGCGCTGATCGCGGTGACCGACGCGCCGAGCGTATCGCGCGACGCGCCGGCCTGAGCCCGCGTCGCAGTGATGATGATCTCCTCTTCGGACGCGCCTTGCGCGTCCTGGCCAAACGCCGGGCCTGAGGCGGCTGCAAACGCCGCGATCATCGCGGCGCACTCGATATGTTTGCGCATGAACTTTTCCCCGTCGGCGTCACGCGACAAGGGCGGAGGTCTCCATGCGCTGCATGGCCGGCGCGTCCGACGAGCGGACGCCGCAAAGCGTTCGCCGGCCGACCGGTGCGGCCTCCGCCGCGGCGTCGCTCAGACGGGTTTCCGCGCCTGGACCATCCCCTGGACCCAAGCAAGAGCGACACGCGCCGGCCGGTCTCCTGGCTTGCGGGTCAAGGCGCGATGCGCGGCCTTCCCGGCGACGCAAATGCCGCCAGTGACTGCGATCCTCCTCCGCAGGGAGAGGGACCACGATGCGCATCGCACTCGCCGCTCACAGTTGCAGGGACAGCCGCAGAGTCCGGGCGCGAGGCCCCTCACTGCGTTCCCGTAAAGCCCTCGCGGGCGCCGGCGCGATCCGGCCGCGCTCACGCGCGACCGTGGTTTGGATTAGCCGCGGCGAGGTAAGCGGCGCAAGGGGGATTGGGGCGCGGGCCGCTGGCGGAGAGGGAGGGATTCGAACCCTCGGTGCCCGTGAAGGCACTCCGGTTTTCGAGACCGGCGCGATCGACCACTCCGCCACCTCTCCGGGGCCGCCCTGCGAGGCGGGTCGAGTGGAGGCGCTGAGATAAGGCAATCGCGCCGGCGCGGCAATGCGGCGGCCGGCGCAAACGGGCATGCGGCCTTTGAGGGTGCGGCGCGCGCGCATGAGGACCAGTCGCCGCGATCGCGTCCGCGGCTCAATCCGCGCCGGCCGCGCCGGGCCCAACGACGCCGATTCCTCTCACTTGGCCGCCGGCTCACCGCATTGGCGCGGCGGAGACCGCGTCGCTGGTGCGCTAGAAGCGGATGCGGGCGGAGACGGCGCCGAAGGCGCCTTCCTGGCCGTCGCCGTTCTGGTAGCCGGCGTGGGCGCCCAAGTCGAAGCTCTCGCCCCAGTGCATCGTGAAACCGGCGGTCGCTTCGCCCATGGTGCGGCTCATGCGGTCCAGGTCGAGCACGATCGGCTGGCCGCTGACGACGAGGCTTGCGCGCACCGTGCGATCGTCGTCGATCGCCTCCTCCCGCACGACGCCGAGGCTGAAGGCTGGCGTGACCGAAAGGCCCTCGCCGACCAGCATGCGGCGCTCCGCGCGCATGCGGATGCGCGTGAACAGGCTCTCGGCGTCGAAGCGATCCCAATCGAGCGCGAGGACGGCGCCGCCGCCCTCTTCGTAATTATCAACCTCGGTGGACACGTAATTGACGCGCGCGGAGGCGCTCACATCCCAGCCGCCCCAATCTGCCATGGCGGCTGCGCCGAGATGGACGCCGCTGGTGCGGCTTTCGGTGGCGCCGAACAGATCGATCGGCTGACCGTTGAGTTCGACGCGGCGGCGAATGTCGAGATCCTGGGCGCCGACGCTGACGCCGCCGGAGACCATGAAGTTCTGGTTGCGCCAATCCGCATAGGCGGCGGCCATAACGCCTTCGGATTCGACATCGCCTGCATTCAATTCAAGATCCGCGTCGCCGCGGACGCCGGCGAGCGCGGCGCCGACAACGAAGCCGCTCTTGCGCGTTGTGCGGACGCCGCCGACGTTGCCTTGCGTCGAATAATCGAACGCGCGCGATGCGCCGACCGCATCGCGGCTCAACTCGCCGAACAGCGAGCGGCCCCAGACAACGCCGCCGTCGCGCTCTTCCTCGATCTCATCGGCGATGAGGTTGAGGAAGGAATCGGCCGCGCCGGCAATCAGCGCGACCTGGCTTGAGGGCGTGCTCGGGCGGGCGGTGACGATGGTGGGCGAGATCTCGGCGTCGAACGCGTTGTAGAGGATGCCGGCCGCGCCGCCGGCCGGGGTGATCAGCGTGTCGAAGGCGCCGGAGACGCCGCCGCCCGCCTGCAGGAAGGTGAGCCCCGAGCCGTCCGCGCCGCCGAGCGAGACGAGCTCGACCACGCCGCCTTCAATGGTCGCGGTCCCGGTCACGGCGAGGAGGTCGATGTCGCCGTTTGGATCGAATTGGATGCGCAGCCGGCCGGTTGCGACGTGGGTGTAATCGCCTTGAACGCCGAAGACGCCGATAGCGTCGCCGCCGGGCGAGAGAAGGCCTTCGTTGGTCACATCGCCAACGACCACGCCGGTTCCCGAGAGCGTTGCGCCGTTTGCGACGCGCAGTCCGTTTGCGCCGGACACGCCAATTGGGCCCATCACGTTCGCCGTGCCGGAGAGCACTTCGAAATCGCCGAACAAGCCGTTATTGTACGTCACGACGCCCGCGCCCGACTGGACGAAGACGCTGGTGGGATCAGAGACAATGTCGACGCCGAAGACGGCGTTCGTCGCTTGCACGAGTTCGAAGCGGGCGCCGGCGTGCAGAGAAAGCTGGCCGGTTCCGAGATTGTCGAGGCTGGCGCGCAACGCGCCGGCTGCAACGATCGTGCCGCCGGCGTGCGTGTTGGCGCCGGTGAGTTCGGCGAGACCGGCGCCCGTCTTTTGGATGAAGCCTGCACCGGAGATGTCGTTGGCGAGCGTGTCGGTGAAGAGGAGCGCGTCGTTGTTGACGATGTCGCCGGAGCCCGCGGCGCCGGCGCCGGTGAGGATCAGCGTGCCGCCGTTCACAACCCCGCCGGAGAAGGTGTTGGTCCCCGACAGCTCCATCGCGCCGCCGGACAAGAGCGCAAGGCCGCCCGTGCCGGCGATGTCGCCGGAGAATTCATAGAAGCCGGCGCCGGCGATCGACAGCGTAGCGGCGCCGAGATCGACGTCGCCATCGCCAGTCAGATCGCCGATGGTTTCATCATCCGCGAGTGAGAGCGCAGCGCCGTTCTCGACGAGCACGACGCCGGTATCCGATACCGCGGCGCCCCCGGCGAGCCGCAGGACGCCGCCGGAGATGACGGTCGCGCCGGTGTAGGTGTTGCTTCCGGAGAACGTGAGCTGGCCGGCGCCGGTCTTGAAGATCCCGAACGCGCCGCCGGATTCGGAGATGTCGCCGGCATGCTCAGCGGCGCCGACGCCGACGTTGAGATTTGGATAGCTCATCAAGATGATGTCGTTGCCAAGCAGAATGCCGTCGGCATAGTCGAGCGTGGAGCCGGTGGTCGTAATCGCGCCGCTCCCGAGGGCGTCGTCATCCTCCACGCGAATGGACCCGCTGGCGAGGATCGTACCGCCGGAATACGTGTTCGGGCCGGTGAGCGTGAAGGCGCCGGCGCCGACCTTGATTAGGCCGCCCGAGCCGGAGATGAGACCAGAGAACGTCGTTGAGGCGTTGTCGCCGCCGGTCTGCAACAAGAATGCGCCCAAGTCGATCGCGCCGGCGCCGGCGATGGAGCCGATCGTTTCGCTGGCGCCGAGGCTCAACACTCCAGGCGCGCTGATGGTGACGGCGGATGCGTCCGACAGGGCCGCGCCGCCGTTGAGCGCCAGGACGCCGCCTTGGATGATGACCGGGCCGGTGAAGGTGTTGGCGCCGGTGAGCGAGAACGTGCCGGCGCCGATCTTGGTGAGGCCGCCCGTGCCGAACATCGAGCCGGTGAAGGCGCTGGAAGCATCGCCGCCGCCGATGGTGAGCACGTTGCCGCCAAGCGCAACAAGGCCTGCGCCGTTGAGGCCGCCGATGGCTTCGCTGGCGTTCAATTGCAGGCCCGCGCCGCTGGCGACGTTGACGACGTTGGCGTCGCCCACCGCCTGGCCGCCGGCGAGGATGAGCACGCCGGCGTTCACGTGGGTTTGGCCAGAATAGGTGTTGGCGCCAGAGAGTGTGAAGACGCCGGCGCCGACCTTGGTCAACCCTCCGGTTCCGGACATTACACCGGAGAACAGCGTGGTTGCGCCGCTCGCGCCGGTCGTCAGCGTGTTGGCGCCGAGAGCGACATTGCCGGCGCCGGCAAGGGCGCCGACGGTCTCGTTCGCGCCGAGCTGCACGGTCGCGCCGGAGGCGATGCTGAGCGCGCTGGCGTCAGCGAGCGCTGTGCCGCCGTTGAGCACCAGCGTCCCGCCCAGCACGTTTGTCGGGCCGGCATAGGTGTTGGCGCCGGACAGGGTGAAAGTGGCGGCGCCATCCTTGGTGAGGCCGCCGGCGCCGGCGATCACGCCGGCGAACGCGGAATCGGCGCCGTCATCGACGGTCAACGTATACGCGTTCAGGAACACCGATCCGTCGCCAAGGAGGCCCGCGACCTGCTCATCCATCATCAGCGAGATCGCAGCCGGCGCGTCAATGTTGACTACCGCGTCGTCTTGCAGCGACTGGCCTTGGGCAAAGAGGAGCGTGCCGCCGAGCACGAGCGTCTCGCCGGTGTAGGTGTTTGCGCCGGTGAGCACGAAATCGCCGGCGCCGATCTTGGTGAGGCCGCCGCTGCCCGAGATGACCCCAGAGAAGATCGTACTTGTATCATCCGCGCCGGTGGTGAGCGTGTTTGCGCCGAGCGCGACATTGCCGGCGCCGGCGAGCGAGCCGATGGTCTCGTCGTCGTTGAGCTGCAGGACGGCGCCGGACGCGACGATGACCGCGCTGGCGTCATCGAGCGCGGCGCCGCCGGAGAGCGCGAGCGTGCCGGCGTTCACATTGGTTGCGCCGGTGAAAGTGTTGGCGCCGGTGAGCGTTAGTGCGCCGGCCCCGATCTTCACCAGACCGCCCGCACCGTCGATGATCCCCGCAAAGCTGGTCGTGGCGCCGTTGCCGCCGACAGTGAGCGTGTTCGCGTTTAGATTGACGTCGCCCGCGCCCATCAGCGCGCCGATCGTCTCGCTGTTGTTGAGCGTGAAGGCGGCGGCGAGCGCGATGTTGACGACGCCCACGTCATTGACGGCTTGGCCGCCGGAGACGATCACTTCGCCGGCGTTGATCAAGGTGTCGCCGGCATAGGTGTTGACGCCCGACAAAGTCAGCGACCCGGCGCCGAGCTTTGTGAGGCCCCCTGCTCCAGACATGGCGCCGGAGAAGGCGGTGGAGGATCCATCGCCGCCTGCCGTCAACGTGAAGGCGTTGAGTGCGACATCGCCGCCGCCGGAGAGAGAGCCGATGGTCTCGCCCGCGCTGAGCGTCAATTGCGCGCCGGAGGCGACGGTGACAGCGCTATCATCGCTGATCGCGACGCCGCCGGCGGCGATAAGTTCGCCGGCATTGATCACCGTGGCGCCGGTGTAGGTGTTGGCGCCCGCGAGCGTGAAGGATCCGGCGCCGATCTTGACCAGGCCGCCGGCGCCGGAGAGCGTTCCCGAGAAGGTCGTGCTGGACGCGTCGCCGCCGGTCGTCAGCGTGTTGGCGCCGAGCGCAACATCCCCCGCCCCTGCGAGCGACCCGATGGTTTCGCCGGTTGCAAGCGTCACAAGCGCGCCGGACGCGATCGTCAGCGCGCTCGCATCAGCCAGCGCGGCGCCGCCGGAGAGCACGAGCTCCCCGGCGCTCACATTCGTCGCGCCGGTGAACGTGTTTGCGCCGGAGAGCGTGAACACGCCCGTTCCGATGTGGTCGAGGCCGCCCGCTCCCGAGATCGCGCCGGAGAAAACGGTGCTCGCGTTGTTGGCGCCGACGGTGAGCGTGTCGGCGCCGAGCGCGACGGCGCCGCCGCCGGCAAGCGAGCCGATGGTTTCGTCGTCGTTGAGCTGCAGCGTTGCGCCCGACGCGACCGTCACGGCGCTGATGTCGGCGAGGGCGGCGCCGCCGGACAAGATGAGGGCGCCGGAATTGATGTTGGTTGCGCCGGTGAAGGTGTTCGCGCCCGAGAGCGTGAGCGTTCCGGCGCCCGCCTTGTTGAAGCCGCCCGCGCCGGACATGACGCCCGCGAACGTGGTGCTCGACCCGTCGCCGCCGGCGGTCAGCGCATTGGCGCCGAGTTGCACGCCGCCTGCGCCGGCGAGCGAGCCGATCGCTTCGCTATCGTTCAAGAGCAGGATCGCGCCGGCGCCGACCGTGACGGCGCTTGCATCCGCGATTGCGGCGCCGCCGGAGAGCGCGAGCGTCCCGGCATTGACGTTGGTGGCGCCGGCGTACGTGTTGGCGCCGGACAGCGTGAGCACGCCCGCGCCGTCCTTGGTCAGGCCGCCGGCGCCGGTGATCGCGCCGGAGAAGGCCGTCGAGGCGTCGTTGCCCCCGGCAGTCAGGGTGTTGGCGCCGAGTTGCACATTGCCCGCGCCGGCAAGCGAGCCGATGGTTTCAGAGGCCCCCAATTGCAGCGTCGCGCCGGATGCGACCGAAACTGCGGTGAGGTCGGAAAGCGCGGCGCCGCCATTGAGCGTGAGCGTGCCGGTGGCGACATTGGCCGCGCCCGTGAACGTATTTGCGCCGGAGAGCGTGAGCGTTCCAGCGCCCGTCTTGACGAGGCCGCCGACGCCGAAGATCGCGCCGGAGAAGGCGGTGGACGCGCCATTGCCGCCGGCGGTCAACGTGTTGGCGTTGAGCGCGACGGCGCCTGCGCCCGCGAGCGAACCGATGGTCTCGTCGTCATCAAGCTGCAGCGATGCGCCCGAGGCGACGGTGACGACGCCGGAATCATTCAGCGCCGTGCCGCCGGACAGGATCAGCGCGCCAGCGCTGATCGTGGTGGCGCCGGCATAGGTGTTGGCGCCGGAGAATGTCAGCGCGCCCGCGCCCGCCTTGGTGAAGCCGCCGGCGCCGGTGATTGCACCGGAGAACGTGGTGGAGGCGCCGTCGCCCCCGGCGGTGAGCGTGTTGGCGTTCAGTGCGACAGCGCCGGCGCCGGCGAGCGAGCCGATGGTTTCGCTGGCGCCAAGATCGAGCGTCGCGCCGGAGGCGACAGTCACGGCCGTGAGGTCTGAGAGCGCTGCGCCGCCGTTGAGGACCAGCGTTCCCGCGTTCACGTTGGTCGCGCCGACGAAGGTGTTGACGCCGGAGAGCGTGAACGTTCCTGCGCCTTCTTTGGTAAGGCCGCCGGCGCCCGATACATCGCCTGACAACGCGGTCGACGCGTCGTTGCCGCCCGTGGTCAGCGTGGCGTTGAGCGCAACGTCACCGGCGCCGGCGATGGACCCGACGGTTTCGGCGTCCGCGATCGTCAGCACTGCGCCGCCGGCGATGTTGATGACGCCGGAATCCACCACAGCCTGGCCGCCAGCGAGCGTCAGCCCGCCCGCGTTGATGTTGGTGGCGCCGGTATAGGTGTTGGCGCCGGAGAGCGTGAGCACGCCTGCGCCGGTTTTGGCAACGTCGCCGGCGCCTGCGATAGCGCCGGAGAACGTGGTGCTGGTTCCGTCGCCGCCGGTGGTGAGCGTGTTGGCGCCCATGGCCACACTGCCGGCGCCGGCAAGCGAGCCGATGGCTTCGGACGCGCCCAATTGCAGGGTCGCGCCGGATGCGATTGTGACTGCACTTACGTCTGAGAGCGCGGCGCCGCCATTGAGCGTCAGCGTGCCAGCGTTGACGTTCGTTGCGCCGGTGAAGGTGTTGACGCCGGATAGGACAAGCGTGCCAGCGCCGGTCTTGGCGATCCCATAGCTGCCGCCGGATTCGGAGATGGCGCCCGATTGTGCGGCGGTCCCGACATCGACATTGAGATCGGGATTGCTCATCAGCACTATCGCGTTGGCGATCGTGATCCCGTCGCCGTAGTCAATGGTGGAGCCCGTCGTCGTCACGGCGCCAGAGCCGAAGGCGGCGTTGTTCTCTACACGGACGGTTCCGCCGGCGATGGTCGTGCCGCCCGAGTAGGTGTTGGCGCCGGAAAGCGTGAGGACGCCAGCGCCGTCCTTCACGAGCACGCCGCCGACGCCGGCGATCGTTCCCGAGAAGGTCGTGCTCGATCCGTCGCCGCCTGCGGTCAGGGTGTTGGCGCCGAGTTGCACGTCGCCGGCGCCGGCCAGGGAGCCGATGGTTTCGCTGGCGTCGATCTGGAAGGCGGCGCCGGAGGCGACGGTCACCGCGCTTGTATCACCGATCGCGGCGCCGCCCGCGGCGATGAGCGCGCCAGCGCTGACGGTGGTGGCGCCGGAATAGGTGTTCGTCCCGGAGAGCGTGAACGTTCCGACGCCGACCTTGGTGAGGCCGCCCGCGCCGCTCGCGGCGCCGGAGAACGTGGTCGTCGCGTCGTTGGCGCCGGTGGTCAGCGTGGCGTCGAGGGTTATCGCGCCGGCGCCGGAGACCGAGCCGAGGGTCTCGGCGTCGAGGATCTGCAGCGTCGCGCCGGAGGCGACATTGACGATGTTCGTGTCGACGATTGCGCTGCCGCCGGACAGCGCCAGCGTGCCGCTGTTGACGAAGGTATCGCCGGTGTAGGTGTTGACGCCGGAGAGCGTGAACACGCCCGAGCCGGTCTTGTGCACGCCTCCGCTTCCCGCAATGACGCCGGAGAAGATCGTGCTGGTGTTGTTGCCGCCGGAGGTGATCGCGACGCCGGCGATGGACACGTCGCCGGCGCCGGCGAGCGAGCCGATGACCTCGGAATCGTTGAGCTGAAGCGTCGCGCCGGACGCAACCGATACGGCGCTGACGTCGGACAGCGCTGCGCCGCCGCTGAGAATGAGCGTGCCGGCATTGACGTTGGTGGCGCCGGTATAGGTGTTGGCGCCGGAGAGCGCGAGCGCGCCGGCGCCGGTCTTGTCCATGCCGCCGACGCCGCTGAGGACGCCCGTCTGCGTCACCGCCCCGGAATCCACGTTAAGCGCGCCTTGGGCGACGAGATTTATTCCGTATGCGGAGGATAGGCCGGCGGCGAAATCGATGGCGCCGGGGCCGAGCGTGACTGCGCCGGTCCCCAACGATGTGTTGGTCTCGATCCGAACCGTTCCGCCGGAAATCGTCGTGCCGCCGGAATAGGTGTTGGCGGTTTCGAGCACGAGCGTGCCGGCGCCGGTTTTCACGAGCGCGCCGGCGTCCGTTCCGTTTCCGGTCGCGTCGGCGATGACATCCGAGATGGTGGAGGCGCCGCCCGCGCCGATGTCGAACGTGAGATCGCCGGACTGGATGAAGACGCCCTGGCCCAATGCGGCGCCGGCGCCGCCGCCGTTCACGCCGGAGCCGCCAGCGACCGAACCGCCTGAAAGCGTGACGCCTTCGCGGATGATCAGCGTGCCGCCGTCGCGGACGAACACGCCGCCGCCGAAGCCCGCGCCGCCGCCGCCGCCGGTGATGGTGGCGTCGCCGCCGCCGAAGCCGGTGTCGCCGACGCCGCCGCCGGCGCCAAAACCGCGGCCGCCGCCGAAGCCCCCGGCGCCGCCGAGACCCCCGCCGCCGCCGGGGTCCGCGCCGCCGCCGCCGCCCCCGTAGCCGCCGTCGCCTGCGATGGCGGACGCGCCGCCGGTATCGACCCCGCCGCCGCCGCCGAAATCGCCGCCGTCGCCGCCGAGATCCGCCTCGCCGCCGCCGCCGCCGCCGAAGACGCCGCCCTGGCCGCCGATGTCCTGGGAAGTATCAAAGTTGACGTCGGTGGTGCCGCCCGAGCCGCCGCCGCCGCCACCGAACGCGCCAGCGCCGCCGCCGCCGTCAGGCCCGCCGCCGCCGCCACCGCCGCCGAAGGCCTGGCCATCCTGCCCGGTGACGCCGTACGCGGTTCCGTCACCGCCCTCGGCGCCGCCGCCAAGGCCGCCAGTGTTTGGTGATGCATTGCCTCCGTCGGCCGTGAAGCCGCCGCCCCCGCCGCCGGCGCCGGAGAGTTCATGCGGGCTGCTTACGCCGCCGTCGCCGAAGAAGCCGCCGCCGCCGCCGCCGCCGTACTCAAGTGGGTTGCCCGTCGCGCCGCCGGCGCCGAGCGCGCCGCCGCCGCCGCCGCCGGCTTCCTCGGAACCTGAGCCGCCCGCGCCGTAGAGGCCGCCGCCGCCGCCGCCCTGCTCAAGGCCGCCCTGGCCGCCGAGGCCGCCGCCGCCGCCCTGATATTGCTGGCCGCCGTCGCCGCCGATGGCGGAGGCGTCGGTGATAACGACGTTGGTGAGGCTGACGACCGCCAGGCTGTTCACGAACACCGCGCCGCCGGCGCCCATGCCGCCGCCCGCGCCGTCGCCGCCTTGGGCGGTCGCGTTGGCGATGTTCAGGTCGGCGATGTTGACCTCGCCGGAATAGATGAAAAACGGGCGGAAGCTGGACGCGCCGTCGATGGTGAAGCCGTTGCCGTTGATGGTGACGACCGCGCCGGGGTCGGCGACAATCGGGGCGACCGGCGCGGACATCGAGAACGACGCGGTGATATTGATCGTGTGGTCGGACGCGCGGTCCGCGGCCATCGCAGCCAGAGCGGCCTCGAACGAGGCCTGGTCGGACACATTGAAGGTCGCCGCCTCGGCCAGGCCGGGCGCGGCGGCGGCGATGGCGGCGCCGGTGGCGATGAATTTCGGCGTTGGGAGCGGTTTCGACGCGGCCGGATCTGGCGCAGCCGGGTCGTTATTCTTCTTTTTCCACACCATCTTCGCCGCCTCCCGGCGGCGCCCCGGAGCCTGAAAACGCTGCTTTTCTCGCTGTTCGCGACGCGCCATTCCCGCGCCGCACCCCCTGGGACGCCCACTCTTCGACAATTAACAGGGAGTTTACCTGAAATTCACAACACAAAAACGAATCAGTGCGTGGGAAAATCCAGTTTGTGTGGCTCTGTAGCCCGTATTACCCACAACTTGCCAACAGGAGGCGGCCGATGAGCGTGCCGGCGTTTGAGGTGGTGAACAACGAAGCGGAAGGCCGGTTCGAGGTGCGGCTCGGGGGCGAGGTCGCCTATGCTGAGTATCGAGTGCTCTCGAATGGCATTCTCTTCCCTCACACGGAGGTTCCGCCGGCGTTCGAGGGCAAGGGCGTGGGGAGCGCGCTGGTGACCACGGCGCTGGCGTGGGCGCGGGCACGGGGCGCCCAGGTGATGCCGGTGTGTCCGTTCTTCGCGGCCTACATCAAGCGCCATCCCGAATGGCACGACATCGTGCACCCGCACTACAAGACCGCGCTGGGGATCGGCTGAGGGCCAGGTTGTTGCGGGGGCGTTGCGATTGTTCTTCTTTTGTTCTAGAGTGACGGGATGGATTCCATTCCTGCTCCCGCGCGCGCGGCGCCTCTCCCGCCGGGCGCGAAGCTGGTGCGCGCGGCGGATCTCGCGCCGCTGAAGACGGAGACGGCCGAGTCATTCGCCGCCATCGCAGAGACGGTGACCGCGTCGCCGCTGCATGAGATCGCGCCGGCCGAGGCAGGCGATGTGGGCGCGGCGCTCGGCTTCGCGCTGGGGCTGACACGGCTCTGGGCTGCGCCGCTCACGGTGTTCATCAGTCCGCAGGCCCGCGGCGGCGAGGACGGAACGCTCTACGCGGAAGGCTGCGCGCAGCTGGGGCTGGCGCTTGACGATCTCATCCTGGTGCGTCCGCGCACGGCGCAGGACGCGCTATGGGCGGCGGAGCAGGCGCTGACGCTGCCGGGGGCTGCCGTGGTGTGCGTGATCGGATCTTTATCAAGAGATTCTGGGAAGACGCTCGATCTCACCGCGTCGCGGCGGCTCTTGCTGGCGGCGGAGACCTATGGCGCGCGCGGGCTCTTGGTGCGGCTCGACGGGCTCGCGGCCAGCGCGGCGTGGACGCGCTGGCGGATCGCAGCGGCGGTGAGCGCGGCCGCGCCCGGCGAGATCGGACGCCCGGCGTTCGCCGCACAGCTCACGCGCCGGCGCGGCGGGCGCGCCGATCTTTGCTGGATTCTCGATTGGGACGCTCATGCGCACAGATTCTCAGAACGAGACGCGCCGATGGCTGGCGCTCTGGCTGCCGCGGCTGCAAACGGACCGGCTGCAGCGCGGCGGGCGGGCTAAGACGTTCTCCCCTTATCCTGACCGCCCCCCACACCCTGCCCCCTCCCCCCAAGGTGGAAGGGGAGATTTTGCTCCGTATAAGGAACATCATCCGCTCGCGATTTATGACAAGGTCGGCAACGCGTTCGTGTTGACGGGGGCGGACGCGACGGCGTCGCGGGCGGGGCTCAAGGCGGGCATGGCGCTGGCGGATGCGCGGGCGATGCGGCCCGATCTCGTCGCTGTCGAAGCCGAGCCGGCGCGGGATGCGGCGCTTCTCGACGCAATCGCGGCATGGTGCGCGCGCTATACGCCGGTCGTCGCGCTCGACCCGCCGGACGGGCTTTTCCTCGACATCACCGGGTGTGCGCATCTCTTCGGGGATGAAGATGCGCTGCGGCGCGATCTTCTCCTGCGCATCACGGCGCAAGGTTTCGCGGCGCGCGCGGCGATCGCGCCGTCTCCGGCGGCGGCGTGGGCGCTGGCGCATTTCTCACGTGACTTCATCGGCGACGCAGAGTCGATCGCTACGCTGCTGGCGCCGCTGGCGGTGGACAGCCTGCGGCTCGAACCGGAGTCTGGGGCGCTGCTGAAACGGCTCGGGCTGAAGACCGTGGGGCAGCTGATCGCCGCGCCGCGCACGCCGCTTGCGGCGCGGGCGGGGGCGCGCGCGCTGCTGCGTCTGGATTATGCGCTGGGGCGCGCCCAGGAGCCGCTCTCGCCGCGGCGCCCGTCGCCGGCGGCGTTTGCGATGAAGCGGTTCGTGGCGCCGCTCATCACGCTTGACGCGATCCTGATTGGCGTGGAGGCGGCGTGCGGCGATCTTGCGGCGCGTCTGGACTCGCGCGGGCTTGGCGCGCGACGGCTGGCGCTTTCGCTGTACGGCGTCGACGCGCGGGCGCGCACGGTCGCGCTCAAGCTGACGCGGCCCGAACGCGACGCGCGCGCGATGCTGCGGCTGTTCCGCGAGAAGCTGTCGATCGCGCCGGAGGGGCTCGACGCAGAATTCGGGATCGAGATGCTGCGGCTCGATGCGTTCGAGACCGCGCCGCTGACGATGGCGCCGCGCGCGCTGACGGCGCCGTCGGGGCGAGACGAAGAGGCGATCGCGCGTCTCATCGATGCACTGTCGGCGCGGCTCGGCGATGCGCGCGTGCGGCGCATCGCGCTTTGCGATGCGCATGCGCCGGAAGACGCCGCCGGCGAGACGCCGGCGATGGCGACGGCGGAAGAACACAGATGCGCCGCCATTCCAGGCGACGGCGCGATGCGGCGACCGCTGACGCTGTTTGCGCCGCCGGAGCTCGTGGAGGCGATTGCATCAGTGCCGGACGGGCCGCCGGTGCGATTCCGCTGGCGCCGCGTGCTGCGCACAGTGGTGCGCGCGGAAGGCCCAGAGCGGATCGCGATGAACTGGCTCACGCGCCCCGGCGCGCCGACGCGGGATTATTACCGCGTGGAGGACGCCAACGGCCGGCGCTACTGGCTCTATCGCGACGGGCTCTACAGCGAGCGCGATGCGCCGCATTGGTACGTGCACGGCGTGTTCGCATGAACGGGTTCGCGGATCTCGTCGCGACGAGCAATTTCTCGTTCCTGCGCGGGGCGGCGCATCCGGAAGAACTGGTCGAGACAGCGCACGCGCTGGGACATGCGGGGCTCGGGCTGGCGGACCGCAACACGCTCGCGGGCGTCGTGCGCGGGCATGTGATGGCGAAGGAAAAAGGGCTTCGGCTCATCGTCGGCGCACGGCTCGTGTTCCGCGACGGGACGCCGGACATCGTCGTCTACCCGGCGGATCGGGCGGCCTATGCGCGGCTCACGCGGCTCCTTACAGTGGGAAACAGGCGCGCGCCGAAGGGCGAATGCTGGCTCGACCTTGCGGATTTCCTTCAGCATACGGAGGGATTGCAGGCGATCGTCGTTCCGGCGGCGGATGTTCATCTCCATTCCCCTAGCGCTTTGCGCGAAACGCTGCTGGCCGTGCGGGAACGCTGCGGCGCCGTGTGGCTTGCGGCGCCAGTGCGGGTAGACGGGGAGGATAAGCGGCGGCTGCGGTTTCTGGCGGGGCTTGCGCAGGAGACGGGCGCACGGCTGGTCGCGACAACCGAGCCGCTGCACCATGTTCCAGAACGGCGCGCGCTGCTCGACGTCGTCACCTGCATTCGGGAGAAGACGACGCTCGACCGCGCAGGGCGGCTGCTCGCCGCCAATTCCGAGCGACATCTCAAATCACGGGACGAGATGGCGCGGCTCTATCGCGCGGCGCCGGAGGCGGTGAGCGAGACGTTGCGCTTCCTGCGGGGGGTACGGTTTTCGCTGGAGGATCTGCGCTACGAATATCCCGACGAATGCGTCAAAGGCTTCGCCGATCCGCAGACGGCGCTGGAAACGCTGGCCTGGGCCGGGGCGCAGGCGCGCTATGGCGGCGCGATCCCGGATCGCGTGCGCGAGAACCTGACGCGCGAACTCGCGATCGTGGCGCAGCTGAAGTTCGCGCCCTATTTTCTGACCGTCTATGACATCGTGACGTTCGCGCGCGGGCGCGTGGATCACGAGGGCAATCCTCGCGATCCGATCCTGTGCCAGGGACGCGGCTCGGCGGCGAATTCTTCGATCTGCTATTGCCTGGGGATCACGGAAGTCGATCCGTCTACGAACGATCTCCTGTTCGACCGCTTCATCTCCACCGAGCGGAACGAGCCGCCGGACATCGACGTCGATTTCGAACACGAACGGCGCGAGGACGTGATCCAATATGTCTACAAGACCTACGGGCGCCATCGTGCGGGGTTGGCGGCGACGCTGATCTGCTACCGCGGCCGGAGCGCGATCCGCGAAGTGGGCAAGGCGTTCGGGTTCTCCGAAGACCGGATCGCGGCGCTGGCGAAGACGCAGCAATGGTGGTCGAAGGGCGTGGAACACGACGACGCCCGGCGGATCGGGCTCGATCTCAGCGATCCGCGGCTGCGCGCCTGCATGGCGCTGGCGCGCGAACTCCAAGGCTTTCCGCGGCATCTGTCGCAGCACGTGGGCGGGTTCGTGATCACGCGCGAGCGGCTGGACGATGTCGTGCCGGTGCAGAACGCGGCGATGGAGGACCGCACGGTCGTGGAGTGGGACAAGGAGGATCTTGAGGCGCTGGGAATCTTGAAGGTCGATCTTCTCGGGCTCGGGATGTTGTCGTGCCTGAAGAAGGCGTTCGATCTGATCGAGGCGAAGTATCCGAATTGGGCGCGCTCCCCTCTCCCAACGGGGGAGGGGGCAGGGGATGGGGGGTATGAAAGCGAAGGCGCAAGCGGCGCCGTTTCATCTCATCCTGATCTCCCCCCACCCCCTGCCCCCTCCCCGCAAGGGGGAGGGGAAGATGCGCACCTCGATCTCGCGTCGCTGCCGAAGGAGGATCCGCGGGTCTACGCGATGCTGCAGCGGGCGGATTCGATCGGCGTCTTCCAGGTGGAGAGCCGAGCGCAGATGACGATGCTGCCGCGACTGAAGCCCAGCCATTTCTACGATCTCGTCATCGAGGTCGCGATCGTGCGGCCTGGGCCGATCCAAGGCGGGATGGTGCATCCCTATCTCAAGCGCCGGCAGGGGCTGGAGAGCGTGAGCTATCCCAAGCCCGAACTTGAAGCCGTGCTGAAACGCACGCTGGGCGTGCCGCTCTTCCAGGAGCAGGCGATGAAGATCGCGATCGTGGCGGCGGGATTCTCACCGCCCGAAGCCGACAAGCTGCGGCGCGCGATGGCGACGTTCCGGCGCGTGGGCACGATCGGGCAGCTCAAGGAGAAATTCATCAACGGCATGCTGGCCAACGGCTACGAGCGCGATTTCGCGGAACGCAGCTTCAGCCAGATCGAAGGCTTCGGCGAATACGGATTCCCAGAGAGCCACGCGGCGAGCTTTGCGCTTCTGGTCTACGCCTCGGCGTGGGTGAAATGCTATTATCCGGACGTCTTCGCCGCAGCGCTGCTCAACGCGCAGCCGATGGGCTTTTATGCGTCGGCGCAGATCGTGCGCGATGCGGAAGAACACGGCGTGGAAGTGCGCGCGCCGGATGTGAACTTTTCAGACTGGGATTCCACGATCGAGCCGGCGCAGCAACGGCCGCTGCATCGCCGCCACGGCGACATGACGCGCGACGTGCGGCATACGCATGCGCTCAGGCTCGGCTTCCGCGAGATCGGCGGGCTGAAGGAAGAGGATATGCGTCAGCTCGTTGCGCAGCGCGGCGCGGGCTACGATTCCGTGCGCGACGTGTGGCTGCGGAGCGGGCTTTCGTCCGCGGCGATCGAGCGGCTCGCGGACGCTGACGCATTCCGCTCGCTCGGGCACGACCGGCGCGCAGCGCTATGGGCGGCGCGCGGATTCAACCGCGTGGGCGGGCAAGAAGACTTGCCGCTGTTTGCACAGCATCATGGCGGGGACCTTTCGCGGGAGCCGGATTTCACGCTTCCCGCCATGCCGCTCGGCGAGCATGTGATCGAGGATTACCGCACGCTGAAACTTTCGCTGAAGGCGCATCCGGCGGGGCTGTTGCGCGGCGATCTCGCGGCGCGGGGCGCGGTGCGCGCGGAGCAACTGGAGACGATCAGGGACGGCACGCGCGTGCGCACAGCGGGGCTCGTGCTCGTGCGGCAGCGGCCGGGCACGGCGTCTGGCGTCATCTTCATGACGCTGGAGGACGAAACGCACATCGCCAACATCATCGTGTGGCCGAAGGTGTTCGAGCGCTATCGTGCCGAGACCCTCGGGGCGCGGCTGCTCGCCGTCGACGGGCGGGTGCAGAGCGAAAGCGGCGTCATTCACGTCGTGGCCGAGCGACTGATCGATTATACGCCGCTCTTGTCGCAGCTTTCCGCCGCGACGCTGAAGGAAGTGGTTGCGCGGGCAGATGAGGTCCGGCGGTCAGGATCGGATGCGCGCGTGCGTGTGAAGGAACGCGCTGAGGACTTGGCGCGCGCGCACGGCGCGATGCCGAAAGGGCGAAACTTTCACTAGATTCTTGCGCGCCGGCGCTGGAGACCTGACGCCGAGGCGCGCGAAATGCCGTCCCCGGCCTGCGCGCTGAAGCGGGAAGCGCCCGTGATGAAAGCTGGAATCCAGGTTAGCCGTCTCTCTCCCTGAAAGGGAGCGATTGGGGTTGGACCCCCTCCGCACCTCTCCCTCGCAGGGGGAGGATTCTGGCGCGCCGGCGTTTATTCGACGAGGGCGACGCGGACTTCGGCGAAGAGCGAGTCCGCGCCGTCGCGGCCGTAGAAGTGGCGCGCGGCGCCGGCGTAGCCCAGACGCACTGTGAAGGCGTTGATCGGCGCCTCCACAGACGCCAGCCAATCGACCTTGCCATCACCGAAGGCCCCCTGCTCCCAGCCCATACCGACCGACCCGGACATGCCGGCGAAGCCCAAGGGCGCGCCAAGCGCGAGCGAGAGATAGGTGTCGTCTAGATCGCCAAGATTGGCTTGCTCGGGATAGTAGGAGACGCCGCTGGTGAGCGAAACATCGCCGTACATCCGCGTGAATTGCGCCGAGAGTTCGAACAGCGCCGATTCCTCGACGCCGGGATAGGCATAGTAGCCGGTGTAGACATCGAGCGAGAGATCGTCGCTGAACAGCGCGCCGGACCAACCAATTGCGCCCATGAGTTCGACGTCCTCACCGCCATTGTCGGCGACCTGCGAGGCCCAGCCATAAGCGTAGACGCCGCTCGGCGCCGTGACCGAGCTCTCGAACTGCAGCGCGGGTTCGCGCGCGCTCAGCGAGACGCCGCGATAGCGATAGTCGCTCACGACGTTGGCGCCGGCGAAGAACGACCAGCCGGCCTCCTCCTCTTCAAAGAGATCGTCCGCATCGGGCGCTTCCGGCCCGCGCGAGGGAACCATGGCGAACCCGCCAAGCTCAGCGTCATCCGCCGCCCTGTGTGAGAAGCCGACATTCACGATGCCGGGATCGATGATGGGCTCGCGCATCTGAGACGCCGGGACGATGGGCGCAACCTGCGCCGTATCGACGGCGATCGCAGAAGCGGCGGCGGCGCCTTTCGAGAAATGCTGCGTGGATTTCTCCGCCGGCGCCGCGTGAGCGCAGGCGGGGAAGATGACAAAGCTCAGCGCTGCGAGCGCGCCGAGGAAAGGGGAAGCGTTCTGCATCACATGCCTCGTTTTGCTCAGCATGCGGATGATTGCCTAAGATTCACTTAGCCATGTCGATATGAATGCAATTCGCTTCGGCGCCGCCCGCGCAGCAGCTTCACGTTCAGTTCAGAGAGACTGACGATTTATTGCGCGAGGCCAGTCAGGAACACGAAGCCGGAGTAGCCGCTGCGGATTTCGCGTTCGACAATGCCGATGCGTTCAACGCCGACGACTTTGGCGTGGCGCGCGAACACAGACTCTATGATTTCTGCATTCAGGCTGAGAACCGGGAAGGGCCGATCGGCGATCACGTAGCCGCCGGAGCGGGTGAGGAACGCGGCGGCGAGCATGCCGCCGGGCTTCACGCAGCGCGCATAGGCGGCGCAGGCGGCTTCGAACTCATCCTGCCGCTCGGTGATCGATTCCGCGCAAAAGAACATCGTGGCGGCGTCCCAGCGGCGTTCGGGCAGATCGAAGATCGAGCCCTGGACCACGTCTGCCTTCTCCCGGAGCGCGGGGATCGGATTTTCCGGCAAGCCCGCCTCGGCGCCGTACGCCGCGCGCGTCTCGGCCCAGAAGTGACGCCATTGCGGCCGCATCTCATCGCTCTCGAGCTCGCGCTTCAGCCAGGCGACATTGCTCTCAGCGTATTCCCACGCGGTGAGGCGGCGCGCGCGCGGCAATGCGGAGAAGAAGGGAATGAGATTGGGGCCCGTCCCGACATCGACTATGTCCAACGCAGCGTCGCGCGGGGGCGCATCACGCAGCGCCCGCACGGCGCAATGGATGACCCGATCATCGTCAGGATGGGGCTCGCCGTAATAGTGCTGGAAGTAATATTCGGAATCGAACGTCGACCACTCGTAGTCGGCATTGCCGGTGGGCGCGGCTTTGGGGGCATCGCGTTTGTCGGTCACAGGCGCTCCATGGCTTGGTCGGCGGCGCGCACCCTCTGCGATGTGCATGCGCTTCGCAAGCCTGCGCGCTATGCGCCGCCGCCGCCGGAAGGCGCAACGGACGCTGCCGCGCGCGCCGCGGCGGGCGCAGCCGTCGGGGGCGCTGCGATCGGCTTCAGCGGTTCGTAGGTCTCCAAGAGCTTGTCGAGCGCGTCTGCGGCGATCGGCTTGGAGAAGAGATAGCCCTGCAATTCGGTGCAGCCGAAATGGGCCATCATCAGCGCTTCGGATTCGGTCTCGACCCCTTCGGCGACGATGTCCATGCCGAGGCCCTTGCCCAGCGTCGACACCGCCTGGACGATCGACTTCGACACATTGGACTTGGCGACGCCGCGCACGAACGCGCGATCGATCTTGATCTTGTCAAACTTGAAATCGCTCAGGTAGGCGAGGCTCGAATAGCCGGTGCCGAAATCGTCAAGCGCGGTCTTGAAGCCCATGGCGCGGATGGCGCCGAGCATCGATTTGGTGCGCTCACCGGCGTCCAGGAGCACGCCCTCGGTGATCTCCAGGATGAAGCGTGTGGGATCGGCTTCGTGCTCCAACGCTGCGCGGCGGAGCAACGCTTCGAGATCGACGTGCCGGAACTGGACCGGCGACAGATTGATCGACATCTCAAGGTCGGGCCAGCGCTTGGAATCATTCATCGCGCGATTGAGGATCCATTCGCCCAGCGCGGGCATCAGGCCGGAATCCTCCGCAATCGGAATGAACGAACCCGGCGGAATGTCGCCGCGTTCGGGGTGGCGCCAGCGGAGCAGCGCCTCGAGGCCCACGATGTGGTGCGTGCGAGCGCAGACAAGCGGCTGGTAGTGCAAGCTGAGCTGATCGGTTTCCAGCGCGGCGCGGAGATCGATCTCGATCCGGCGGCGCTCCTCGACGGCCTTGGCCATCTCGATGCTGAAATGCACGGCGCGGTCTCGACCCTGGGCCTTGGCCTCGTAGAGCGCGATGTCGGCGTGGCGCATCACGTCATCGGCGGTTTCGCCGTGATCCGGCGCGATGGCGATGCCCACAGACGCCGTGACGCGAACGTTCTGACCGTCGATCACGAACGGCGACGCGAAGGCGCGCGCGACGCGACGGCCGAGCGCTGCGCCGCCATCGGCATTGGCCGGCGCGCACAGGATCGCAAATTCGTCGCCGCCGAAACGGGCGAGGAAGTCTTCCGGGCGCAGGCGCGCCTGCAAGCGCTCGGCGACGACCTTGATGAGCTGGTCGCCGGCGTGGTGACCGAGGGTGTCGTTGATGTCCTTGAACCGGTCGACGTCGATATAGGCTGCGATCGCGCGGGCGCCGGTCGGCAGTTCGCCCGACTTTCGCGCAGCGAGGAACTCGCCCAGACGCTCAACGAAATGGGGGCGGTTCGGCAGACCGGACAGCGAGTCATGCTTTGCCTGATAAATGGCGCTTGCTTCACGGGCGGCGAGTTCATTGGATGCGCGACGCAGACGGCGCAGCATATTGAACGCCGTCACCATCGCCAGGACGATGCCTAATGCGACCAGCGGCAGGATCACGGTCAGCAGCACGTGGCCGGGCCGGCGCGTCTTCCAGGTGAGGACGCCGAGACCGGACCCATCGTCGCCAGTAAACTCGTGCGCGACGATCCCGTCGTTGCGCAACGGCGCCGTGCGTAGGGCGAGATCCGGCAAGAGCAGCGACTCTCCGATCGACTTGATCAGGTCTTCGTCCATGAAGCGCACAGACACCAGCATGTGCGGGTTCGCGCGCGCGAGGCTCATGTCGATGTTCGGCTCGATCGTCATCGCCGCAACAACGGCGGCGCGGCCGTTCACCTTCAGGATGTGGCCGCCCCAGCGCGCGCGACGGCTGCCGGCGGATAGAAACTGGTATTCGCCAACTTCGAACGTGTTTGGGCGCGTGATGAGGCCGCTGGGCTGGCCAGTGTGCACCTCGGCGATGACCGGCGCGAGCTCGTTGGCGCGCAATTGGTAGGATTCGGAATCGCGACGTTCGCCTTCGAAGAAAGCGTAGGTCGGCTTCAGGTCGGGGCCGAGGATATAGACCTCGTCGTGGCCATAGGTCTCAGTGAGGAAGTAACCGAAATTGCCGTCGATCCACTCAAGATCCAGGTAATCGCCGCGAATATTGGTCATCGCATCGTCCCACCAGGCGATGCTCTTCTGTTCGTTGAGCTGCGCCAGGATCGAGCGATTGATCGCGTTTTCGACCAGTTGGCGCTCGCGGACGACGGCGGCTTGGTTGGAGTTCCAGCCGGCGTACGCGATGATGGCGAGCAACAACATGCCAAAGCACGCGATGGACACACCCATCACGACCATCAGCTTGCTGACATCGCCCTTGTAGCGCCGGTGGTTTTCCGCCCAGGCCATTGCTCTCCAGCCAGACCAGGGAGCGCTTTTACATGGGCAAACCCGAATTTTTGGTTAGATAAACGCGCCTTTTGCAGGCGTAGCGGCCCGCAATGTTTTGGAAACGTAGTTTGAATACTCGGCGTTCACCAAGTTGCGGCCCAGCTAAGGTATTTGTGACCTAATCGTTAACCATAGCGCCATGCTGCAGGTGCGAAATTTTTGAGAGTCAAGATTAGACCGCCGCCGATGGTTAATGCAGTCTTTCGCGCATCAGGTATTGCAATTCCTATGTTTACGCTTTATTAGGGAAGCTCAAGCGGTCAAATAGGCGGGGGTCTTCAGTGCACGCGGTCGAATTGGAACCGGCGACGAATGTCCGTCCGGCGTTGAAGCCTTCACGCTACGTGGTGAAGACGCGCGCCGAGAGCCCCGAACTCCGCCGCGCCGCGCAAGCCGTTGAGCAAGCTGCATGGGCTGATCTTGGCTTCCTCAACTACACGCGCGCGCATTTCGATCACTATTCCGATCTGCTCACCGCTTTTCCCGACTTCCAGCTGTGCCTCATCGACGAAGAGCGCGGGTATCCGGTCGCGGTGGCGAACTCCGTGCCGATCAAACGACCCGACGTGCTGCCGACTGAGGGGTGGGACTGGGCGGTGCACCATGCAGCGATGCGGCGCGGCGAAGGCGCCGACACGCTGTGCGCGCTCGCCGTCTCCGTGCCGGCGATCAATCGCCGCAAGGGCCTGGCGCGCATCATGATCCGTGCGCTGGGCGACCTCGCGGCGTCGAAGGGACTGGCCGGGCCGGTGGCGCCAGTGCGGCCGTCCGCCAAGAAGGGCCACCCGTTCGTTGCGTTCGACGATTACCTCGCATGGACCGACGACAACGGCCGCGCCTACGACCCCTGGATCCGCAGCCATCTCGCATGCGGCGGCAAAATCGAGCGGGCGTGCACGCGGTCCATGGTGGTTGAAGAGCCGCTGGCCTTTTGGGAAACCTGGTCGAACCGCGAATTCCGCGAATCCGGCGGCTACGCGATCGAGGGCGGGCTCGCGCCGGTCCAGATCGACGTAGAGCGCGGAGTCGGTCGGTACGAAGAGCCGAACGTCTGGATCAGCTATAGCTAAGCTTCATTGCGCGCCGGCGCGGTGAGGGCGCGGCGTGCAGCGCGCCGTGGTCACCAATCGGCGGCGCGGTAGATGATCTCGCCGTCAACGATGGTCGCCAGCGCCCGGCCACGCGGAATGTCCGCGAGCGGTGCGGACATGAGGTCCACCGAGAAGATCGACAGGTCTGCGCGCATCCCTTCAGCGATCACGCCGCGTTCGGTTTCGGCGAAAGCGGCGTAGGCAGGCCAATATGTCAGCATACGGAGGGCCTGGGTGCGATCGACGGCGTCCGCGGCCCGCCAGTTGGACCCTTGGAAGCCGTTGAGATCGCGCCGAGCGGTCGCGGCGTAGAATTCGATCAGCGGATCGCCCTTCTCGACCGGCGCGTCGGAGCCGGCGGCGAGCGCTGCGCCCTCTTCGATCATGCGTCGCCATGCATAGGCGCCGTCCAAGCGCGCGTCGCCGAGCCTCGACGGCGCGAAATGCAGGTCCGAGATGGCGTGGCTGGGCTGCATCGACGCGATGACCCCAAGCTCGGCGAAGCGCGGGAGGTCGACGGGGCGGACGATCTGCGCGTGTTCGATGCGCCAACGCGGCTCGGCGACGGCGCGCTCCGAGCGCGGCACGGCGTCAAACGTCGCCGCATACCAGTCCAGCGCCATGGCGTTGCCGCGATCGCCGATGGCGTGGGTGGCGATCTGAACGCCGTTGCGCAAGGCCTGCTCCCAGAGCGGAAGCACGGCATCACGATTCATTTGCTCGAGGCCGCGCGTTTCGGGCGCATCGGCATATGGTTCGAACAAGGCCGCGCCGCGAGAACCGAGCGCGCCGTCCATGTAAAATTTCACCGCACGGGTCTCTAACCGGCCCGACGCGCTTTTTCGTACGCCGCCCGTCAGGAGCAGGTCCAGATTCTCCGGCGTGACGGCGTTGTAGACGCGCAGCGGCAGTGCGCCTTCTGTGTCCAAGCGCTCGAGCGCCTCAACCTCGGCCCAGCTCACGCTCATGTTGTGGATCGCCGTCCAGCCGCGCGCGCGGTAGACCTCGAGACCGACGCGCAGGGCACGTTCGATTTCTTCGGGCGTTTCGCGCGGCGCAAGTTCCGCGACCAGATCCATCGCGGCGTCGATGAGCATGCCGGTCGGAGCGCGGGCGGCGTCGCGGAGAATCTCGCCGCCGTCGGGGGGCGCTGTCGCGGCCGAGACGCCGGCGCGCTGCAACGCGGCTGAGTTCGCGACCAGCGCGTGGCCGTCTGCGCGGACGAGCAGAACGGGATGGTCCGGCGCCACGGAGTCGAGATCAGCGCGCGTGGGGAAGCGTGCTTCTGGCCAATGCGTCTCGATCCAGCCCCTGCCCCAGATGATCTCGCCTGGCGGCGTCACGGCGACGCGCTCACGGACGCGGGCGAGCATCGCCGCGAGGGAGGCTACGCCTTCGAGGTTGAGCGTCAGTTCGCGCTGTCCAATGCCCAACAGGTGGGCATGCGCATCGACGAAGCCGGGATAGAGCGCTGCGCCGCGAAGATCGATCACCCGCGTGTCGGCGCCGACGCGGCGCTGCGCGGCGGCGCGAGCGCCGACGAACACGATGCGGCCTTGGTCAATCGCGATCGCTTCGGGCGATGGCTGATCGAGGCCGGTGTGGATCCGCCCGCCCCAGATGACGATATCCGCGGAATCGGACTGCGGCTCGGTGGCGCAGGCGGCGAGGCTTAAGGAAATGAAGAGTACTGAGATCAGGCGCATGAGGCTCACAAGAAAAGATCGGCGCAGGCCTCGACCACGGCGTCGGCGTCGAGGCGGTAGTGCGCGTAGAGATCAGGGAGATCGCCGGACTGGCCGAAAGAATCGACTCCCAGCGCGCTGACGCGATGGCCCAGAACGCCGCCGAGCCAGGAGAGCGCCGCAGGCGCGCCGTCGATCAGGGTGACGAGACCGGCGGATGGTCCGAGTGCGGACAATAGCGTCTCCGCGTGGGAAAGATTGCGATCCCGCCTTGTCCAGCGGCTCCGGCGCGCCGCCATCCAGTCGCGATGCAAAAGGCCGGGTGAGACAACGTTGAGCACGCCAAGGCCCGGAAGGTCTTCCGCCAGCGCGTCCGCGGCTGCGATCGCTTCCGGCGCGACCGCGCCGCAGAAGACGAGCGCGGCGTCGGCCGGGCCGGCCGGACGTTTCAGCCAATAGCCGCCGCGCAAGGCGTCTCTGCGCCAGCTTTCGTCCGTACGCGGAGTTTGCGTCAGCGTGCGTGTGGAAAGGCGGAAATAGACGCTGCCGCCGGCTTCCTCCTGCACATGGGTGAGCGCCCAATGCATCAAGGCTGCGAGCTCATCGACAAACGCCGGCTCGATGTAGGTCAGGCCCGGCTGGGCCATGCCGATCAGCGGGGTGGAGACGGATTGGTGGGCGCCGCCTTCGGGACCGAGCGTCAGCCCCGACGGCGTGGCCGCAAGAATGAAGCGCGCATCCTGATAACAGGCGTAATTCAGCGCATCGAGGCCGCGCGCGATGAAGGGATCATAGACGGTGCCGATCGGGATCAGGCGCTCGCCCCAGAGATCGCCGGCAAGGCCGAAAGCTGCGAGCGCGAGGAAGAGATTGTTTTCCGCGATGCCGAGCTCAACGTGCTGGCCCGCCCTGGTGGCGGCCCATTTCTGCGCCGAGGGAATCTTGGCGGCGTGAAACACGTCTTCGGCGCTCTCGCGGCGGAAGAGGCCGCGCTGATTGACGAAGCCGCCAAGGTTGGTCGAGACGGTGACATCGGGCGACATGGTGACGATGCGCGACGCCAGCGGGGCGTCGGTCTTTGCAAGATCGAGCAGGATACGGCCGAACGCGGCTTGTGTCGATTGTTCGGCCCCCGCCGGCGCTGGAAAGTCCGTGAACGGAGGAATGTCGATTCGCGCCGCAGCCGGGGGACGAGGATCGCGGGCGGCGAAGGGCGATTCCGCGACGAACGCCTTCAGCGCGCCCGCCTCATTGCCGGATAGCCCGGCATAGGGCCCCCATTCCTCGCCTTCTTCGATGTTCAGCCGCTCGCGTAGGCCAGCGACCTGGGCCGGATTGAGGATGCCGGCGTGATTGTCCTTGTGGCCTTCAAACGGAAGGCCGCGGCCTTTCACCGTGTACGCAATGAACAAGGTGGGGCGATCGTCGTCTGCGTCGTCGAAGGCTTCGATCAGGGAGTCTGGGCAATGCCCGCCCAGGCCCGTCATCAACGCGTGCAATGTATCGTCGTCGTAGTCCGACACGAGATGTGCGGCGGGCTCAGCGCCGAGATCGCGCTTCAGGCGCGCGCGCCAGGCTTTCCCGCCCTGATAGGAGAGCGCGGCATAATCCGCGTTCGGACAGGTATCGATCCATTCGCGCAGACGCCGGCCGCCGGGGCGCGCGAAAACCTGTTGCAGCGCTTTTCCATATTTCAGCGTGACGACACGCCATCCGGTGGTTCGGAAGATGTCGTCGAAGCGTTCGAACATGCGATCGGCGGTGATCGAATCGAGACTTTGGCGGTTGTAATCAACGATCCACCAGCAATTGCGGATGTCATGCTTGTAGGCTTCGATCAGGCACTCGTAGATGTTGCCTTCATCGAGTTCGGCGTCTCCCATCAGCGCGATCATGCGGCCGCGGCGCGCGGGATCGAGCCAGCCGTGGGCATGAAGATAATCCTGCGCCAGAGACGCGAAGGCCGTGACGGCGACTCCCAAGCCGACTGAGCCGGTCGAGAAATCGACGTCATCCTTGTCCTTTGTGCGCGACGGATAGGATTGGGCGCCGCCGAACGCGCGAAAGCGTTCGAGCTGGTCCCGGTCCTGCCGGCCGAAGAGATATTGCGCAGCATGGAAGAGCGGACTGGCGTGCGGCTTCACCGCCACGCGGTCCTCCGGGCGGAGCGCATGGAAATAGAGCGCGGCCATGATCGTGGACATCGAGGCGCACGAGGCCTGGTGGCCGCCGACTTTCAATCCATCGCGGCTCTCGCGCAGGTGATTGGCGTTGTGGATGGTCCAGACGGCGAGCCAGCGGAGGCGTTCATCCAGGCGGGCGATGTGGCCCGCGCGGGAAGCGCGTGCAGCGGTCGTATCCGCGCTCGCCGCGCGGCGGCGGGCGGGATGGCTCATCGGGTCCACATGCCTCTCGGGCTCCCTCATTCGGCGCCTTGCCGCATTTCAGCGTTTGATTTTCCGGCGCCGCGCGGCCAGATCAAGCCGCTTCCAGATCACGCCGGCTCGCGTCAGCGCAACCCTCCCCGCCTCATGAAATTCCTCGACCAGGCCAAAATCTACGTCCGCTCCGGCAATGGCGGGGCGGGGTGCGTCTCGTTCCGGCGCGAGAAGTTCATTGAATATGGCGGGCCGGACGGCGGCGACGGCGGGCGCGGCGGCGACGTCTGGATCGAGGCGGTGGATGGGCTGAACACGCTGATCGATTACCGCTACCAGCAACACTACAAGGCCAAGACCGGCGGTCACGGCATGGGGCAGAACCGCCATGGCGCCGACGGCGAGGATGTGGTGCTGAAGGCGCCGGTGGGCACGCAGGTGTTGGACGAGGACAAGGACACCCTGATCGCGGACCTCGCGGAAGCGGGCGCGCGCGTGCTGCTCGCCAAGGGCGGGAACGGCGGCTTCGGCAATGCGCATTTCAAGAGTTCGGTGAACCAGGCGCCGCGGCGCGCGAATCCGGGGCTCGACGGCGAGGACCGCGTGTTCTGGCTGCGGCTGAAGCTGATCGCGGACGCAGGCCTGATCGGGCTGCCGAACGCCGGCAAGTCGACCTTCCTGCGCGCGGTGAGCGCGGCGACGCCGAAGGTGGCGGATTATCCGTTCACCACGCTCTTTCCGCATCTTGGCGTCGCAACGATCAACGAGGGCGAGCGCTACGTGATCGCGGATATCCCCGGCCTGATCGAAGGAGCGGCGGAAGGCCAGGGCCTCGGCACGCGGTTTCTGGGACACATCGAGCGGTGCGCGGCGCTGGTGCACCTGGTGGATGGCACTGAGGAGAACGTCGCCGACGCCTATCGCGTGGTGCGGCGGGAGCTTGAAGCGTACGGCGCCGGGCTGGAGGACAAGCCGGAGATCGTGGCGCTGAACAAGATCGATGCGCTCGACCCCGATACGCTGAAGACTCGTCGCGCGGCGCTTAAACGCGCCTGTGGAAAAACCGTGTACGCCATTTCCGGCGTCTCGGGCGCCGGCGTAAAGGACGTGCTCTCGGCGCTCGCGGGCTTCGTTCGCGCCCGCGCCGGCGCCGCGCCCGAACCGGAGGACGCGGGAGAAGACGGCTGGACGCCCTGAAGGTTCGGCGCTGCTTCGCGGGCGGCGGGGCGACTTGACAGATCGACCGCGGCGCCGTCCGGAACCGAAGCCAGAGGGGAAACATGGCCGACGTCTTCATCTCGTATGCGCGCGAGGATCGCGACCGGGCCCGCGAGATCGCCGGGCTGATCGAAACGCAAGGGTTCGAGGTTTGGTGGGACCGCGACCTGCTCCCTGGGGAAACCTACGCGGAGGCGATCGAGAACGAGCTGGACCAGGCGCACGCGGTGATCGTGCTCTGGTCTGAACATTCGCGGCGGTCGCATTGGGTGCGCGATGAGGCGGCTGTCGGGCGGGATCGCAACCGGCTGATTCCGATCACCGTGGATGCCTCCACGCCGCCGCTCGGCTTCCGACAAATTCATACGGTCTCTGCGGCGGCGCTCTCGGCCGACGCGCGCACGCGCGATGTGTTCTTCTCCAGCCTCACCAGCCTGCGCGGCGACAGCGCCGCGCCCTTGCCGCCCGAACGTGCGGCGCCGCAGACGACGCCCGGCGCCGTGCTCGCCGGGGTGACGGCCGCGCCGAACAACAAGCCGCTGCAGAAGATCCTCAAAGAGGAGAAGCGCCAGCGCGGCTTCATGCGCACCTTCTGGCTGACGAGCTTCGTGGTGTCGGCGGTGTTCGCGCTGGTGTACGGCGTGATTTTCGGCGAGACGCCCGCTAACGCCGAGTATGGCGCGGACGTCGTCGCCATTGGCGCATTCCTGATCGTCGGCGTCGGCTTGATCATCGGACGTTTCTTCATCGTCATCGGGAGGCGGCTCTCCAAGCGGAAGTCCGTGCGTTATTTCGACGGCCCGACAATCATCATCCTGCTCGTCAGTTTCGCGTTCGGGGCGCTTGTCGGTCTGGGGCAACCACCGGGCACTGACATGGCCGATCGCGTCGGGCTGATCGCCTTGACCGCCGCCTTGCTGTTCCCTTTCGTCGCCGTCTTCTCAATCCCGATCGGATTCTTCCGCGGCGTCGGGCGCAAGACGTTCGAGGACGGGCGATAACGCCATGACCGAACGGGCCAGAACCGGCCCCCTCGCCGCCGCCAAGCGCGTGGTGCTCAAGATCGGCTCATCGCTGATCGTGGACGACGCCGGCGCGCCCGCGCGCGGCTGGCTTGCGGGGCTGGCGGAGGATGTCGCGGCGCTGCGCGGCGCGGGCAAGAAGGTCGTCGTCGTCTCGTCGGGGGCGGTAGCGCTCGGACGCGGCGCGCTCAAGCTTACCGGGGCGCTCAAGCTTGAGCAGAAGCAAGCGGCGGCCGCCGCCGGACAGGCGCGGCTGATGCGCGCCTACGAAGAAGCGCTGGCGCCGCATGGCGTGGTTGCGGCGCAGGCGCTGCTGACGCCCGACGACACTGAGCGACGACGGCGCTGGCTCAATGCGCGCGCGACGCTGGAAACGCTTCTGGATCTTGGCGCATGTCCGATCGTGAACGAGAACGACACGGTCGCCACGCAGGAAATCCGCTACGGCGACAATGACCGGCTCGCAGCGCGGGTGGCGCAGATGATCTCGGCCGACGCGCTTATCCTCCTTTCCGACATCGACGGGCTTTACGAATGCGATCCGCGGCTTGATCCGCAGGCGGCGCACATCCCGGAGGTGAAGGCGATCACGCCGGCGATCGAGGCGATGGCGGGCGGCGCGGGCGCGCTCGGTTCCGGCGGCATGCGCACAAAGATCGAAGCGGCGAAGATCGCGCTGCAAGCCGGCTGCGCGACAGCGATTCTCGATGGACGCGAAGCGCGCCCGCTGAGGCGTATGGCCGATGGGGCGCGTGCGACGTGGTTCCTGCCGGATCGCGCCGCGCGCGCGGCGTACAAGGCCTGGATCGCCGGCAGCCTCTCTTCCCGCGGATCGCTGCACGTCGATGCGGGCGCCGCGGCGGCGCTGGGCGCCGGCAAGAGCCTCCTCGCCGCCGGCGTCACGCGCGTGGACGGCAAGTTCGAGAAGGGCGATGCGGTGCGCGTGGTCGGGCCCGATGGGCGCGAGGCCGCGCGCGGGATCACCCGGTTCGACGCGGCCGACGCGGATGCAATCAAAGGGCTGAAGTCCGCCGCGATCGAGGCGGCGCTGGGCTATGCGGCGAGCGCGGTGCTGATCCACGCGGACGATCTGGTGCTGAGCTGAAGCCGGCTAGAGCCTTCCGAACGTCAACAGGAACTCAAACGTCGCGCCGTCGCGCCAGTAGGTGTAGCCGCCGCGCGCGCCTTCGATGAGACCCGTGTGGCGGGCGATCTCCCCACCGTCCGGCCCGATCAACAGCATGGCTGGCAAGGGAATGCGATCGCCGCTTTCGCGCGTGCCGCCGAATACGCCGATGAGAAACCGTTCCGCCATGCGTGAAGCGCGAGCCCCGACCAGGCCGCCGGCTTCGAGGCGCGCCAGCGTGCGCCTGGCCTGATCGGCGGGTGTGGGATCGAACGCCTGCAAAGCGCGGATGGCTATGCGGGCGTCGGCGTTTTCCAGGCGCGCGGACAGGCGCGCGAGGTCCCGGCTCTCGCGCAGGCAGGGCGTGCACCACGTCGCCCAGACGATCAGGATCGTCGGCCGCTCATCCAGCCAGTGGCGCAGCATCATCGGCGCGCCGGCGTCGGTCACGACGGGCACGTCGAGCGCGAGGCGGCGTCCGCGCGCCGGCCGCGTCCAAGGCGCGAGCGCGGGGTGGCCGTCGGCGTCGCGCGGGAGCGCCCATGGCGGCGGCGCGATGCGTTCAGCCGAGGCCGGCGCCGCTGCGCTGGCTGCGGCGGCGGCGAGAAGCACACGGCGCGTCATCGCAGAGCGATCGGATGGCATCGTTAACCTCGCCGCCTTTCTCCCGCGGATTCTGCGAGCCGACAATGGCCCGCGCCCGAAAGGCGTCTGCACGATGCGGATTTGTGCACATCGGGCGTGCGACTTATGATCGTGCGGTGTCAGCGACCCGAGATTCCCTCCCCGCGCTTGAGTCGTCCGCCTTGCGCGAGATGATGCGCGCGGTCGGCGTTCGTTCTCGCGCAGCCGCCCATCTGGTGCGCGTGGCTTCCGCCACACAGCGCAGCGCCGGGTTGACCGCAATGGCGGACGCGCTCGGTTCGGCGCGTGCTGCGGTCCTCGCTGCAAACGCAGAGGATGTAGCGGCAGCGACGTCGCGCGGGCTGGCGCCGGCGTTTCTCGATCGGCTGACGCTAACGCCGGCGCGGTTCGACGCGATGACAGCGGGGGTGCGCAGCGTCGCGGCGCTGCCTGACCCCGTCGGGACCGTGACCGCGTCCTGGATCGGACCGCAGGGGCTCGCATTCGAGCGGGTGCGCACGCCGATCGGGGTTATCGGCATCATTTTCGAGAGCCGGCCGAACGTGACCGCGGACGCCGGCGCACTGGCGCTGCGCGCTGGCAACAGCGTTATCCTGCGCGGCGGGTCCGACAGCGTGCGCTCAGTCGCCGCGATCGGGGAGGCGCTGCGGCGGGGCCTGACCAAGGCCGGCCTGCCGGAAGATGCGATCCAGATCACGCCATCGGCGGACCGAGCGGCGGTCGGGCTGATGCTCGGCGGGCTCGACGGCGCAATCGACGTGATCGTGCCACGCGGAGGCAAGAGCCTCGTGGCGCGTGTGCAGCAGGAAGCGCGGACGCCGGTATTCGCGCACCTGGAAGGCGTGTGCCACACTTATGTGCATGCGGCTGCGGATGCTGACAAAGCCATCGCGATTGCGGTGAACGCCAAGATGCGGCGCGTCTCGGTGTGCGGCGCGACGGAGACGCTGCTGATCGATCGCGCCGCCGCGCCGGCGTTGCTGCCGCGCATGGCTGCAGCGCTGCGCGCTGCGGGATGCGTGCTGCGCGGCGACGCGGAGGCATGCGCGATCGTGGCGATGGATGCGGCGAACGAAGAGGATTGGCGCGCGGAGTACCTCGATGCGATCCTTGCGATCCGGATCGTTTCGGACATCGAAGAGGCCATCGCGCATATCGAAGCGTACGGCTCCTCGCACACGGATGCGATCGTCACGGAGGATGATGCGGCGGCGGAGACGTTCCTGCAGCGCGTCGACAGCGCGATCGTGCTGCGCAATGCGTCCACGCAATTCGCCGACGGGGGCGAGTTCGGGTTCGGCGGCGAGATCGGCATCGCAACAGGACGGCTGCATGCGCGCGGTCCTGTCGGCGCGGAGCAGCTAACGATTTTCAAGTATATCGTGCGCGGCGACGGGACGGTGCGGCCCTGACGATGCGGCGCGGCTGGCCCCTCGCCTATCCCGGGATGCGCGTCGGATTGCTGGGCGGCACTTTCGATCCCGCGCATGCCGGACACAGGCATGTCGCGGAACAAGCGCTGAAGCGGTTGGCGCTCGACCGCGTGTGGTGGGTGGCGACGCCGCAGAATCCGCTGAAGCCCGCGGCGCGGCCGCTGGATCAACGATTGGAGAGCGCGCGGCGTGTCGCACGCGGGCGCCGCCACGTCGTCAGCGGCATAGAAACGGGGCTTGGGACGCGTTACACGATCGAGACCGTGCGTGCGCTCCACGCATTCTATCCCGGCGTTCGATTCGTGCTGCTGCTTGGCGAGGACAATCTCGATACGTTCGCGCGTTGGCGCGCATGGCCGGCGCTCGTTGAGGAGATTCCGATCGCGCTGTTCGCACGGCCGGATGCGCGCGCAGGCCTTCGGATCAGCAAACCGTTCCAGCGATTTGCATCGGCGCGAATGGCGCAGCGGGACGCTGCGCTGCTTGCATGCGTATCGGCGCCGGCATGGTGCTTCATCGCTGCGCCGCTTTCGCCGCATTCATCGACGGCGCTGCGCGCGACCCGGCGCGGGCTCGAGCCTTTGCGGCCAGGTTGAATCAGGGCGCAGGTTCCAGACTTTAAGCGGAATCTGCATCTAAGTGCGTAGCGCGATCCAGACGGTCTTGGCTTTCGCCAGCACACGACCGTCATTTGCGGCGTAGACCGCCGTGCCGGCGGTGAACTTGCGGCCCTCCGCAGCGATCGGCCAGCCGGCGACGATGCAGGCGACGCCCGGCGCCGGCGCCTCGATCACCACGGCCGTCATCCGGCCAAGCAGCGCCATGACGTCAGGCCGCCGCAGAGCGAAGTAGCCCGGGCAATCGAGCGCGGCCCAGACACAGGCGTGCGACGTGCGACCGCTTTCGTCGACATGCTCGTCGTCGGGGGTCCACACGCCTGCGACGCCGGGGCGGTCCGCCGTGGGGCCGGTGAACAGGCGCAAGCCGTCGCGCGGTTCGCGCTTTGCGCCACAGACAAAACAGGTGGAGAAGAAGGTCGGCGCGGCGCGCGACGCCGCGGCGCGCGATTCGTCGAGCGACGGCGGAGGCGGTGGATCAAGATCGAGAGCGGCGCCGCGCGCTGACGCGATCACATCACCGCCGGAAGCCAGCGTCGCCGCGGCGGTCGACGATTCAAGCGTCATCGGCGACGCGAGCGGCACGGGGCGCTTCAGCGTCACTTCCACTGCGCCCGGCGCGCCCATCGCGGCGGCCATGAGACCTGCGGTGTAGCCGCCATTGGCGGAGTCCGGAGGCCCGCAATAGCGCCGTGGAATTTCTAGAGTTTCCATCGCCGTGCGGACTAGCACATGATCCGTGCGCTGCGCGACGGCGCGCGACAAATCGTGTCGGCGGGGTTGAACCTTCGGCGCGCATGGGCGACCACCCGTTGCGGCGCCGTCCGGCGGCTGCGCGCGCCTGCGGCGCATTCCACCATCCTTCACCTTCATGCTGGGGAGCGACATGATCCATTTTGCGGCCGCTGATCAGGCCGGCACGCTGAACCGCCTCTGGGGATCGGTGACGGCGTCGCCGCTCTACACCGCCTTGCAGGACGGCCTGCTCTATCTCGACGCGATCTGGACCCAAGGCGTATTCGGCGTCAGCTATGGCGCGATGATCACTGCGTCGGGCTTTCTGCTCGGCGCGCTGCTTCTGCGTGGATTGTTCGCACGGTGGGTGCTGGGTTTGCTGCGGGCAGCGGCGAAAGGCACGCGCACGCGCGTCGACGACGCGCTGATCGATGCGCTCTCCGAACCGATCAAGCTCGTGTTCGTCATCGTGGGGCTGGCGCTGGCGATCCGGGCGCTGCCGATGTCGGAGGCGGCGCAGGGAATCGCCGATCGTCTTCTCCGGTCATTGGTGGCGGTCGCCGTGTTTTGGGCGCTGCACCGGGTGGCCCGCTCGCTGCGTGTGATCCTGGAGCCGCTCAAGGACATTCTGCTTCCGGCGGCCGTCGATTGGATCGTGAAATCGCTTCAGATCATCTTCCTGCTCGTGGGCGCCGCGGCGGTGCTCGAGATCTGGGGGGTGCGGGTGGCGCCGCTGCTTGCCGGGCTCGGCATCTTCGGCGTCGCCGTCGCGCTCGGCGCGCAGGATCTGTTCAAGAACCTGATCGCGGGGATCGCGGTGCTGATGGAACGGCGATTCCGCAAAGGCGATTGGATCAAGGTGGAGGGAGTCGTCGAAGGCGTGGTGGAGGAGATCAATTTCCGCTCCACCGTCGTACGGCGGTTCGACGACGGGCCGGTCTATGTGCCGAACGCGAGCTTCTCGGACAACGCGGTGATCAATTTCTCGCGCATGGGCAAAAGGCGCATCTATTGGACCATCGGCCTCGAATACGGGACAACGATCGCGCAATTGCAACGGATCCGGGACCGTATCGAACAGCATCTTCTAGGCAATGAGGCGTTCGTGCATCCGCCGCAGGCGTCGCTGTTCGTGCATGTCGAGAAGTTCGCGGACAGCTCGATCGACATCATGATCTATTGCTTCACCAAGACGATCGCGTGGGGCGAATGGCTGGCGATCAAGGAGGCGTTCGCGCTCGAGGTGAAGCAGATCGTGGAGAGCGAAGGCGCGGCGTTCGCATTCCCGAGCCGCTCGATCTATATCACAGAAGTGGATTCCGACGCCCCGCCGGGGCCGGCGCAGGCGGCGGCGTGAGAAGAAGCGGCCGGCTCCGTTCGAGGCCGGCCGCTTGATCACCGTCTACTCCCAGCCGCATTGGCGGCCACGGTTCTCGTTTTCCAGCCAACTCATCAGCGGGCGGAAATAGTTCACCATCGAAGACCCGTCCATCTGGCGGGTTCCGGTGAAGGCTTCCAGCGCGTCGGGCCAGGGGCGGGACTGGCCCATCTCCATCATGGCGTTGAAGCGGGCGCCCACCTCCGTGTTTCCATAGACCGTGCAGCGATGCAGGGGCCCCTCCCAACCGGCCTGGCGGCAGGCGGCCTCGTAGAACTGGAACTGCAGCACACGCGCAAGAAAGTAGCGCAGGTACGGCACGCTGTTGGGAATGTGGTACTTGGCGCCGGGATCGAAGGCGCCCGCAGGACGCTCCGTGGGCGGACGAATGCCCTGATAGCGGCGACGGAGCTCCCACCAAGCGGCGTTATAGTTCTCCGGCGCGATGTCGCCGCGGAAGACCTGCCAGCGCCATTGGTCCAGAGAGAGGGCGAACGGAAGAAACGCCACCTTGTCGAGCGCCTGGCGCATCAGCAGCGCGTTGTCCGCGTCCGCGCTCGGCGCCTGGTTCTGACGGAGAAGGCCGATCCGCACGAGATATTCCGGCGTAGCGTTCAGCGCGATGAAATCGCCGATCGCTTCGTGGAAGCCGTCATGGGCGCCGTTCTGGAACAGGAAGGGCTGCTGGTTGTAGGCGCGTTGATAATAATTGTGCCCCAGCTCATGATGGATGGTCTGGAAATTATCTGCGTCGATCTGGATGCACATCTTGATGCGCACGTCGTCGCGCGAGTCGAGGTTCCAGGCGCTCGCGTGGCAGACGACATCGCGATCCCGCGGGCGCACGAATTGCGAACGCTCCCAGAAGCTGTCCGGCAATTCAGGCAGGCCGAGCGAGGTGTAGAACCGCTCGCCCGTTTCGGTCATGCGCTGGGCGTCATAGCCGGCATTCTGCAGGAGCTGTGTGAGATCGACGCTCTGGCGCATCGGCAGGCCGGCGATGTCGTCGATGTTGCCCCATTCCTGCGCCCACATATTGCCGAGCAGGTCGGCGCGGATGGGTTCATCAAGGGGGACCACGGCGTCGCCGTAACGATCGTTGAGGCGGGCGCGGACGTAGCAGTGCAGCTCGCTGTAGAAGGGCTGCATCTGGCCCCAAAGGCGATCGACTTCCTGAGCCATCTCGTCGGGCGGCATGTCATAATTGGAGAGCCAATAGTCGGCGACGTTGTCGTAGCCGAGGCCGCGCGCGCCCTCGTTGGCGATCTCGACCATGCGAGCATAGTCGGCGGCCATCGGGGCGGCGGTGTCGTGCCACTTGGTCCACATCTCGGCCGTGAGCGCGGGATCGCGCGTCGTGCCCATCAGAGTCTCGAGTTCGTCGAGCGTGACCTGGCGGCCCTGATAATCGATACGGCCAGTGGAGTACGCGGAGGCGAGACGCGTGGTGACGGCGGCGAGTTCGTCGGCGGCGCCGTCGCGCTGCGGCGCGGGCAACACCAGCGCAAGACGCAAGAGATCGAGCTTGCGGCGCAGCGCCGGCGACACCTCCACATCCTGGAAACGCGCAGCGCCTGCGGCCAAGCGTACGCGCGCTTCGGTGCCGGCGGCGGCGACGCGCTGTACGAGCCACTCGGTGTCGTAATTGATGTAGGTCTCGTAGACCCAGGCGGTGTGCGCTTCCTGCTCGCCGAGCGCAGCGAGCTCCTGTTCGGCGGCGGCGACGAAAGCCTCGGCCTCTTCCGCCGTCGCAGCCGCACGCGCCGGCTCGGTCGGCGCGGCAGGGCCTTCCTGCATGGCGCAAGCGGCGACGCACATGGCCGCGATCGCAACCGCGGCGCGTTTCAAGAGTTTCATGGTTGTGACCCCTTGGACGTTCCCTGCCCGGGTTCTGGCACGCTCGGCGCGTGCATCCTACCCCGCACCCGGATCAGGCGATCCAGGGATCGAGCCTGCCAGACCGGAGGCCTCACCGGTGGCGCGGGGGACGCCGCGGTGCTATGTTAATCCCGTTTCCGGGGCTGAACGGAGGAGCGAGACCTGCCTGAAGCAATGAAGCGCGGATCGCGCAAGACGGGTGACGCGGCCGCCGCGCGCGCCGCCGTCCGTCAGAAAGCGGCCCAAGGGCTTACGGCCGCCCAAACCGCCGACATCGTCCTCAAGGCGCTCGACGACGACAAAGCCGAGGACATCGTCTCGATCGACATCAAAGGCAAATCCTCCGTCGCGGACACGCTGATCGTGGCCAGCGGGCGGTCGCAGCGTCATGTGGCGGCGCTGGCCGATCACCTGCTGCAGAAGCTGAAAGATGCGGGCGCGGGGTATCTGAAGGTCGAAGGCCTGCCGCACGCGGACTGGGTGCTTGTCGATGCGGGGGATGTGATCGTTCACCTCTTCCGGCCGGAGGTGCGCAGCTTCTACAACATCGAGCGCATCTGGACTCCGGCGACGCCCGTGCGCGCCGCACACGCCTGACGGCGCGTGGACATCCTCATTGTCGCTGCGGGAAGACTGCGGGAGTGCCCGGAAACTTTGCTGGCGCGGGATTATCTGGAGCGCGCCAACGGGTTCGGGCGCAAGCTGGGGCTCGCGTTCAAACTGATCGAAATCGAGTCCAAGCCGCCCGGCGATATGCGCCGGGAGGCCGCTGAGACGCTGAAAGCGACGCCCGACGGCGCCGTATGCATCCTGCTGGACGAACGCGGCGAAAGCCTCGGGTCGCGGGCGTTGGCGGACAAGGTCGCCGGGTGGCGCGACCAGGGCCGCGCGGCCCTCGCCTTCTGGATCGGGGGCGCCGAGGGGGCGGCGCAGGGCCTCATGGACCAGGCTGAAATGAAGCTGGCGTTCGGGCGGGCGACCTGGCCGCATCGGCTGGTCCGGGCGATGCTGGCGGAGCAGCTTTACCGGGCTTCCACGATTTTGGGCCACTCTCCCTACCATCGAGATTAGGGCGTCATTCGGCCGAGTTGGATCGCTGCACGATCCGGCGGCCGGATAAAGATGCCCTAAAATCATAAGTATAGGGCGCATCCGCGCTCTGGCCGCCGGGGCGAAGATCCCGGGGAGATTGGGTCATGGCATCACGCGCTTGGCGCGTGGGGTGGGCCGTCGCGTGCGCGGCGGCCGTGCTCACGGTTCCGGCATCGGCGCAGACGCGGCGCACGGCCCAACAGGCCGAGCGCGCGCGTGCGGAGGCTGTCGCGGAGGCCCGCCGAGCCCGCGACGCCGCCGAGGCCACGCAAACTGAACTCGCCGCCCTCGACGAGAAAATCGCCGACGCGGGCGTCCGCGCGGCACAGGCGCGGGCGGCCAGCCTGGACGGCAAGGCCCAACGGCTTGCGCTCGACCTCGACAGGGAGACCCTTGCGGCCGCCCAGACGCGGACCCGGAGAGCGGTGGAAGACCTTGTCATCGCTGCGATCTTTGCCGAGCGGGCCAACCGGTCGCCATTTTCTCGAGGCCGAGAGTCCAGCCGGGCCGAGGCGCTGGCGCGGGCGCTGGGGCCGACGCTCGCGGAGACGGCTCGCGCCCTATCTCTGGCTTCTGCGGAAACGGATTTGCGCGCTGGACATCTCGACGGGGCGGCCGCGGCCGTCGCCGAAGCCAACCTGGCCATCGCAGCCGAGGAAGACGCCCTCGCCGCGCTTCGCCTCGGGGCGGAACAAGCGCGCGACGTGCAGCTGGCGGCGGCGCAGGACGCCGATCGACGCGCGCGGCGGCTGGCGGCGGAGGTGCGGACGCTGCGCGAGCTTGCCCAGACCGTGCGCCGGCGCGGCGGCGGACGGACCCAGGCGGCGACGGGGGCGCTGGGCGCGCTGCCCTTACCTGTCCAGGAGGCGCGGCTGGCGGTTTCATTTGGGCAGCGCACGAGCGCCGGCCACGCGTCGGAAGGCCTCAGTCTCCGCACAGTGGAATCCGGACCGGTTACCGCCCCCGCGAATGCGACGATCAGCTATGCCGGGCTGTTCAGAAGCTACGGACAGATATTGATCCTCGATCTGGACAATGGTTACGTCATCGTGCTCGCGGGCATGGCGCGGACACTCGTTCAGACCGGCGAGCGGGTTCAGGCCGGCCAGGTCGTCGGGCGGATGCCGGACACTTCGGCGCCGGAGTTGTATGTGGAGGTGCGCCGGAACGGCTCGCCGATCGATCCCGCCCGACAATTCACCGCGCGGCTGACGCGCGCTTCGTTGAATTGAATGGGCCGATCCAGCGATCCGGCGCAGGATGAGCAGGCTTTAACGTGAGAATCGGCCGACACGGTCGGACGGTTCGATCAGCCGGGGCGCCGGCCCGGCACAGAAACGACACATGTGGGCTATCCACATGGTATGGGACGGATGCGGGTTAGGAGCGGAAGTATGCGGCTGGCTTGGATTGCAGCGCCCGCAGTGGGCTTGGTGGCGTGCGTCGGCGCGCTGGCGTGGTCGTCCCAATCAAGCGGCAGCGCGCGCAGCGACGTGTACCGCCAGCTTGAGTTGTTCGCGGACGTCCTGGCCAAGGTCGAGACGGATTATGTCACCGAAGTGGACAGCGAGGAGATGATGGAGGCCGCCATCAACGGCATGCTCGCATCGCTCGACCCGCATTCTTCCTACATGCCCCCGAGTGAGCTGCGCGACATGGAGACAACCATGCGCGGCGAGTATGGCGGGCTCGGCATCGAAGTGACGACCGAGGACGGCGTCGTGCGCGTGGTGGCGCCGATGGACGAGACGCCCGCGGCCCGGGCCGGCATCCAGGCCGGCGACTATCTCGTTGCGATCGACGATGAGAGCATCGTCGGGCTCAGCCTTCGCGACGCGGTCGAACGCATGCGCGGCCCGCCGGGCACGACGCTGAAGGTTTCGGTGGTGCGCGAAGGCGCCGATCCGTTCGATGTCTCGCTGACGCGCGAAGTGATCACCGTGCGCGCCGTGACGGCGCGGATGGAAGGCGACATCGGCGTGATCCGCGTGTCGCAGTTCAATCAGCAGACCAATTCGATGCTGCTTGACGCGATCCGCACCGTGCGGCGCGCGCCGAGCCTGCGCGGCGTCGTGCTCGACCTGCGCAACAATCCGGGCGGCGCGCTCGATCAAGCGATCGACGTCTCCGACGCCTTCCTCGACGGCGGCGAGGTGGTCTCCACGCGCGGGCGTCATCGCCAGCAGGTGCGCCGGTACAATGCGCGCCGCGGCGATCTGCTCGAAGGCGTGCAGGTGGCGGTGCTGGTGAACGTCGGTTCGGCCTCCGCGTCCGAAATCGTGGCCGGCGCCCTGCAGGATCACAATCGCGCGCTGGTGGTCGGCATGACGAGCTTCGGCAAGGGCTCGGTGCAGACGATCATCCCGCTCGACGAAGGGCGCGACGGCGCGCTGCGGCTGACGACGGCGCGGTACTACACGCCGGCTGGCCGCTCCATCCAGGGCGCAGGCATCGAGCCTGACGTTGAAGTGTCCGCGCGACGCATCGAACAGTCGCGCGTGTCCCGGCTGGGGATCACCGAGGCGGACCTGCCGCGCGCGCTCGACAATGAAGACGGCGCCCAGCGTCGCGCTCCGCACATGCCGGAAGACATGCCGCCGGAAGACTGGCCGGAAGACCAGGACTACCAGCTGTCGCGGGCGATGGAGATGCTGCGCTCAGGCATGGTCGCGGAACGGCTGCGCAATCGCGAGATGGCGGCCAACGAACGCGCCGCGCAGCGTTAAGGAATTCGTAAGCCACTAAGGCGGCGCCGCGCTTGTCTTCGCACGCGCGGCGCTGCTCCATGCGCCGTGACGAAGAGCACGAATCTCGTCATGATTCGGATCGATCGCGCGACACACGTGCGTTGAGGCTGCATGGCGTTGAAGAAGTCCCTGCGGATTCGCATCAAGCCGCCAGGGAAAGCGCCGCAAGATCGTTCCGCAACCGAATCCGCCAGTACGTCGTCGCCGGGCTCAACGCTGTCGCGATTCATGGCGACGCGATTTGCGCACGCGAAGCTCGCGGTCGCGGCTGTGGCTCTGATCGTCGGCGCGTCGGCGCTGGCGGTGCACGTGACAGGCGATCCAGGCGCTGGGGGGCCACGACGGATTGTCGAGCTGACGCCCGGGCCGACCAACGCGGAGGCTGCGCCGGTGGTGTCGTTCGGCGCGCTGTCCGAGGATGGATATTCGTTCGAGCTTCCGCCGGACTTGCAGGACGCCTTCGCTGAAGAGAGCGCGCATCCGAATGCACCCGCGAGCGCAGACAGCGTCAGCGCTGATGCGCCGCCTGGGCAATTGCGGATCTCGGTCGTCGATTCCGCGCCGACGCGGCCGTCCGCGCAGCCGCTGCCGCGCGCCCCAATCGCGGGGCTGACCGAACGCGGACCGCTTGGTCCGCTGCCGATCATCGGCCGCGACGGGCGCACGGCCGCGCGCGCCTATGCGCGGCCGTTCACCGGCGACAACCGACCGAAGGTCGCGATCATCGTCGGCGGGCTCGGCTTCAATCAACGCAACACGACCCAGGCCATCGAGGAGCTGCCGCCGGAGGTGACGCTCTCGTTCGTGCCCTATGCCGGCAACCTGCAGAGCTGGATCGATCGCGCCCGGGCGCGCGGGCACGAGGTGATGCTCGAACTGCCCATGGAGCCGTTTGATCCGGAGGCGGACGATACCGGGCCGCAAACGCTCGCGACGACGCTGAGCGCGCAACAAAACACGCAACGGCTGGAAAACCTCCTCTCGCGCGCCGCCGGCTATTTCGGCGTGACCAATTATCAAGGCGCGCGCTTCGCCACCTCCGCCAGCGCCACGGCGCCAGTGGCGCAACAGCTGCGGCGGCGTGGGCTTGTCATGCTTACGTCGGGCATCGGGCAACGCAGCGCGCTTTCCTCCGAAGCCGGGCGCGCGGGATTGCCCTTCGCAGCGGCCGACCGCATTCTCGACGCCCGCCGTGAAGCGGACGCGATCGACGAGCAGTTGCTCAATCTTGAGGCGCTGGCGCTTCAGCACGGGACTGCGATCGGCGCCGGTTTCGCATATCCTGTCACCATGGAGCAGATTGCGACATGGGCCCGGGCGATCGGCGGGCGCGGCTACGCGCTCGCGCCGGTCAGCGCGGTGATCGATCAGCGCAATCAAAGACGGCGATGACGGCGGGCGGCAGGGACCCCGGCCGCTATCGCAGCAATGTCGGGCTCGCGTTGTTTCATCGCAACGGGCTCGTGTTCCTTGGCAAGCGGCGTGGCGCTGCGCCGCCCTATCAGTGGCAGATGCCGCAGGGCGGCGTCGACCGCGGCGAAACGCCGGCGGCTGCGGCGGTGCGTGAACTGGAGGAAGAAATCGGCGTCGCACCCACGCTGGTGGAGATTCTCGAAGAGACGCCGGATTGGCTCTATTACGATTTTCCACCCGGCATCCGTGGCGGCGCAGGTCCCAAGGGTCGGTGGCTCGGGCAGAAGCAGAAATGGTTCGCACTGCGCTTTCATGGCCGCGATGCGGATGTGCAACTTGACAAGCACACGCCTGAATTCTCCGATTGGCGCTGGGGAACCCTTGAGGAATCCCCGCGCTTGGTGATCCCGTTCAAGCGCGCTATCTACGAAGACGTGGCGCGGCGTTTCATGCGCTACACGGCAGGCGCGCCAGATGCGCCATCCGGCGGGGGTTCGGGGGGAACGCCTTAAAACCGGGCAATACGAGCGGACGCGTGAGGATGCGCGCGTCGTGGGCAAGGATTGAGCATGGCGCCGCCTATTGTTTTCATTCACGGCGCGTTTTGCGGCGGCTGGGCGTTTGAGAAGTTCCGCGAGCCGTTCGAGGCAGCGGGCTACGAAACGCACGCGCCGACGCTGCCGCACCATGAGCGCGGCGCCGACATGGAATCGCTGGCGCAATCGGGCGCGAAAGATTTCAGCGATTCCATCGTTCGTTACGCGCAGACGCTCAAGAAGCCGCCCGTTCTCATTGGGCATTCGATGGGCGGGCTGATCGCACAATTGGCGGCGGCGCAAACGCCATGCGCCGCGCTCGTGCTGCTTGCGCCGTCAGCGCCGTGGGGCGTGCCGGCGATGACGTTCGACGAAACCTCCAATGCGTTCGGCGTGGCGCTGCTCGGGGATTATTGGCGGCGCGCCATTCCGCCGGACTATCGCGTCGCGCGGCACTCGACGCTCGATCGGCTCTCGCGCGATCAGGCGCGGCGCGCTTTTGCGCGGTTCGTGCCCGAGAGCGGACGCGCGATCATGGAGATCGTGCATTGGTGGGCCGATCGCGCGATGGCGTCGGCGGCGCCGGTGTACAAGATCGACGCGCCGGTGCTGGCGCTTGCGGGCGGTCAGGACCGCGTGAACTCGTCGGCCACGGTGCGGCGCATGGCGGCGCGTTTTCCTGAAGGCCAGGCGCACTTCCACGAATTCCCGCCGATGAGCCATTGGCTGATCGGCGAGCCGGAGTACGAAGAGGTTGCGCAATTGGCCATCGATTGGCTTGCGTCACGCCAACTCGCGCCACACAAGCCGAAGAGGAGGGCGGTGAAGCTTTTCGGGCTCGGCCCGCGCGGGCGCGAGGCGGCTCAGTCCGCCGCGGGCGCGACGATGGTCAAGAAAGCAATCTCGGGAGGATTGAGAAACCGCACCGGCAGGACGCTGGTGGCGACGCCGCCGGTGACGAAGAGCTGACGTCCCTCCTCCACGACGAGGCCACAAGCATATTTTTGTCCGTAGACTGACGGAACGACAGGGCGGCCGAGGAACGGCAGGCTGACCTGGCCGCAATGGGTGTGCGCCGCGAGCGTGAGCGCGGGGCCCGCGGGGATATCGGGAAACGCATCGGGCGAGTGCATGAAGGCAATGCGGGGCGCCAGCAGCGCCGCTTCGCCCAGTTGGCTGGCGGCGGCGGCGTAGTTCGGCTTGCCGGTGTCATGGTCATCCAGGCCAACGATGACGACTGGATCTTCGGCGCGAGCAAGACGCGAGGCGTTGACGAGCACGGTAACGCCGGCCGTCTTGAGTGCGGCGCGAACCTGGGCGGCGTCCCACCACGCGTCGTGATTGCCGATCACAGCGAAGACGCCGAGGCGTGCGCGCAAACCGCCGAGCGCTTCCAGGCCTTCGAGGACAGCGGCTTCGTTACGCAGCGGGGTTCCGGGACCGTTGTCACCCACATAGTCGCCCAGCAGCAGGGTGAGATCGGGCGACAGAGCGTTCGTCCGCGCGACGAGCCGGCGCACGCGCGCCACGCTCATGTGCGGCGAGCCGATGTGCACATCGCCGATCGCCGCGATCGTGAGCGGCGGGCCGCGCCAGGCGTCGCTGACGATGGTCTCGCGGCGGACAATCAGTCTGTTGGGTTCGATGAAGACCGCGTAGACGCCGAGCCAGTAGCCGATCTCGGCGAGCGCGAGCACGACGAGGACTGTCCAGCGAAGCAGGGGCGCGAGGCGGCGCCAGCGGCGGAAGAGCAGCCATGCCAATGCGCCCAGCGCCGGCAGGCCGACCACCGCTAAGACGAGGGGCAGGATCAGTTCCGGATGCATGCTCCGCCCCGTTGACAGCGTGGGCGCTGCGTGGGACGCGCGCTCGCATGGCGGACGCGGTTGAGACCTACGAAGCGGCTCAAAACTATAGCGGGCTCAATTCGTGGCTGCACGGTTTCCGTTTCCGGCATCTTGTGGGTACCGCGCAGCGGCTTGCGACGCCGGGGCGACCGCTCGCGGCGCTTGAGATCGGTTGCGCTTACGGCAAAGCGTTCGGCGCTCTCAACGCCGCGCTGCCGATCCGATATGTCGGCGTCGATCCGCACCCGGACTTCATCGCGGAGGCGCAGCGGCGCTACGGCGCGCAAGCGAACTTTCGCGTCGTGTGCGAAGGTGGAAACTCCTTCGTGGCGCGCGAGGGCGAAGGTCTTGGCGCTCTCGATCTCGTGTTCGCTCTGGAGACGCTGGAGCACATCCAGGCAGCCGAGGTGATGCAGCTTCTCGATCGCATTGCTGCCCTGAGGCCGCGGCGCTTCATCGCGTCGGTTCCCGTGGAGGTGGGGCCGGCGATCTTGTTGAAGAATCTCGGTTCGGCGCTCACCGGGTATCAGCGACACCGCGAGTACACGCTGGCGGAGACGTTGTGGGCAGGGTTCTATAGGCTCGACAAGGTCGCGCCGCATGCATGCGGGCACAAAGGCTTCGACTGGCGCTGGCTGGCGCACAGCATTCATCAAGCGATGCCGATCGTCCGTATCCGGCGTTTTCCGGTGAACTGGCTGCCCGGGGCGCTTTCGACGAGCGTCTATATCGAGGCCGCGCCGCGGCCCTAGCGTTTTTCGCGACCTGTTTGGCTCTAGTGTCGCGCGGCGGATACGGCGTGCGCGGACTTGAGCGCTTCCAGGCGGGCCAGGCGCAATTCGGCGGCGGCCCGCTTGGCGTCGTCCTTCACGTCGCGGATATCGTCCTGCGCGTTCTTGATGTCGGCTTCCAGCTTGGCGGCGTCGACATCTGCGAGATCGACAGCGTCTTCGGCGAGGACGGTGAGGCCGGCAGGCGTGACGTCTGCGAAGCCGCCATTGACGAATATCCGCCGCTCGCTTGCGCCATCGATGATGCGCAGCGCGCCGGGCCGGATCATGGAGATGACGGGCGCGTGGTTGGGCAGCACGCCGAACTCGCCCTCTACGCCCGGCACGACCACTTGATCCACTTCTCCATGGAAGAGCTCACGCTCCGGAGAGACAAGGGCGAACGTCAGTTTGTCAGTCATGGCGGGTCCTGAAACGTCGTGCCGAGGCGATCATGCCGGGGGCGGAGGTTCGGTGCGCTTTAGCGCGATCACACGCGCAGCGAAATCGCGGACATCGGCGGGCGCGTCCGGCGCGGGATCGATGATTTCCAGAATGGCGACGTTGTCGGCGTCCAGACGGCAAAGGAGCGCGCGGGTGCGCAACGGCGGCGTCGTCATCGCATCGTCCAGGCTCAAATCGGGGAAGACGGCCTTCACGGCGGCGTTGATCGATTCATACGCGGTGCGCGCGTCGTCGTGACGAAAGAAGACCTGGCTTTCGGCGCCCTGCACATCGAGGAAGACGGGCGCCTCCGAAAGCGGGTAGCGCACGGTGCGTCCGCCAGGCTTTAGGCCGAGCCTGAGGCGCGTTTCCTCAACAACGTTCTGGCCCTCGACGGGCGGACGGCCCTTCTCCTGGCCAAGGATGCCAGGCAGGCAGAAGTCGGCGATGAGCCGCGCAGCGAGCTCGCCCGGAGACATCACTGACGAACCTGGGCGTTCACGCGAAGCACGAAGATGAGGTTGTCTCCGCTGGCGTGCGGCAGCGGATAGCCCATCTCGATCGTGCAGCGCTTTCGGTCTCCCAGTTCGAGCGCGTAGCCGCGCGCGCGCAGATCGGGGTTCTGCGCATGAGGTTCATCCGCGATCTGCTGGATCGCGGGAAAGGCGCGCTTCAGCGCAGCGTCCATGATCTCAGCGGCGGCGACGCAATCAGCCTTTTCGAACAGCACCGTGCTGGTCGCGCCGCCGAGGTCTAGCATCACGGCGTCCTGACCAACCGGGTAGAAGACTGTCGCGCCATAGCCGCGCCGACCGAGGCGACCACGCTCTTCCGGCGTCAGCGGGCGGCCCTCGACGGGCGGCTTGCCTGAGACCTTTCCGGAGATGACCGGGATGCAAAAGTCCGTGACGAGCTGCGCGGCGAGCCGTGCGGGCGTGAGCGGCGCAGCGCTCACGCCGCTTCCGCCGCCATCTTCTGGGCCTTGGCGACGGCGTCTTCGATGGTGCCGACCATGTAGAAGGCCTGCTCGGGCAGGTGATCATAGGCGCCTTCGACGAGGCCCTTGAAGCCGCGGACGGTGTCCTTGATGTCGACAAGCACGCCCGGCGTTCCGGTGAAGACTTCCGCAACGTGGAACGGCTGGGAGAGGAAGCGCTCGACCTTGCGGGCGCGCGCGACCGTGAGCTTATCGTCTTCGGAGAGTTCATCCATGCCGAGGATGGCGATGATGTCCTGCAGCGCCTTGTAGCGCTGCAGCGTCTCCTGGACCTTCCGCGCAACTTCGTAATGCTCGGCGCCGACGACGTTCGGATCGAGGATCCGCGAGGTGGAATCGAGCGGGTCGACCGCGGGGTAGATCCCCTTCTCAGAAATTGCCCGCGACAGCACGGTGGTCGCGTCCAAGTGCGCGAACGAGGTGGCGGGCGCGGGGTCGGTCAAGTCGGCCGCCGGCACGTAGATGGCCTGCACCGAGGTGATCGAGCCCTTGGTGGTGGAGGTGATGCGCTCCTGCATGGAGCCCATCTCGGTGGCGAGCGTCGGCTGATAGCCGACCGCGGAGGGAATCCGGCCGAGCAGCGCCGACACTTCCGAGCCGGCTTGGGTGAAGCGAAAAATGTTGTCGACGAAGAAGAGGATGTCCTTGCCCTGATCGCGGAAGTGCTCGGCGATGGTGAGGCCGGTGAGCGCGACGCGGGCGCGGGCGCCGGGCGGCTCGTTCATCTGGCCGAACACAAGCGCGCAGCGCGAGCCTTGACCGCCGCCATGCTTGTTCACGCCGGACTCGATCATCTCGTGATAGAGGTCGTTGCCTTCGCGCGTGCGCTCACCGACGCCGGCGAACACGGAATAGCCGCCATAGGCCTTCGCAATGTTGTTGATCAGTTCCTGGATCAGCACCGTCTTGCCGACGCCAGCGCCGCCGAACAGGCCGATCTTGCCGCCTTTCGCGTACGGGCAGAGCAGATCGACGACCTTGATGCCGGTGACGAGAATTTCCGGAACCGGCTTCTGATCCACGAACGCCGGCGCGAGCTGGTGGATGGCGCGATCGGTCTCGCCTTTGATGGGGCCGGCTTCGTCAACCGGATTGCCGATGACGTTCATGATGCGGCCGAGCGTGCCCTCGCCCACCGGAACGGCGATCGGCTGGCCGGTGTCGGTGACTTCGGCGCCGCGGACGAGGCCGTCGGTGATGTCCATCGCGATGGTGCGGACGGTGGATTCACCGAGATGCTGCGCAACCTCGAGGACAAGGCGGAATTCGTTGCCGTCCGGATCCTTATTGAGCGTCTCAAGGGCATTGTAGATGTCGGGCAGGTGACCATCGAACTCGACGTCGACGACGGCGCCGATCACCTGTGCGACTTTGCCTTTCATGGGTTTGGTCATGGCGGGTTCTCTCTCGGATTAGATGGCGCCTCTGCGCGCCTCAGACGATCTCAAGGTCGACGGGCATGTTGCCGCGGGTGGCGTTGGAATAGGGGCAGACCTGGTGGGCGGTCTCGACCAGGTCCTTGGCGGCGGCGGCGTCGAGGCCAGGCACCGACACAGTGAGCTTGGCCTGCAAGGCAAAGCCGCCGCCTGCATTGGGACCGATCCCGACCTGGCAGCTGACCTTGGCTTTGGAGGCGTCGAGCTTCTTCTGGCCGGCGACGAACAAGAGCGCGGAGTTGAAGCAGGTGGCGTAGCCCATGGCGAAGAGCGCTTCCGGGTTCGCGCCGAGGCCTGAGCCGCCCATGTCCTTCGGGATCGCCATCGCGATCCAGAGTGTCTCGCCGTCGAGGTGCACTTTGCCGTCGCGGCCGCCGGCGGCGTGCGCGATCTCGGTGTGCAGGACGGAGGTGGGGCCGGTCATCGTCGTTGTCCTACAGCGCTTCCGCGCCGGAGATGATTTCGATCAGTTCTTTGGTGATGTTGGCCTGGCGCTGGCGGTTGTAGCGGAGCGTCAGCTTCTTGATGAGGTCGCCGGCATTGCGCGTGGCGTTGTCCATCGCGGTCATCTGCGCGGCGTAGAAGCCCGCCACGTTTTCCAGCAAACCGCGGAGAATCTGACTGTCGATGTAGCGCGGCAGGAGCGCGGCGAGGATCTCGGCTTCGTCGGGTTCGTATTCGTAGACTGCGTTGCCAAGATCCGGCGGCGTGACGCCCTCGGGGGCTTTCGCGGGGATCAGCTGCTGGGCAGTCGGAACCTGGGCGATCACCGACTTGAACCGCGAGAAGAAGAGAGTCGCGACGTCGAACTCGCCGGCCTCGAAGCGTTCGCGGATCTTGGCGCCGATCATTTGCGCGGGCGCGGCGGTGATCGTGCGATGCGCGGTGAGATCGACGTGCTCGATGATGCGATCGGCGAACAGGCGGCGGAGCTGGTCCCTGCCCTTCTTGCCTACCGTCATGATCTTCACGGTCTTGCCCTGGGCGATCAGCGCGTTGGCGTGATCGCGGGCGGCGCGGACGATCTGGGTGTTGAAGCCGCCGCAGAGGCCGCGCTCGGAGGTGGCGACGACGAGGAGGTGCACGTCCTCCTTGCCCGTGCCCCGCAGAAGCAGGGGGGCGCTATCGCCCTGCACAGCAGCGGTGAGGTTCGCGATCACGCCGGCGATACGCTCCGCATACGGACGAGCGGCCTCGGCCGAATCCTGCGAGCGCTTGAGCTTCGCGGCGGCCACCATCTGCATCGCCTTGGTGATCTTCTGCGTGGATTTCACGCTGGTGATGCGGTTGCGGAAGTCCTTCAGCGACGGCATGAGAAACTCCGGTTTGCTTCCCCGCATGCGGGGGAGCTGTCATGCAATGCATGACAGAGGGAGCGCACCCCCTCCGGCCGCTGCGCGGCCACCGCGCCTGTGAACAGGGGAGGAAGGCGGATCGCTGCGAAGGCCCTAGCCATCATGCGAACACGCCGGCGAATTCTTCGAGGGCGGCTTTGATCTTGTCCTCCAGGCCGCCCTCCTTGATGTCCTTCTTGGCGCGGAGATCGTCGAGCAAGCTTGCTTTCTTCGACCGCAGCCAGGCAACGAGTTCGCTCTCGTAGCGGCGGACATCCTCCACCGCGACCTTATCGAGGAAGCCGCGGGTGCCGGCATAAATCAGGATCACCTGCTCTTCCACCGGAACGGGTGCGAACTGATCCTGCTTCAGTACTTCGGTGAGGCGGGCGCCGCGCGCGAGCAGACGCTGCGTGGCGGCGTCGAGGTCGGAGCCGAATTTCGCGAAGGCGGCCATTTCGCGGTATTGTGCGAGTTCGCCTTTGATTGCGCCGGCGACCTGCTTCATCGCCTTCACCTGGGCGGAAGAACCCACGCGGGAGACCGAGATGCCGACGTTCACCGCCGGGCGGACGCCGGAGAAGAAGAGATCGGTCTCCAGGAAGATCTGGCCGTCGGTGATCGAGATGACGTTCGTCGGAATGTAGGCCGAGACGTCATTGGCCTGCGTTTCGATCACAGGAAGTGCGGTGAGTGAGCCGGCCTTGTTGTCTTCGTTGAGCTTCGCGGCGCGTTCGAGCAAGCGCGAGTGGAGATAGAACACGTCGCCCGGATAGGCTTCGCGGCCCGGCGGGCGGCGCAGGAGCAGCGACATCTGGCGGTAGGCGACAGCCTGCTTGGACAAGTCGTCATAAATGATGAGCGCGTGCATGCCGTTGTCGCGGAACCATTCGCCCATGGCGCAGCCGGCGAAGGGCGCGATGAATTGCAGCGGCGCGGGCTCCGACGCGGTCGCGGCGACGATGATCGAATATTGCAGCGCGCCCTTGTCTTCCAACGTCTTGGCGATTTGCGCGACCGTGGAGCGCTTCTGGCCGACGACGACGTAGATGCAGTAGAGCTTTTCCTTCTCCGGCGCGTTCTTCTCGTGGGCGTCGCGCTGATAGAGGATCGTATCGATGGCGATGGCGGTCTTGCCGGTCTGGCGGTCGCCGATGATCAGTTCGCGCTGGCCGCGGCCGATCGGGATCAGCGCATCGATCGCCTTGATGCCGGTCTGCATCGGCTCGTGCACGGAGCGGCGCGGGATGATGCCCGGCGCCTTCACGTCGACGCGGCGGCGCTCAGCGCCCGGGATCGGGCCTTTACCGTCGATGGGCTCGCCGAGCGGGTTCACCACGCGGCCGAGCAGGCCTTTGCCAACCGGCACGTCCACGATTTCGCCGAGGCGCTTGACGGTGTCGCCTTCCTTCAGGCCGCGGTCTTCGCCGAAGATCACGACGCCGACATTGTCGCGCTCCAGGTTCAGCGCCATGCCCTTCACGCCGCCCGGAAACTCGACCATTTCGCCGGCCTGGACGTTGTCGAGGCCGTAGACGCGGGCGATGCCGTCGCCGACGGAGAGCACGCGGCCGACATCGGCCACCTGCGCTTCGGCGCCGAAGCCTTTGATCTGTTCTTTCAGGATTGCGGAAATTTCGGCGGCGCGGACGTCCATGGCGCGTCTTCCTTCTAGGCGGTCTTGAGGGCGAGTTTCAGGGAATCGAGTTTGGCGCGAAGCGAGGCGTCGAACTGGCGGGAGCCGACGCGGACGACGAAGCCGCCGATCAGGCGCTCATCCACGCTGGTCTCAGCTTCGATCTCGGCGCCGAGGCTTTTCTTCAGAGCGGCGAGGATCGAGTCGCGCTGCGCGTCGGAAAGGGGCGCCGCGGAGATGATCTCGGCCTGGCGCGCGCCGCGCTCCTGCGCCTGCTTGGCGCGGAAGGCGGCGATGATCATCGGCAGTTCGCCGGCGCGGCGGTTCTGTGCGGCGACGCCGATCACCTTGGCGCCGAGGTCGGAGAGCCCAAGCTTGGCGGCGACGGCGACCAGCGCCCTCGCTTTCTCCTCGGGGTCGATCAGGGGCGATTCCGCAGCGGTTCGGAGGTCCGAACTCTCCTGCCAAGCCTCTAAAAACTTTGCGAAATCCGTCTCCAGGGCGGGGAGCGCCTTCTGGTCGCGGGCGAGTTCGAACGCGGCCTGAGCGTAGCGCTCGGCGGATTCGGATATTTCCTGAGTCTGAGCCACGAACGTCCCGTTTGCGGCGCCGCCCGCGAGGCCGTCCGCGAGCGGCTTTCCCGCCTGCGCTTCCGGACCCCTCGATGCGGCTGAATCCCTGGGCTCGCGCAGAATCTCCGACCCGCGCGCCCAAGGGGCCGATACCATGCGCGCTTCACGCTTGACAATAAGGCGACAGACAGGGCGAACAGCGACAAATTGAGCGGCGGCGGGGGCCAGCCGCTGTGGGCGCAACCGGGGGAAGGAAACCGATGTCAGATGCCGCAGCCGCGCCGCAAGGCGGCGGAGAGGTCTCCCCCGCGAAGATGCGCATGGTGGTGGCCGCATCGACCGCCGGGACCGTGTTCGAGTGGTACGATTTCTTCGTCTACGGCGCGCTGGCGTCGATCATGGCGCCGCATTTCTTCGCCAACCTGCCGGACCAGCAGGCGTTCGTCTTTACGCTGCTGACGTTCGCGGTGGGGTTTATCGTGCGGCCGCTTGGGGCGCTGGTCTTCGGCAAGATCGGGGACTCCACCGGGCGCAAAGGCGCTTTCCTGATCACGATCACGCTGATGGGCCTGGCGACTTTCGCGATCGGGCTTCTTCCCACTTATGCGGATATCGGGGTGTGGGCGCCGGTGCTGCTGGTGGGGTGCCGGGTGCTGCAAGGCTTCGCGCTCGGCGGCGAGTATGGCGGCGCGGCGATCTACGTGGCCGAGCACGCCGCGCCTGGCGCGCGGGGGCGCTCTACAGGCTGGATCCAGACGTCGGCGTCGATCGGGCTGATCGGGGCGCTGGCGGTGGTGCTGGCGATCCGGTCGTACATGGGCGAAGACGCGTTCCGGGCGTGGGGATGGCGCATCCCCTTTCTGATCTCGATCGGGCTCTTGGCCGTTTCGGTGTGGATCCGGCTGCAGCTGGAAGAGAGCCCCGCGTTCCAGAAGCTGAAGGAGGAAGGCGCGACGTCGAAGCGGGCCTACGCGGAGAGCTTCTTCGAGTGGCGCAATCTCAAGATCGTGCTGATCGCGCTGTTTGCGATCATGATCGCACAGGGCGTGGTGTGGTACACGGCGCACTTCTACGCGCAATTCTATCTGGAGCGGATTCTCAAGTTCGACTCGCCGACCGTGAACCAGTTCATGATCGCGATCGTGATCCTATCAGCGCCGCTCTACATGTTTTTTGCGTGGCTCTCGGACAAGGTCGGGCGCAAGCCGGTCATGCTGTTCGGCATGATCTTGATGCTCGTCCTCTACTTTCCCGGCTTTCAGATGCTGACGCGGGCGGGCAACCCCGATCTCGCGAATGCGTTGGCGACGGCGCCGGCGACCGTGATCGCCGATCCGGCGGAGTGCAGCTTCCAGCTCGACCTCACCGGGGGGGCGCAGCAATTCCGCAGCTCCTGCGACATCGCCAAGAGTGCGCTCGCAAGCGCGGGGATCAATTATGAGAGCGAGGACGGGGCGCCGGGGTCGGTCGCGCGCATCCGCATCGGCGATCGGGAGATCGAGAGCTTCTCCGGCCAGGCAATGACGCGCGCCGAGCT
>WGOB01000075.1 GCA_016124255.1 Alphaproteobacteria bacterium | reverse complement strand
GGTCGGCGGCGACGGTGCGGCGGCGGATGTGACTTCCGCCGTCGCCTCGCCGACGGGCCCAAGCGCCCGCATCGCGAACGCGCCAACACCCGCGCCCACCGCCAGCGCAGCGATCGCGGCGATCACCATCGGCGCGGCGCTGCGCTTGGGCGCCTCGGCGTCCTCCGCCGCGCGCGCCGAGCCGCCCAGGAGGTCCGCCTTGGCCTTGATCTGACGCGCCAGGGGATCGGCCGCATTGGCGCGCGCCCAGGCCTCAAGCGGCAAAGCCGCCTGCGCCAGCGCCTGGCTGTAGGACACGATGGAGGGACGCCCTACGAGCTTCGAAATCCGGTCGAGAAGCCGCAGCCACCCCGCGTCGTCGTCCTGGAAATTGGGGTCGAACAGGTCCTCGTAATGAACCGCGGAAAAGGCCAGCGGCAGATCGCAAGCGCTCAGCCGCGCGGCGACCAGCTTTTCGTACTTGAGGCCGAACCCCGCCTCATTGCGCACCCACTGGCTGTCGACGGAATTCGCGGACCAAAGCACCAGCACCGCCTTCGACTTGGCGACGGAGGCTTCGATCTCGCGGTCGAAATTCTTGCCCGCTTCAAGCTTGGCGTCGAACCACACGTCGAGCCCGAGCGCGCGCAACTTTGACGCGATCCGCTCGCACCGCGCTCGCTCCTCGCGCTTATATGAGATGAAGACGTCAGGCACCGGCGACCACCCCTTTACGTTTGTTAAGCCTGGCGGGAACAATCCGCAACATCCGGCCCGCGAACCAAGTGTGGCCGGAACCAATCATGACCGGCGCGGTTCTCTCGGACATCACGCGAGGGACCTTCGCTATGCGCGCGCACAACCACGCCGATTATCTGTTGAGCCACGATGCCGAGCACGGGCCCGACGCTGCGCCGCCGTCGCCGATGAAGGTGGCGTTGTTCGGCGCCGCGGTTTTCGCCGCCGTGTTCTTCGCCGCCATGGGCGGAACGGCGTTCATGATCACCGGCGGATTGGGCGCCGGCGACGAGACCTCCGGCGCGCCGCTCGTCGAATCCCAAGCGTTCGTCGCGCCGGCCAGCGATGACACGTCCGCTCCGGAAAGCGAGCGTATTGAACGCGTCGCGGCGGCCCCGGTCGCGAACGCGCCGACAAGCGCGGTGTTCGTGCCCGTGCGCCGGACCGCCCGAGACTTCGAAGAGACGACACGCGCGGAACCGTCCCGCGAGGATGGAGACGCATTCGGCGCAAGCGCGCCGATCCTGGATGGGGCCCCGCCGCCGACTCTCCTGCCGACTTTCGGCGTCGACGATCGCGCGTTCTAGAGCATCTTCCGACCATACGCGATCGCCCCTGCGATCGAATGGTCGGAAAAAGATGCTCTGCACATTTGCATATAGAGCAACCTTATCCGACCTCGGAATCGCAAAGCGATTCCAGTAGGTCGGATGTTGCTCTAGCGCCGCGCGAACCGCAGGACTTTCGTCAAAAACGCGAGTTCGGTCTCAATGTGGGCGAACCCGACGTCTTCGAACAGCGCAATCAGATCTTCGCCGAGATAGGATTTAAAATAGGGCTCGTGGAAGCCGACCGGGAAATATTCCAGCATTCGGTCGAGATCGGCGGCGTCTCCGCTCTGCAGCGAGTCAGCGACCACCAGCGTGGCGCCCGGCGCCATAACACGCGCCAGTTCGCGCGCGACATCGCGGCGAATGCGCGGCGGCAGTTCATGAAAGAGATAGACGCTGACGGCGGCTTCAAACGCACCGTCATCGAACGGGATTGTCTCCGCTGCGCCGACGACGGCGTCCGCCTGCGGCCAGGGGGCCAGCCGCGCGCGCGCCGCTTCCACATAGGCCGGTGAAAGATCGAGCCCGGTCGCGTTCAGCTTTGGAAACGCGCCCAGCGTCTGCGCCAGGAAGCGCCCATTGCCGCAGCCGACGTCGAGCAGATGCAGGCGGCGCTGATCGCGCCCGCGCATCCCGCGCGCGAGCGCGCCGAGGGCGATCCGGCGCATGGCGTCGGCGGCGCCGCCGAACAGCACTTCGACCTGCATGTCGTAGAGCGCCGCGCTCTCCGGCGTGAGCCAGCCGCCGGTCTGGTAGTGGAAATTCTGCAGGTAATACGCAGGATACCGCGCACGGTCGTTGGCGGCGCGCACCTCCGCGCCCGCGCGTTCCAGACGCCGGCGATCGACATTAGGCAAGTCCGCGAAGAAGCGCGCGCTGTCGCGCATCGCCGTGAGCGCCTGGTCCACGCCGACATCGTGCGGCGCGGGGTAAAGCCCGGCTTCGATATTGGCCCGGTCACGCGCGAAGAGAGCGAGGAACGCGGCTCGGATGCGGCCGGGATCGCCTTCCTCGGCCTGCGGCTCGAAGCGCGGCTCGTCGGGCCGGTTGAACGGACCAGAAAGGCGCCGCGCGAGCAGATAATGGCTCATATACCAGGCAACGCGCGCACCTTGCGCCACCGCGTAGCGCGCGCGGCCCAACGTGCGGTCGAGCGCCGGCCGCGGCGCGACGCGCGTCTTCTCGTCGGCGCCGCGGGCGGCGCCCATCTAGCCCGGGCTCGCCGCCGCGGCGGCGTCGATGCGGAAGCGTTTGCCGTCGCGGTTGAACTGCAATTGCGCCGGCGTGAGCTCAAAGCCGACCAGCACCTCGAAATTGTCGCCGGACACTTCTGAATTGGCCCGCGGGATGATGATGCGCCGAATCTCTTCGGTGCCGGTGACGACCTGCTCGTCGTCGTCGAAACGCACCTCGATATCGTAATATTGCTTCTCGATCGGCGCACGGCCCCGGCGCGCGACGGCGACCCAGTAGCGGAACACGCGCGAGCGTTCGCCAGCGCCCGCCTGCCCGCGCCCAAACGCCATGTCGATCTCGAGGTTCATCTCGATGGGATCGTCGTCGACGTAGCGGCAGAGGCCGCGCACGCCCTGCATTTCCCCGGTGAAGCGGATGTTGGCGTAGCGTTCCTCGGGCGTGGCGAACTCGACGACGCGGGAACTGTCGTAAAGAACCCCCATCAGCGGGCACGGGCCGGCGTTGGGACGATTGTCATTGCCGAACATGCGGGCGAGCATGCTGGGCGAACGCGCGCCCGAGGTGGATGATTCGGACGGGCCGCCGGGAATCTCCGCGGTGCGGCCCTCGCGCGTCGAGCAGGCCGCCAGCGGCAACAGCGCCAGCGCAACGACAACGGCCTTCCAATGCATGATCTTCCCCTTTTCCGCGTCGAGGCCGCGCTGGGGCGCGCCCGCAGCGGACCGCCTCTGGCTCTCAGCGCCGCGCGGGCCGATATTGGCTCTGATAGCCGCGCCGCCGCGCCCCGGCAACGGGACGCGGCGCCTCCCTCCCCAGCCGTCTCGTGGAGCCCATGACATCGCCCGCCCCCGCCCGTTCAAAACCGCCGCTGACCGTGCTGCTGGCCGCGCCGCGGGGATTCTGCGCGGGCGTCGACCGGGCGATCCAGATCGTAGAGCGGGCGCTGGAGAAATGGGGGGCCCCGGTCTTCGTGCGCCACGAAATCGTCCACAACCGCCACGTGGTGGAGCGGCTTGAGGCGATGGGCGCCGTTTTCGTGGAAGAACTCGACGAATGCCCCGATGACCGCCCGGTGATCTTCTCCGCCCACGGCGTGCCCAAAGCGGTCCCCGCGGCGGCGGCGCGGCGCAACATGATCTATGTCGACGCCACCTGCCCGCTCGTCTCCAAGGTCCACGTGGAGGCGCAGCGCCAGCATGACGCGGGGCGCGAGATCGTGCTGATCGGGCACGCCGGCCATCCCGAGGTCATCGGCACGATGGGGCAATTGCCGGAGGGCGCGATCGCCTTGATTGAAACGGTGGAGGACGCCCGCGCGTTCACGCCGCGCGATCCGGCCAACCTCGCATTCGCAACGCAGACGACGCTGTCCGTGGAAGACACGGCCGAAATCGTGGCGGCGCTTCAGGCGCGTTTCCCCGACATCGCCGCCCCGCACAAGGAAGACATTTGCTACGCCACCACCAACCGCCAGGACGCGGTGAAGGCGCTGGCGCGCGACGCCGATCTTGTCCTGGTGATCGGCGCGCCGAACTCATCGAACTCCGTGCGCCTTGTCGAAGTGGCGCGCCGCGCCGGCGCGCGGGACGCGCGCCTTATCGGGGCGGCGGGCGACGTGGACTGGGCGTGGTTTGCCGACGCGCGCTGCGTCGGCGTGACGGCCGGCGCGAGCGCGCCAGAAGAACTGGTGGAGGGCCTGATCGCCGCGCTGGGGCGCCGCTTCGACGTCACCGTGGAGGAGGTGCGGGTGACCGCGGAAGACGTCGTCTTCAAGCTGCCGCGGGTGCTGGCGGCGCCATGACGGCGTCCGTGGTCGATCTTCTCGACGGCTTGGCGCGGGAGATCATCGCCACGCGCCCCCAGCGCCCCGCGATGATCGGCCTCGGCGGCGCGCAGGGCTGCGGCAAGAGCTTCCACTGTTGCGCCTTCGCGCGCGACAGCGGCCTGCGCGTCGCCCACTTCTCACTGGACGATGTCTATCTGACGCTGGCCGAACGCGAAGAGATGGCGCGCGCGATCCATCCGCTGTTCATCACGCGCGGCCCGCCCGGCACCCACGATCTTGAGTTCGCGCGCACCTGCGTCGGCGCCCTGATGAGCGCGCGCCCGGATCAGGAAACGCGCCTGCCCCGCTTCGACAAAGCGCGCGACGATCGGGCGCCGGAAAAAGACTGGCCGGTGTTCGTCGGGCGTCCCGATGTGATCGTGATCGACGGCTGGTTGATTCCGGCGGCGCCCCCGGTCGGCACGCCGACCGGTCCGATCAATGCGCTGGAGGAGATCGAGGATCCCCACCGCATCTGGCGCAACCACATGCTGACGCCGCTGGCGACGCGCTATCCGATCTTCTTCCGCCAATTCGATGCGACGATCTATTTGCAGGCGCCGAATTTCGACATCGTGCGCGCCTGGCGCGCCGAGCAGGAGAAGGAGACGCTCGGCCGCCAGCTCTCCGGCCTGGAGCACGCCGCGCTCGACCGTTTCATCCAGCATTATGAGCGGGTGACGCGCGCCATGCTCGCGGGCGGCCACAAGGCCGATTGGGTCGTACAATTGGACGAAGAGCGGGCGCCCGTCCGCATCGAACGCGGCGGGAGCGGGTGATGGCGGTCTACACCGATCTCTCCGACGACGACTTGCGCGATCTTTTGGCGGCCTACGATTTGGGCGAGGCGACGGCTTTGAAAGGCATCGCCGAAGGCGTGGAGAATTCCAACTTCCTATTGGAGACCGAACGCGGGCGCTTCATTTTGACGATCTACGAGAAGCGCGTCGCGCCCGCGGACCTGCCCTTCTTCATGGCGGTGACGGAAGCGCTTGCCGATCGCGGCTTCCCCGCGCCGCGCCCGATGCGCCGCCGCGATGGCGCAACGCTCTCCACCGTGTGCGGCAAGAGCGCCGCAATCATCGCGTTCCTGCGCGGGGTGTCGCCGCGGCGGCCGAGCGCTGCCCAGTGCCGCGCCGTCGGCGAGACGCTGGCGCACATGCATGCAGCGCTCGCGGACTTCAGCGCAGGCCGGGCCAATGCGCTCAGCCTCACGGCATGGGCGCGCCTTGTGAGCCCGCGTCTCGACGATGCGGAAGCGATGCGCCCGGGACTGCGCGCCGCCGTGAGCGCCGATCTCGACGCGCTTCAGCAAGCGTGGCCGGAAACGCTGCCGCGCGGCGTCATTCACGCCGATCTCTTCCCTGACAACGCGCTCTTCCTGGGCGATGCGCTGTCCGGCGTTATTGATTTCTATTTCGCCTGCACCGACGCGTTCGCCTACGACCTCGCGGTCTGCCTCAACGCCTGGTGCTTCGATGGACGCGACTACAACATCACGCGCGGCGCGCACCTGATCGCGGGATATCAGAGCGTGCGCCCGCTGAGCCCTGACGAAGTCGCTGCGCTGCCGATACTCTCCCGCGGCGCCGCGATGCGTTTCTTCGCCACGCGCCTCGCTGATTGGAGCGCTGCGCCGCCGGGCGCGCTGGTGCGTCCGAAGGACCCGATGGAATACGCCGACAAGCTCGATTTCCACCGCAAGGCGAAGGGCGCGGCCGATTACGGCGCCTAGCTTGACGGCGCGCTGCGCTGCGCGCATCGGTTGCAGCTCACGCAAACGGGGCCGGCATGAAGAACGCCTTCACAGGAGGCCAGTCCGAACACGCTGCAGAGAAGCGTGAACGCGCGCCCTTTGCGCGCGTGCTCGGCTGGGCGCGCCTGGCGGTCGCGGTGCTGGTCGCGGCGCCGCTGGCCATGGGCGTCGCCACCGCTCTGACGCAAGGCAGTTCGCCGCTTCTGCAGGGTCGCGTGGACTCCACGCTCACCGCGTTCGCGATCGGCGCGATGCTTGGCCTCGTCTATGGCGCGCCTTCGACGGCCATCGTCGGCCTGCCGGCGCACGCGACATTGGTGTTGCTCCGGCGCAAGGGACCGATCCCCTACATCCTCGTTGGTCTGGTCGCGTGTTCGCTCAATCTGCTGGTCATTTCGCTCACCACTGGACTTGAGACGGCGCAGATCTTCGCCATCGCGCCGACGGCGCTGATCGCGGGGCCCCTGGCCGGCGCGATCTTCTGGCTCGTGCGCCGCCCCGACCAGATCGCGCGATGAATCGCGATCCGATCTTTCGCGCAATGTTGATCGGCGCGCTGGCGGCGGGAACGATCGGTGCGCTGGCCTCGTTCGCGCTTGCGAGCGTCGTCGGCGGCCGCGCGGCGACGCTGTTTGCGCTGCCGTTCTGGCTGTTCGTCACCATCGCGCCCACGGCGTCGATCGCGGTGACGCTGGGCGTCGCGTGGCATGGTCTGGCGCAGCGGCGCGGTTGGCGCTCGCTGACGACTTACGCCGCTCCCGGCGCAGCGATTGGACTGCTCATTCCAGCAGCGGTCTATCTGCTGATCTGGGGCGCGCAATTCGGCGCCGCACTTCGGGGCGAAGCCTCATCGGCCGCGGCGCTGGTCTTGCCTTTGCTGGTCAGTCTCTACGGCGCGCTCGTCGGCGCGATGACCGGCGCGCTCGCGTGGGTTATCCGCAGGCCCGATCGCGACGCGGCGAATCCTCTTAAGGCGGGCGAATGAGCAAGCCTGTCGAAATCTGGACGGACGGCGCGTGCAGCGGCAATCCGGGCCCCGGCGGCTGGGGCGCCGTCCTCGTCTACGGCGACACGGAGAAAGAGCTCTCCGGCGCCGAGGCCGTCACCACCAACAACCGCATGGAATTGATGGGCGCGATCGCGGCGCTCGAAGCGTTGACGCGCGCATCGCACGTTCATCTGCACACGGACAGCCAATACGTGAAGAACGGCGTCACCCAGTGGATCCACAATTGGAAGAAGAACGGCTGGCGCACAGCAGACAGGAAGCCCGTGGCCAATGAAGATCTCTGGCGTCGCCTCGACGAGGCGCAAGCGCGTCACAGTGTGCACTGGAAGTGGGTGAAGGGCCATGCCGGCGACCCAATGAACGAACGCGCCGATGCGCTGGCGCGCAGCGCGATCCGCGCATTGCGCGGGTAGTTTCGGGCGCGCCGGCGCGCCGTGTGGGCGACGCGTTCGGTGAGGCGCGCCAATTGGCGGGAGCGGGCGCGAGCGCGCCCCTCCTACGACATCGTGAGCGCGGATGAATTCGCCCGCGCGCTGCCGTTGCTGATCAAGCTGCGCCAGATGCTGGAAGCGGCGCGAAGCTAGGCGCGAGAAACCGTGAGCGTCGGCCCGTCTGCGGAGACCACGATCACAGAATCCCCGGCCGCGATCGCATCAGCGCTCAACGCGCGCCAGCGCGTGTCGCCAAGTTTCACTGCGCCTTCGCCGTTGACGAACGCGTCAATCGCCATGCCGCGCTGGCCGATCATCTGCTGGCCGCGCTCGTTCAGCTTTGAATCCTGAGCCGGCTGCAGCCACCGCCCGCGGACATAACGCGCCCCGAGCCAGGTCAGCGCGAGCGTCAACACCGCGAAGAGTCCCAATTGCGTGGGCCCGTCGACGCCGCCCAACCAGGCGACGAGCGCAGTGAAGCCGGCGGCGAGCGCCGGCCAGAGCAGGAACGTGGTGCCGGTGGAGACCTCCGCGACGAGCAAAACAAGCCCGAGCGCCGCCCAGTGCCAAGGCTCAAGATAGTTCACGAACGCAATCAGACCGTCCATCGGCTTCCGCCCTCCTCCGCGCGATCAATATGGCGATCGTGGGAGATTGCTCCTAGTGGGTGCGCGCCGGCGCAGCGCCTATTTCACAATCGGCGCGGCCGTGCGCGTGGGCGCGCCGCGCTGCGACTCGATCAATGCCTTCATGCTTTCGGCGAAGCCCGCGATCCCGCCGAAATCCGCCGGCACGATGACGGTGCGCTGTTGCTGCGAGGTGGCGAGTTGACCGAACGCCTCGATGTATTTGAGCCCAAGGAAGTAATTGATGGCGTTCACGTCGCCCTTGCCGATCGCCTCGGAGACAACGTCGGTCGCGCGCGCTTCGGCTTCCGCTTCGCGTTCGCGCGCTTCAGCGTCGCGGAAGGCGGCTTCGCGGCGTCCTTCGGCTTCGAGGATCGCGGCCTGCTTTGCGCCTTCCGCGCGCAGGATCGCGGATTGCTTCTCGCCCTCGGCTTCAAGGATCAGCGCGCGCCGCTCGCGTTCGGCCTTCATCTGGCGCGCCATCGCGGCGGTGAGGTCGGCCGGCGGCGCAAGATCTTTGATCTCGATCCGCGTGACCTTCACGCCCCAGGGATGGGTGGCGGCGTCGATCACGGTGAGCAGGCGCGCATTGATTGCGTCGCGCTGCGAGAGCACCTCGTCGAGCTCCATTGATCCGACGACCGTGCGGACGTTGGTTAGCGCGAGGTTGAGGATCGCTTGGGTGAGGTTCTCAACCTCATACGCCGCCTTCGGCGCATCGATCACCTGGATGAACACGACCGCATCGACCGAGACAACGGCGTTGTCCTTCGTGATCACCTCTTGCCGCGGCACGTCGAGCACGGTCTCCATCATCGACAGGCGGCGGCCGACGCGATCGACGAACGGGACGATGAAAGCGATGCCGGGCCTGAGCACGCGTGTAAACCGGCCGAAGCGTTCGACCGTCCATTGCCGTCCCTGCGGCACGGACTTGATGGCGGAGAACGCCACCACCACGGCAAGCACAAGAAAGACAAGCAGCGGAAGGTTCACGTCAGCCACCGGCAAATCCCCACCTGATCGACGCTCTTTTCTAAAGCGGCGAGGTTACGCAAAGCTCAGCAAGCCCTTGCTCGCAACTTAACGCGGCGCGGGGACGCCCGCGCTTGAAGGAAATGGCCCCTCGGCGGGCGCTGCGCAATGCCGCACCCGCCTAGGCGGCGCCGATTCTGATTTGGTTAGCGCGACTGAATGCGCCGTTCAGGCAAGTTGCCCAAGCATGTATTCCGCGCTTGAGACTTTGTACTCGCCCGGCGCCTCTACGTTCAGTTCAGCCACGACGCCGTCCCGCACGATCATGGAATAGCGCTGCGAGCGCTCGCCCATCCCGAAGCGGGCGCCGTCGAACGTGAGGCCGAGCGCCTTGGCGAACGCGCCGTTCCCGTCCGACAGCATCATGACCTTATCGTCCGTATGCTGATCCTTGGCCCAGGCGCTCATCACGAAGACGTCGTTGACGGCCGTGCAGGCGATCAGGTCCACGCCCTTGGCCTGCAGCTCCGCCGCCTTGTCGCGGAAACTCGGCAGGTGGCGCGCCGAACAGGTTGGCGTGAACGCGCCGGGGACTGCGAACAGCGCCACCGTCTTGCCCTTGAAGACCTCCCCTGTCGTCACCTGCTTGGGCCCTTCTGCGCCGGGCGCGGTGAAGGTGGCTTCGGGCAGGGCGTCGCCGACTTTGATCATGCTCATCTCCTCGCATCGTGCGTTCGCGCTCCCATAGCGCGTCCGGCCGCGCCTTTCGACCCCTTGCGAGGGCGCGTCGGACGCGCAAGGGTGCGCGCATGGACGGATCGCTCCAGGGCAAGCTGCTCGTGGCCATGCCGGGGATCGGGGATTCCCGCTTCGACAAAGCCGTGATCGTGCTCTGCCTCCACACCGAGGAACAGGCGTTTGGGCTTGTGGTGAACAAGCCGCGCGACGAACTCAACCTCGGCGTTGTGCTTGAGCATCTGGGCATCGAGGCCGATCAAAAGCTTGCACCGCGCCAGGTGCTCGACGGCGGTCCGGTGCGGCCGGATCGTGGATACGTGCTGCACTCCGAGGATTTCAGCCTCCCGCAGGCGACGCAAGCCGTCTCGCCGGGCGTGTGCCTGACCGCGACGCGCGAAGTCCTGGAAACGATGAGCGGCGACAACGCCCCGTCGCGCTTCGTGCTGGCGCTCGGTTGCTCGGGCTGGAGCGCGGGCCAGCTCGAGAGCGAAATGCGCCGCAACGCGTGGCTCGTCGTGGATCCCGATCCCGACGACGCGATCATCTTTGGCGACGATCACGCCGACAAATGGAGCCAAGCCATCAAGAGGCTTGGATTCGATCCCTCGCAGCTCGCCGGCGAGATCGGCAGCGCCTAGAGCAACTTTATCCGACCTCGGAATCGCAAAGCGATTCCAGTAGGTCGGAAGATGCTCTAGAGGGTTCTGGCGCGCTGGCGCCGATCCGCAAATTAGATCGTTGCGGCGCGCTGCTCAAACAGCGCAAACGCTTCCGCCGCGGGCAGCGGCATGGCGAAGAGCCGTCCCTGCCCGTAGGCGCAGCCGCGGGCGAGAAGCGCGGCGCGTTGCGCCTCGGTTTCGAGCCCCTCAGCGACCACGTCGAGACCGAGCGCGCGCGCCAGCGACAGCACCGACGCGATCACCACGGCTTCCACGCCAGGCTCCGCCACGCGGCTGACGAAGGATTGATCGAGCTTCAGCGCATCGATCGGCAATTGCGCAAGCCAGGTGAGCGAGGAATGGCCCGTGCCGAAATCGTCGAGCGCAATGCGCACACCGCGATCACGCAGCGCGCCCAGCTCCGCCGCCGCGGCCGACAGGTCGGGGAGCGCATGGTGCTCGGTCAGCTCCATGACCAATTCACCGGGGCCGACGCCGCGCGCCTGCGCCAGATCCGCGAGCTTTCGCGCCGCCCCGTCATGAAGATCGCGGCCGATGATGTTGATCGACAGATGCGCGCTGCGCGGGCGCGACCAGGCCGCAAACGTCTCGATGGCGGCGGCGCCGACGGCGCGCCCGACCTCGGCGTTTTCATCCGTCCACGGACCTTTGGGGAAGAACGATGCGGCGCCCTCGACGACGCCGTCGTCGCGCCGCCAGCGCGCGAGCGCCTCAAACCCGACGAGCGCGCCGTCAGAAAGCCGGGCGACCGGCTGCAGGAACGGCTCGAGACGTCCGGGCCCCGCGGCGGCCGCCAGTTCGGGAAACGCGCTCATACGCTCTCCTCGCGCACGCGCGCGAAGAGCAGGTGATCGCGCCAGGCGCCGTTGATCTTGAGATAGGAGAGCGCCTTGCCTTCGAGCTGGAAGCCGTTTTTCGCGAGCACGCCTTGGGAGGCGTGATTGTCTGGCTGGCAGGCGGCTTCGACGCGATGGAGATTTAAGTCCTCGAACGCGAACCGGACGATGAGTCCGACAGCGGCGGTCACATAGCCGCGCCGCTGATAGGGCGCGCCGACCCAATAGCCGATCGTCGCCGACATCGCCGCGCCGCGCCGCACCTGCGAGAGCGTGACGCCGCCGACGAGAGCGTCGTCGCTCAAGCGAAAAACGAAGAACGGATACGCCTTGTCGTCCTCCACATCCTGCATGTAGCGGCGGATGCGATAGCGGAACGACGACTTCAAGAATTCATCCTCGGGCCAAGTCGGCTCCCAGGGCGTCAGGAACCCCCGGCTGGCGAGCCGCAGATCGGACCATTCGCTGAAGTCGCGCAGTTCGGGATGGCGCAGCATCACGCCGCCGCCGGACAGGCGGCCCTCGTGGGCGTCAGGTTCGCGGCGCAAGAAGGCCATGCGGCGGTTTCGGGGTCCTAAGGCGCGGATCGCTCCGCGGTGTCAGCTGGCGAAGCGTGCCCGAAACGCCTCCGCCGCCGCAAGCCCCGCCTTGGGGCCGATCGCGGCGGCGCAGGGCGGTCCCGCAAGCGCGGCGGCGGCGGCGGACTGCACGTCGGCGGCCGTCACCGCTTCAATCTTGGCCCGAATTTCCCCGAACGGCATCAGCGCGCCGCGGAGAAAGAGCTGATTGGCGCGGGCGTCGGCGCGGGCGAGCGGCGCCTCCGCCCCCATCAGCAGCCCCGCGCCCGCCACCGCCTTGGCGCGCGAGAGTTCGCCCTCGCTCGGCCCATCGGCGGCGAGCGCCTCCAGAAGATCGGCGGCGATCCGCACGACTTCAGCGGCGTTCCTGGCGTCGCATCCGGCATAGATGCCGAGCCGCCCCGTCTCCTCCACCTGGTCGACGAAGGAATCGATTGCGTAGACGAGGCCGCGCGTCTCGCGCACCTCCTGGAAGAGGCGCGAGCTCATGCCCCCGCCATAGATCTCCGACATCAGGCGCGCAGCGTAGCTGCGCTCGTCTTTCGCGCCGGGCGCGGCAAGCGAGAGCACGAGATGCGTCTGTTCCAGCTTCCGCGCTTCCGCGCTGACCCCGCTCTGAGGAGCCGCGGCCTGTGCCGGCGCGTCCGGCCGCGCCGCGAGAGCCGCGAAACGGCGGTGCGCCGCGTCGAGGATGGCGTCACGATCGAACGCGCCGGCGACCGAGATGACCACGCGCGCCGGCGCCATGTGCTGCGCGCGGAACGCGACCAAGCTCTCCACGCTGACGCCCTTCAGCGTTTCATCCGTACCCAGAATGGGACGCCCGAGCGGCTGATCGGGATAGAGCACGCCCTGATGCAGCTCAAACACCCGGTCCTCGGGCTGGTCATACGCCTCGCCGCGCTCCTGCGCGACGACGCCTTTCTCCTTCTCCAGATCATCCCGCGCCCAATGCGGATCGAGCAGAATGTCGGCGATGAGATCGAGCGCGAACGGCGCATGCTCGGAGACCACGCGCGCATAATAGGACGTGCGCTCATAGCCGGTCTGCGCGTTCATCGCGCCGCCGACGGATTCGATGGCTTCGGCGTAAGCGCGGGCGTCGCGAGCGCCTGCGCCCTTGAACGCCATGTGCTCGAAGAGGTGCGCGACGCCGTTCTCCTCGGGCCGCTCCCACCGCGCGCCCACGCGCTGCCAGACGCCCACCGCAGCCGTCGCCAGCGCCGGCATCGGATCGAGCGCGACGCGCACGCCGTTCGGCAAGGTGACCAATTCTATGTCCATGCGCGGCTCCGGTCGCGGATAATCGCTTTCACCAACTCGATGTCGGCGGGGAGCGCGTCGAATTTTTCTTCGCGCGCAAACAGATCGGCGCATTTGGGCGGCAGCGGCGGACGGAGGCCCGTCGCCGCTTCCACGGTGTCGGGAAACTTCGCGGGGTGCGCGGTTGCGAGCGTGACGACGGGGGCGTCGAGATGCGCTTGGCCGTCACGGCCGAACCCCATCGCGACGGCCGTGTGGGGACACGCGAGATAGCCGCCATATTCCCACGTCTCCTGCATGATGGCGCGCGTGTCGGCGTCGGAGACGGAGGCGGCGTCGAAGTGATCGCGCAGGAACGCGAGCGCGTCGGCGGGAATGTCGAATGCGCCGGATTGCGCGAACTGATCGTAGAGGCGCGACAGGTGATCGGCGTCGCGGTCCAACGCTTCGAACAGGATGCGTTCGAAATTGGACGGGACCTGGATGTCCATCGCGGGCGAGAGCGTCGCGTGGGATGCCGGCGCGCGCTCGTAGCGGCCGGTGTGGAGCGCGCGGGCGACGATGTCGTTGGCGTTGACGGCGACGCCGATCCTGCCGATCGGGGCGCCCATCTGCTTCGCCACAAAGCCGGAGAGCGCGTCGCCGAAATTGCCGGTGGGCACGACGAAACTCACCGGGCCGTGGGCGCAGAGAATCTGCGAGGCGATGTGGAAGTAGACGCATTGCGCAGTGATGCGCGCCCAGTTCACGGAATTGACCGCGGAGAGCCGGGCGCGGTCCGCGAAGTCGCGATCGGCGAAGAGCTGTTTCAGGATCGCCTGGCAGGCGTCGAAATCGGCGTCGAGCTCGAGCGTATGCACGTTCGCGGCGCCTGACGTCGTCATGAAGCGGCGCTGCACGTCGCTGACGCGGCCCTTCGGCAAGAGCACGAAGAGATCGATGCGCTCGCGGTTCTTCAACGCCTCGACGGCTGCGCCGCCGGTGTCGCCCGAGGTGGCGCAGAGGACGGTGAGGCGCTCGTTGCGTTCGCTCAGCAGATGCTCATAGAGCGGCCCGATGAGCTGCATCGCGATGTCTTTGAACGCGAGCGAGGGCCCGTGGAAAAGTTCGAGGATCCACGTGCCCGATTGCTCATGGACGAGCGGTGCAACTGTCAGCGGCCACTGCGGCGCCGGCCGTTTGGCGCCGAGATAGGCTTCGTTGACGATTGAAGCCTCCCACAGCGCGCCGGAGAACGCGTTCAACGCCTCGTAAGCCGTAAACGTGTAGTGGCCGAGCGCCACGCAGCGTTTGAATGTGTCGCGGTCGGGAAATGTCGGCCATGTCTCCGGCACGTAGAGGCCGCCGTCCGGCGCGAGGCCGGCGAGGACGGCGTCGGCGAAGGAGACGGACGGCGCGCGGCCGCGCGTGGAGATGTAGCGCATCGAAGCGATTAGCCGGTCTCGGCGTTGCGGTTGGGGCCGATGGTCAGGCGGCCAGTGCTGATATGGTACGCGAAATAGACGCCCAGGAGCATCACCGCGAGCCCCCACCATGTGATCGCATAGCCGATATGCCGTTCCGGGGGCAGCGGATCAGCGCTCCCGGGGCGTGCGAAGCGGTTTTCGATCGGGCGCCCGTCCTCGCCGATATAGTCTATCGCGACATAGTAATCCGCCGCCCCCTCCATGCCCGCGGCGCGCGCCATGG
>WGOB01000054.1 GCA_016124255.1 Alphaproteobacteria bacterium | reverse complement strand
ATGCGCGCCCCGACCACGCCGCGGTCCTGTCCAACAAGGTCGACTCCCCGCTCGCCGCCGCGCTCGGCATGATCAACATCGAGCAGAACGCCATCATCAAGATCGTCTCGATCGCCACCCTGGTCTTCCTGCCGCCGACCGTGATCGCGTCGGTCTACGGCATGAACTTCCAGGCGATGCCGGAGCTGGCCTTGCCATGGGGATATCCCTTCGCATTGTGCCTGATGGTGGTGTCGGCGATCCTGCCGTACCTGGTATTCCGCAGGATCGGCTGGCTGTAGGGGCGCCCATGGAACTCGAGCACGGCGGGAAGGCCGCCGAGATCCGGCACGGATTCCACGACATCAACGGCTTCCGCGCCCATGTGGCGGAGGCCGGCCAGGGGCCGGCGCTGCTGCTCCTGCACGGCTGGCCCGAGTTCTGGGCGACCTGGGAGCCGCTGATCGACCGGCTCGCCGACGGCTACCGGCTGATCGCCCCGGACTTCCGCGGCTTCGGGGAGAGCGGGAACCCCGAACCCGGCCGCACCGACCAGGCCGGCGCCGACGTGCTCGCCGACGACATCGTCGCCCTGCTCGACACGCTCGGCCTGGACCGGGTCGGCGTGGTCGGCCATGACGTCGGCGCCTTCGTCATGCAGCGCCTCGCCATCCGCCACCCGGAGCGGCTGACCGGCCTGTTCTTCTTCAACTGCGCCACCCACGGGGTCGGGGCACGGTGGCGCGAGCCGGCGCACATCAACGAGATCTGGTACCAGACCTTTCACCAGATGCCCTATGCCGCCGCGCTGGTCGGCGCCTCGCGCGAGACGTGCCGGGCGCATATCGGGCATTTCCTCAGGCACTGGTGCCACCGCAAGGACGCCTTCGACGGCGTGCTGGAGCGCTGGGTCGACAACTTCATGCGGCCGGGCAACCTGCAGGGCGGCTTCAACTGGTATGTCTCGGCGAACGCCGGACGGCTTGCGGTGATGGGCGGGACGGCCCCGAGGCCCCCGAGGATCACGGTTCCGGCGCGCGTCCTCTGGGGGCGCCACGACCCGGTGCTGCGCTCGGAATGGGCGGACGTGCTGCCCGCCTATTTCGAGGACGTCCAGGTCTCGTTCGCCGAGGGTTCCGGGCACTTCGTGCACTACGAGGAACCGAACCAGGCGGCCGCCGCGGTCCGCCGGTTCTTCGGCGCCTCGGGCAACCCGCGTCACGAGAGGGCGGGACGATGAGCCAGCGCGCCATTCCGGCCGTGTTCATGCGCGGCGGCTCCAGCAAGGGCGTGTTCTTCCATGCCCGCGACCTGCCGGCCGACCGTTCCGCCCTCGACCCGGTCCTGCTGTCGGTGATCGGCAGCCCGGACCCCTACGGCCGCCAGATCGACGGCATGGGCGGCGGCGTCTCGTCGCTCTCGAAGGCGGTGATCATCGGCCCGCCGTCCCGCCCGGACTGCGACGTCGACTACACCTTCGCCCAGGTCGCGGTCGACCGGCCGGTGGTCGACTGGGCCAGCAACTGCGGCAACCTGTCGTCGGCGGTCGGCCCGTTCGCGGTCGACGAGGGGCTGGTGGCGGCCGGCGACGGCGAGGCGCTGGTGCGCATCCACCAGGTCAACACCGCCAAGGTGATCCACGCCCGCTTTCCCGTCGTCGGCGCCAGGGCGGCGGTGGCGGGCGACTTCGCGATCGCCGGGGTCGCCGGAACCGGTGCGCGCATCCGGCTCGACTTCCTCGATCCCGGCGGTGCCGCCACCGGCAGGCTGCTGCCGACCGGCCGGACCGCCGACGTGCTCGACGTGCCGGGCTTCGGCTCGCTGGCCGCGACCATGATCGACGCCGCCAACCCGGTCGTGCTGGTGGCGGCGGCGGATCTGGGCCTCGCCGGGACCGAGCTGCCGGACGCCATCGAGGCCGACGGGCGGGTCATGGCGGCACTGGACTGGATACGCCGGCAGGCGGCCGTCGCCATGGGCATGGCCGCGCGCGCCGAGGATGCCCCGCTGTCGGTCCCGAAGGTGGCGGTGGTGTCGGCGCCGGCCGGCTACGTCACCCTCGACGGCCAGACCGTGCCCGCCGGCGCCCAGGACATCTCGATCCGCATGATCTCGATGGAACGCGCCCACCGCGCGGTGCCGCTGACCGGCGCCATGTGCCTCGGCGTGGCGGCACGGCTGCCCGGCACCGTCGCGCACGCCCTGGCGCGCCCGGTCACCGGCGACGAGGTCCGCGTGGCCAACCCGTCCGGCATCCTCTCGGTCGGCGCCGAGGTCGAGGCCGGCGAGGCGCAGAGTGCGGTGGTGTTCCGCACCGCCCGGCGGCTGATGCAGGGCGAGGTGCTGGTCCCGTGAGGGGTGGGGGGCTACCTTGAGATTCCGCTTTGGGTGGGAAGCGGCCTGTCCGACTGCCCGGCTCTGCTCTCCAAAGCGGCCGCTGGACGGTCGCGCTCCGGATGGCCACCAAGCTTGTCCGAAGACCCGTCCGACCATCGCTAAACGGCCGGTCGATGGACGTGCCGGCGGCCGCCATCGTACTCATCAGACTACAATTCGTCGCGCGCACAAGCAGCGGCCAGCTATGAAGCAGTGATCATGCCTAAGGTCCGTTCAGTCGCTTGACGTCGGCAACTGCTCCGTCGATGACGACCACTGGGCACATGCGACGCTGCAGGCCGTTCGGAGCGACGTTAGCGCTCAACTGACGACACTCGTACTCAGTCGTTGGCGCCGTGAATCGCGTCCACAACCGCGTCCGTAACTTCCCGGGTGGTCGCCGTCCCGCCCACGTCAGGGGTGCGGATACCGAGTGCGCAGACCCGCTCGACGGCGCGCATCAACCTGGCGGCAGCGTCCGGCTCCCCGAGGTGCTCGAGCATCTGGGCGGCGGTCCAGAACGCGGCGACCGGGTTGGCGATACCCTTGCCGGTGATGTCGAATGCCGAGCCGTGAATCGGCTCGAACATCGAGGGAAAGCGGCGTTCCGGATCGATGTTCGCGGTCGGTGCGATGCCTAGGCTGCCGGCAAGCGCGCCGGCGAGGTCGGACAGGATGTCCGCATGCAGGTTCGTCGCGACGATCGTGTCAAGTGACCGCGGCTTCTGCGTCATCCTCACCGTCATCGCGTCGACCAGCATCTTGTCCCAGGTGACGTCCGGGAATTCCCTCGCGACTTCTGCCGCGATCTCGTCCCACATGACCATGCCGTGGCGCTGCGCGTTCGACTTGGTCACCACGGTCAGGCGCCTTCTCGGTCGAGACTGCGCAAGCTTGAACGCATAGCGCATGATCCGCGTCACGCCGACACGGGTGAAGATGGCGACCTCCGTGCCGACTTCCTCCGGCAGCCCGCGATGCGCACGGCCGCCATGCCCCGAGTACTCCCCCTCGGAGTTCTCGCGGACGATCACCCAGTCGAGGTCGCCGGGCCCGGCATCGCGGAGCGGCGAGGTGATGCCTGGGATGATGCGCGTCGGCCGAACATTGGCGTACTGGTCGAAGCCCTGGCAGATGCGCAGCCGCAGACCCCAGAGCGTGATGTGGTCTGGGACGTCCGGGGCGCCAACCGACCCGAAGTAGATCGCATCGAACTGCCGCAGGCGCTCGAGGCCGTCGGCGGGCATCATCTCTCCGTGGCGGCGGTAGTACTCCGTTCCCCAGTCGAACGTCGCGATCTCGAAGCGCACATCGCCGAGCCGCTCGGCAAGCGCTTCCAGGACGGTCTGGCCAGCCTGGATGACTTCCGGCCCGATCCCATCAGCGGGGATCGCCGCGATCTTGTACTGCCTCATGCTTCCTCGTCCTCCCGGGCGCCGAGTCGTCCATCCGCGCGGAAATCGGCGGGTCGTCGCCCAGCTTTAACCCCGTCGTTGCAAGCGGGGCAATTTTCATAGAATTATATAAATAATATTTACAGCGGTGACGGCACCGTGAACCTGTTGCAACTGCGATGCTTCCTGGCGGTGGCTGACACGCTGCACTTCGGGCGGGCGGCGCAACGGCTCGACATGCTGCCGGCGTCACTCGGACGCCACGTGCGAAACCTCGAAGAGCATCTCGGCACCTCGCTGGTATCGAGGACCACGCGCAATGTCGCCCTGACCGATGCCGGCGCCTCGCTGATGGAAGGAGCCCGCGACCTGATCGATCGGGCCGACCGACTCGAGCACGAGTTCCGCCAGTTGGAACGGATACGGACGCCGGTGCTTCGTGTCGGTGCGATCGACAGCGTGGCGGCCGGCCTGATGCCGCAGTTGCTGCCGCACTTCCGGTCGGAACATCCGGGCGTTCGGATCGAACTGGTCGAGCAGAAGACCATTCGGCTCCTGCCGAGGCTCCTGTCGGGCCGGCTGGACATCGCGTTCGTACGGCCACCGGAGGTATTTGACCAGCGGCTCACCTTTCGTCCCCTGTTCTCGGAGACGCCGGTCGTCGCGCTGCCCACAACGCATAGGCTCGCCCGACGCGAGTCGGTCCGCATAGCAGACTTGGTCGACGAGCCGCTCATTGTTCCCGACCGCGGGTCGCGGCCGCACAGCCACGACCTGACGATCAAGCTGTTCCTTCAGTCCGGCTTCACGGCCAGGATCGCCCAGGTCGCCGATGAGAAGCAGACGATCGTCGGCCTGGTCGGCACCGGCATCGGCATCGCCATCGTTCCACGGTGGACGTCCCGGCTGGCCGTGACGGACGTCCGATACGTGCCGATAGAGATAACCCCGGGGGTCCCGTCCTACCGCCTTTCGCTGTCGGCGGTCTGGTTAAAGGGGGTCAGGGACGAAACGCGGGATCAGCTTCTCGGTACGCTCGAACGGCACCTCGCGGAGTATGCCGCCACCGCCTGACGATTGTCCGATTATTCAAATATTATATATTATTTCAGTGAACTTGAGGCGTCTGATCATGGTCCATAGCATCAGGTCAAATCCGGCGGTCAGCCAGACCACCGGGAAGTGACCTCGGGAGGATCGTGAAGATGAAGCTAGTGGCAAAACTCGCCGCGACCGCTGCGGTCGTCGCCGGCCTGACTGTTCCAGCGGCAGCTCAGGACCGCGCCGGCTGGCCCTCGACAATCGTCATCGGGACGGGCAGCCAGGGTGGCGTGTACTTCACCTACGGCAGCGGCTTCGCCACCATGATCAGCGAGACGCTCGGTGTGAATGCCAGCGTCGAAATCACGGGCGGCCCGGTCCAGAACGTGACGTTGGTCCAAACCGGCGACCACAACATGGGCTTCGTGACCATGGGTCCGGCTTACGAGGCCTTCGTCGGCAAGAGCGAGCTGATGCCGGGCGTGGAGCACAAGGACATCCGGGCATTGTTCCCGATGTACCAGACGCCCCTGCAGGCGGTTGCGCTGGCCCGTTCCGGCGTCCGCTCGCTGGCCGATCTCAACGGCAAGAGGATTGGCGTCGGGCCGGCCGGCGGCACCGCGGCTACCTACTGGCCCCGCTACTTCGACGCGGCCGGGATGAAGGCGACGATCAGCAATGCTGGCGCGAATGACAGCGCCGGGCAGCTCAAGGACGGCCTGATTGACGCGTTCCTGTTCGCGGCGGGCATTCCGACGAGCGCCTTCACGCAGCTCGCCGTCGAGAACGACGTCACGTTCATTAGCATGAGCGAGGCGGACCTTCAGCTCTTCCTGAAGGCCGAGCCGGCCCTGTCCCCGTTCACGATCCCGGCCAAGACCTACGAGGACCAGCCGAACGACGTGCAGTCGGTGTCGCTCTGGAATTTCGCGATCGCCGGCAAGGGCATGCCGGACAGCCTCGCCTACGAGCTCACCAAGCTCGCTATGACCAACTACGACCGCATGAAGCAGAACCACGCGGCGGCCAAGGAGACCCGACCGGAGGCGTACAAGTTCAACTCCTTCATGAAATTCCATCCTGGCGCCGTCCGGTGGTTCGAGGAGAACGGCCACAAGATCGCCGACAACCTGAAGTGAATCAGGACGGGCTAGGCCGGAGTTGACGGGCGGGGACACGGGTCCCCGCCTGTTCCACAGCAATCGAATGGTGTGCGGCGATCCAGGATCTCCGCCAGTTTGAGGTACGGCGCGATGTCGTCCGCACAAGACGGAACCGGCCCTTCGTCGATCGGTGTGCAGGCCGCCAAGGTCGATGAGGAACCGTCGGCCGGCAATCAGCGGCTCTTCTCGGGCGTCTCGCATTGGCTGGTCGCCTCTGCCTGTGTCGCCTATTCGGCGTTCCATCTTCTGGTTCTCAACGTCTGGCCGATGGAAACCTGGGCATTCCGGCTGAGCCACCTCGGCGGCGGGCTAATCCTGGGCTTCCTGATCTTCGCGGCCGGCAACACGCTGGACGAGTCCACACACAGGCGCTCGCTGCTGGATCGCCTGGCCCTGGCAGTTGCCGGAGCCGGCACCCTTTATGGCGCGGCCATGATCGCCGCGATCTGGGCGAGCTGGCTCTTCGATCTGTCCAGGTTGCCCCCGTCCTGGGCAATGGCATCGTTCGGACTGCCGCTCTTCGCCGGCACCGCCGCGGCCATCATCCATGGCTGGATCTTTCCCGACCGTCGCATCGGCCGTGCAGCGCCGGCGGACATCCTGCTTGCGATCGCTTCGGCGGCGGCGATTGCCTATGTGATCTTCTTCGCGCGCCAGCTTCAATTGCGGGCGGGGATGCCGATGGCACTGCCTGGCGACATGTGGGCGGCGATGACCGGCGTGATCCTGATCGCCGAGCTGACCCGGCGGCTGGCGGGACTGGCGCTGGTTCTCATTGCCGGTGCCTTCGTTGCCTATGCGTTCCTCGGCCCTTGGCTTCCGGGCGTGCTTGAGCATCGCGGCTACGATGCCAAGCGCTTCTTCTCGTATATCTTTACCGACAACGGCGTGCTCGGCGCGCCGATCGCGATCTCCTCCACCTACATCATCCTGTTCGTGATCTTCGCCGCATTCCTTCAGGCATCGAAGGTCGGCGAGTACTTCGTGAACGTCGCGTTCGCCGCGGCGGGTCACCGGCGTGGCGGCCCCGCCAAGGTCGCGGTGTTCGCGTCGGGCCTGATGGGCATGATCAACGGAACCTCGGCGGGCAATGTCGTCGCCACCGGCAGCCTGACGATCCCCTTGATGAAGCGTGTCGGATACCGGCCGCAGACGGCAGCGTCTGTCGAGGCCGCCGCCTCCACCGGCGGCCAGATCATGCCGCCGATCATGGGGGCCGGCGCCTTCATCATGGCGGAGATCACCGGGATTCCGTATCTTGAGATCGTCTACGCGGCGATCATCCCGGCGATCATCTACTTCGTCTCCGTCTACTTCATGGTCGATATCGCGGCGCAGAAGTTCAACATGGCGGGACTGCCGCGCTCGGAGCTGCCAAAGCTCGGACGCCTGTTGCGACAGGTTTACCTGTTCACGCCGATCATCGTCCTGATCTATGCCCTGTTCGCCGGATATTCGGTGATCCGCTGCGGCACGCTGGCGATGATCACGGCCGCCGTCGTCTCGTGGCTGACACCCCACCGCATGGGCCCGAAGCAGTTCTTCATCGCGCTCGAACTGGGCGCGCGGATGACGTTGCAACTCGTCGCGGTCTGCGCGGCGGCCGGCATCATCGTCGGGGTGATCGCGCTCACCGGCATCGGTTCGCGTTTCTCCGCGGTGCTTCTCGGCCTCGCGGATCAGAGCCAGATCCTGGCGCTGTTCTTCGCCATGTGCGTTTCCATCGTCCTTGGCATGGGCATGCCGACCACCGCCGCATACGCGGTCGCCGCCAGCGTCATCGCGCCGGGCATCATCAACCTCGGCGTCGAACCGCTGACCGCGCACTTCTTCATCTTCTACTTCGCGGTGATCTCCGCGATCACGCCGCCCGTCGCGCTGGCCGCATATGCCGGGGCGGCACTCGCGGGGTCGGACCCGATGAAGACCAGCGTCGAGAGTTTCAAGATCGGGCTCGCGGCGTTCATCGTGCCGTACATGTTCTTCTACTCGGACGCGATGCTCCTGGAAGGTGGTCTACTGGAGATCTTGCATGTCACCGTGACCGCGATCGTCGGGGTCTACCTTCTCTCTGCGTCCGTTCAGGGCTGGTTCATCGGGCCGGCATCCCTGCTGGTACGGGTAGGCCTTCTCGTGGGCGGCCTAAGCATGATCGAAGGGAGCTGGGCAACCGACCTGTTGGGGATCTCGATCGCAGCACTCCTCTATCTGCTTCAACGACGCGCAGCCAGCTCACCCGGCTAAAGTCCGTGCGCAGATCTTTGGTGGCGGGCAGCCCAGTGACACCGGCGCGAGCGGCCGGAATGGGTCGACTCGCGTCGAATAGCGGCTCGGCCGTCGTAGCGACAGGCCGACTTGATCTATGCGTTCGGCGTATATCCCTTATTAGCGTTGCAGTTCAGCCCACCGCCGTCGGACGGCAAGCCGGACCAGCCGTTCTGGCTCACCCGCGGCGTAGGGCCAAATTTGTGCCGGCGTTCGAATATGTTAGCTCTGGCTAACGGCCTCGATGTTGTTCCCATCGAGATCGAGTACGTAGGCGGCATAGTAGCGGGGATGATAGCGTTCGCGGATGCCGGGCGGTCCATTATCGGCGCCGCCATGCGCCAGTGCTGCGGCATGAAATCCATCCACCTGCCTGGAGTTTGCCGCCGTCAGCGCCATGTGGATCGGCAGTCGCGCGCCGCCTTCACCGTGTATCCAGAAGCTGGGATAGCCGTCTCGGCCGAAACCATAGCGCGCGGTGCCACGCGCGGTGCGCGCGGCGTCGACGCTGATCACCAGCGCCAAGCCTAGCGGGGCCAGCGCCGCCTCATAAAAGCGCCGCGACGCCTCGACGTCTGCCACCGCGACCTCGATGTGATTGATCACCTCCATATTCCCTGCTCCCTCAAACCTGTGAGGCGCCGCCATCGGCGAACAGTTCGACGCCGTTGACGTAGCTGGCGGCGTCGCTGGCGAGGAACGCGGCCACCTCGGCAATTTCCTCCGGCTCGCCGATCCGGCCGATCGGGCTCTTGCATGTCAGGAAGGCCAAGCCTTCTTCGGCGTGGTCGCCGAACGCTTCGCGCAGCGATTCGGTGTTGGTCGGTCCGGGGCTGACGATGTTGAGCCTGATGCCCGCGCCCTTCAAGTCACTGACCCAGCTTCGCACCAAGTTGCGCACCGCTGCCTTGGTCGCGCCATAGACGCTCATGGTCGGGCCGGGATCGATCGAGGCGGTCGAGCCGACGATGACGATCGAAGCCCCCGCGCGCATCAACGGCAGGGCGCCTTGCACAGTGAAGACGATACCCTTCACATTGGTGTCGAACTGCTGATCGTAGGCGGCTTCGGTTATCTGCCCGAGCGGCGCGTGGACGCCGCCGCCGGCATTGGCCACCAGCGTGTCGATGCGCCCGAACGTCGCCTTTACCTGTGCGAACAGGTTGTCGAGACCCGGCAGGCTGGTCACGTCGGCGGCGATCCCGGTGGCCCGCTCGCCCAGCGCCGCGACGGCCTTGTCGAGCGCCTCCTGGCGACGTCCGGTGATGATTACCCGCATGCCCTGCGATACCAACTTGCGGGCGATGGCGAAGCCGATGCCGCTGCTACCCCCGCTTACCAGCGCAATTCTATTCTGTGTCATCGGGTTGATCCTTCCAAGGTTTCAATGTCGACGATGCGGGTGTCGGCGATTGTCTCGGCGAAGCCGGCGCCGAACAGTCCCGCCGGGGTCTGGAAGCCTGGGCAGATCTCGCCCGCCAGCACGCGCCGGGCCGATTCGACCGCAGCCATCGGCGTGAAGCTGTAGCCGTTGACAGTGTCGAGGATCGATCGAACGATCGTCCCGTCTTGCGTTGTGACTTCGACCGCCGCCTGATAGCGATTGGCGTCGCGCTCGGCCGCGTTCGGGCCGTCAGGCAAGCTGGCCAGATCGCCTTCGGGGAAGGCGGCGCCCGACACATGGACGTACGTTTCCACCTCTGGGATGCCGGTGGCGCGGCCGATGGTGATGAGATCGGGAAGCGTGACAGCGAAGCATGGAACCGCCCCCTCTCCGAAGTCGAACGACACTGTCTCGCCGGCGGGACGCGGGACGAGGCGCCCGCGGTGGAGCCGGAGCGTCTCGGCGACGAGGTTGCGGTTCGCGCTAACCGCCGAGCCCCGCGACATGGACCCGGCGACGTGCAGGGCGATGGCCAGCTTCTGCGGGTTGCCGACACGGAAGACGGCGTGGCCGGCGAGGCAACCCAGCATCGCGACGCTGCCGCCGCTGCCGGGCAGCAGCATGACGCCCGCCGCTTGTGCTGCATCGTCCAGCTCCCCGGCGAGCCGGTAGCTGTCGAGCTTGGCGGCGATGTCGAGATAGTGAACGCCGCCGCGGATCGCCGCGCGCATCAGCGGCTCGGCGGTGTCCATGTAGGGACCGGCGCAATTCAGCAGCACCGACACGTCCGCCAGCGCGTCGTCGATCGCATCATTATCCGACAGGTTGAAGACGCGATGGTCGGCGCTTAACATCTCCGCGAGGCGGGCGAGCGGCCCCTGCGACCGGCCCGCGAGGACGAGCGTCAGGTTGGCGGCGCGCGCCTGCTCGGCCGCCATGCAGCCGGAGTAGCAGCTGGCGCCGTAGATCATCAGCTTGGACATGGGTTTTCCTATTCGAGGTCCGCGTCGATGCGCGTGATGCGTTGATCGGCGTCGATCGTCAGCTCGAGAAAGCCAATCTCGCGACCGAAGTCGCCGGTGAAATCGACACGGACGCGGGTTCGGCCATCGTGACGGCGATGGCGCGATGGGGATGTACGCTCATTGCCTCACACTCCGTGCTGCCAACTCTTGTGGGCGAACTCGAGGGCGTAGCCGTCCGGGTCTCGGACCTGGGCGGCGTAATAGCGCGGGTCGTAGTGAAGCTGTGACCCCGGGGCATGGATCTCGCTCGCACCCGCAGACAGCGCGGTGGCATGGGCCGCGTCCACCATCGCCGGCGAGGTCGCGACCAGCCCGACATGCACTGCACCGGGTGCTGCCATGCCTTGCCGCAGCCAGAAGAACACGCGCCCGTTCGCGCCGAAGCCCTTGAGGTCGGGGTGGCCCGCAGGGCCGTCCGAGCCTGCATAGTCGTGGCGTGCGGTGATGCCGAGGACGGGCAGCACCTGCTCGTAGAAGGCGATTGAGCGATCGATGTCGCTGACCGTCAGGAAGATATGATCCAGCATGTCGCGTTCCTTCTGACTATGCAGCCGCAGCGAGCTGATATTTCCTTGATCTCGTTGAACAAGGAGTAGCGGGTGCCGGGATCGAGTACTCACCCGATTCTCCTCTTTTCTTGCCTATTTCTGCTCTATAAATTGCCCATCGGCAGGATCCGTGGACTCTAACGAGCATGGAAACGCAGCTTGCAGAACTCCGCGCGCTGGCCCAGCGGGCTGAGAACCGACGCACCGAAACCGGCATCCCGCGGGTGGCGATGGTGCAAGGCTCGATTCCCGAACATCAGCTCGCCGCCGTCTATGACCCGATGGTCAACCTCATCCTGTCGGGCTGGAAGACGATGACGGTCGGCGACCAGATTTTGCGCTACGATCCCGCAACCTATTTCGTCATGTCGGTTGACCTGCCGGCAGTCGGGGCGGTCCATCCCTCCGACTGCGGCGCACCCTATCTGGCGGTCAATCTGACGATCCAGCCGACCGTCGTTGCCGCCCTTTTGGCGGACATGCCCAAACCTGCCGCGAGCGGTCTTTACAGGGCGGCCTTTTCGGTCGCGCCGGTGACCGCGGATCTGCTCGACGCCTGGGTGCGGATGCTGCGTTTGATGGAGCGTCCGGAGGAGATCGCTGCGCTGGCGCCATCCTACGAACGTGAAATCCTGTTCCGCGTCCTGCAGGGGCCGATGGGCTGGATGCTGCGCGACATCGCCATGCCTGACACCGCGCTGTCGCGCATTGGCGTCGCGATCCAGTGGATCAGGGAAAACTTCGCGCGGCCGATCCGCGTCGAGACCTTAGCGGAGATGGCGACGCTCAGTGTCTCGGCCTTCCATCGCCACTTCAAGGCCGCGACCGCGCTTAGTCCGCTGCAATATCAGAAGCACGTGCGCCTACTGCACGCGCGCGCTTTGTTGGTGGCGGGCGAAGGCAACGCCACCTCGGTCGCGTTCGACGTAGGATACGAAAGCCCGACGCAGTTCAGCCGCGAGTACGCACGTCAGTTTGGGCTGCCCCCATCCCGGGACGCAGCGCGCTTTCGACGCGGCTAGTACTACGCCGAAATCGGACGTCTGCGAGGTCGATTGTAGATCGCGTTCGGAACTGCCCTGAGCCTTAGGAAAAGCGAGTGTTCCAAACCGGCTCGTAGACCTCCAACGTCCGCTATGGGTCGACAGCGGCAGCTCGGGTGCAATGCCACGAGTGCGCCCAACCGCGCCCCTCCCCCGCACCGCCTTGCCCGCGCGACCGGCTCCGGGCAGGGTTGCGGCAACGAGGACGGGGGAACGCATGGCACGGGAAAAGAAGCGGGTACGGGCGGGCATCGTCGGGGCGCGGTTCGCCGCGGCGTTCCACCACGGCGCGATCGACCGGGTCTACGGCGCGGCGCCCGAGGTGGTCGGCGTCATGTCGCGGTCGCGCGCCAGCGCCGAGGCGTTCGCCGGGCCGCGCGGGATCGAGGTGTTCGAGGACCTGGAGGCACTCCTCGACCGGGTCGACGTGGTGCATGTCTGCACCCCGCCGGTGACCCACGAGGCGGTCGCGGTCGCCGCCCTGGAGCGCGGCGTCTTCCCGATCGTCGAGAAGCCGTTCACCGGGTTCTTCGGCGACGGCGGCGACGGCTTCGACGGCCGAGCCTACCCCAAGCAGAAGGCCCTGGACGCCGCCATGGCGAGCGTGCGCCGCATCCTCGAGGCCGAGGCGGCGTCGCGCGCCCGGGTGCTGTATGCCGAGAACTGGGTCTACATGCCGGCGGTCCAGAAGGAGCGCGACGTGATCGAGAAGACCGGCGCGCAGATCCTGTGGATGCACGGAGAGCAGGGCCACTCCGGCTCGCACTCGCAGGCCTACGGCCACTGGAAGTTCGCCGGCGGCGGCTCGATGGTCGGCAAGGGCTGCCACCCGCTGAGCGCGGTGCTGTACCTGAAGCGGGTCGAGGGCCGGGCGCGCGACGGCAGGCCGATCCGCCCGGCCACCATCAGCGCCCGCACCCACGAGCTGACCCGCCTGCCCGGCTATCGCGACGCCGGCCACCTGCGCACCGACTACCACGACATCGAGGACGCGGTGATGCTGCACGTCACCTTCGAGGACGGCACGCTCGCCACCGT
>WGOB01000049.1 GCA_016124255.1 Alphaproteobacteria bacterium | reverse complement strand
CTCAACGCCATGCGCAAGGGCGACCGCGTCTTCTTCTATCATTCCGGCGACGACAAGGCCGTCGTCGGAATGAGCGAAGTCGTGCGCGAAGCCTATCCCGACGCCACCGATGAGAACGGCGTCTTTTTGTGCGTGGATCTCAAACCCGTCGGGCGGCTGGAGAAGCCGGTGACGCTCGCCGCGATCAAGGCGGACAAATCGCTCGCCGAGATGGTGCTGGTGAAGAACTCGCGCCTCTCGGTACAGCCGGTGACGGCCGCTGAATGGCGCCAGATCGCCAAGATGGGCGGCGCGAAGGCGTAGAGCATCTTCCGCCTACGGATTGGAAGCGTCCATCCGCAACAGCGGCGCGATGTGGTCCAGGAAGACGCGCGCCTTGCGCGGCAGCCTGCGCCCGCTCGCCCACACCGCATGCACGATTTGCAGCGGGCCCTCCCAGGCTGGGAGGATGCGCACAAGCCGTCCTGCGGACAGCGCCTCCCGCAACAGAAAGCTCGGCGCGAAGACGCAGCCCAGCCCGTCGAATGCGGCCTGACGCACGAGCGCGCCCGATGAAACGCGCAGGCGCCCGTCGATCTCTATCCGCGCCGTCTCACCGCCTGCGCGCACAAGCGGCCATTCGCGCACGAACGGGGTGTTGGCGAAGACGATGGCCGGCGCGCGCGCGAGATCGTCCGGCGTCGCGATCGGTCCATAGGCGGAAAGAAAATCGGGGCTGGCGGCGACGATGCGCCGATAGGCGCCGAGGCGATGCGCGACGAGGCTTGAATCCTCCAGATCGCCGAAGCGAAACGCCAGATCCACGCCTTCCGCGACAAGATCGATCCGCGCGTCGCTCACCGCAAGGTCGATCTTCAGATGCGGATAAGCACTGAGAAATGCGCCGAGGTGGGGCGCGAGTTCGTCCTGCGCGAAGGCGGCGGAGCTGGAGATGCGCAGCAGGCCGACGGGCGCGCGGTCCGCGCCGCGCATGTCGGCGGCGAACGCGTCGTGATCCTCGACCAGCGCGCGGGCCCGCTCCAGCGCGCGGACGCCGGCGTCCGTGAGCGCGACGCGCCGCGTGGAGCGCAGGAAGAGGCGCACGCCCAAGCGCTCCTCCAGCGCCGCTATGGCGCGGCTCACGACCGGCTGGGCGAGCCCGAGATCGGCGCCCGCCCGCGAAAACGAACCTGCGTCGGCGACCCGGACGAAGACCCGCAGGGCGTCAAGTCGATCCATCACTCATACAATAACGGCATCAATCTTATGATGCCGCCGGGGATACATGACTTTTGCGATTGGCTCCATCTCCGCCTCACCTGGACGGCGCGATTTCACCGAGACCGTCCCCAACCTGATGGAGGCTTCCATGACCCAGTTCACTGTCCACACGCTCGACACCGCTCCGGCCGCGTCCCGGCCGGCCATGGACGGCGCGCGCAAGGCGTTCGGGCTCCTGCCGAACCTGATCGGGCTTTTCGCGGAGAGCCCCGCCGTCGTCGACGGGTACCTGGCGCTGGCCGGCGCGTTGCAGAAATCGAGCTTCTCGCCGCTCGAGCGCGAGGTCGCGCTGATCGCGGCCTCGGTCGAGAACCAATGCCATTATTGCGTCGCCGCGCACACGACGGTGACGCAGGCGCAGAAGCTCGACCAGAGCGTCATCGCCGCGGTGCGCGCCGGAGGGCCCATCGCCGATCCCAAGCTTGAAACGCTGCGGGCGTTCACCACTAAGGTGGTGCGTGAGCGCGGCTGGGTAAGCGATGGCGACGTCGCCGCGTTCCTCGCGGCCGGCTACACGAAAGCGAATGTGCTCGAGGTGGTGCTCGCGATCGGCCTCAAGACGATCTCGAATTACGTGAACCATATCGCCGAGACGCCGCTCGACGAGCCGTTCAAGGCCAACGCGTTCACCCCCAGCCGCGCCGCCTGAAGCGACAAGCACCGCCGCGCAACCAGCGGGCCGGGCGCTTCGTGAGCGACGAGAGAGGCTTACGAAGCGCCGCTCCGCCGCGGCGCGCGCGCCGGCGCATCGCGCGCGAGGAAGGCTTCGATCGCATGATAGATCCCGTGTTCGACGAGATCGTCATGCCCGCCGCCCTCGATGCGCACGAACCGTTTCCGATCGCGCGCCATGGCGAACAGACGCTCGCCGTGCGCGATCGGGATCTGGCTGTCGGCGTCGCCGTGGACGATCAGCAGCGGCGCATCCACCGCGCCGATCCAGTCGCGCGAGCGGAACTGATCGCGCATCAAGAGCCGAACCGGGAGAAAGGGATAGAGCCCCGCCGCGACATCGACGACGGCGGTGTAAGGCGCCTCCAGCACCAGCGCCCGGACGTGCACATCGCGCGCGAGGCGCAACGCAACGCCCGTGCCCAGCGAAAAGCCATGGATCACGATGCGTGCTGAATCGTAGCGTTGGCTCAGCCAAGCATAAGCGGCGCGGGCGTCCTCGTGCAGCCCTGCTTCGCTGGGACGCCCCGTCGAACCTGAGTAGCCGCGGTAGTACGCCGCCAGAAATCCCGCGCCCGTCGCGCGGATCGCGGCCCAGCGCGCGAGATTGTTTTGCGGCGCGCCGCCATTGCCGTCGAAGAAGAGGAAGACCGGCGCCGCGTCATCCGCGGGCGGCGCGAACCAGGCGACAAGGCTCTCTCCGTCCACCGTTTCAAGCCGCAGCGCCTCGACGCCCTCCGGGGGCGCGACAATGTCCGTGGACGGAAAATAGAGCAGATTGCGCTGAAAAAAGAACGCCGCCGCGCACAGCGCGAGATAGAGCAGCGCTGCGCCAATCAGGATGCGGATCAGCACGCGCCCTTCTCCCGCATCCAGGCGACGGAGCGCGTGACAAGCTCGCGCAACACCGCTTCATCCACGTCCGACAGCTTGTTGATGTAGAGGCAGGACTTGCCGGTCTTGTGCTTGCGGAGCTTCTTCATCAGCGCGGGGTCCTCGAAGCCGGTCATGACGTAGAGCACGAGATTGGCCTTGCGCGGCGAGAAGCCCGTCATCGGCCAGAGGCCGGTGGGCGTCTCATAGGCGCCGAATCCGATGATCGTAGGCCCCCACATCACCGGCTTCTCGCCGGTGATCTCGCGCATCAGCTTCAGAACCGCCTTCGCGTCCTTGCGCCGCTCATCGTTCTCGACCGCGTCGATGAACGCAGCGACCGAGGCGCCCGTGGGCTTGGTCTTGGGTTCGTACTTGGATGCGGGCTTCTTCGCCTTCACGGCCTTCGCGCGCGCCTTGACCATGGCGTCCCCCTCCCTCGACCTTATCTTCGGCGTCAGGCACGTTCCTGCCACTGTCGTGGATCACGGCTGGCGTGGAAGCAAGCCAGAACCACGCAGCGATCCTCGATCACCCGAAAGAAGAGACCGTACGGGAAACGCCGCAGGCGCGCGCGCCGTAGGTCGGCGTGCAGGACGGGAAACGCGAACGGATTGGCCGCAATGCGTTCGGCTTGATGATCCACTTCGGCGACGAATTCATCCGCCAAACGTCGGGAACGGCGCGCATACCAATCGAACGCTTCGATGACTTCGAGGCGCGCAAGCGGCAGAAAGTCAACGCCGTGCGCCATGCCGACCGCCTAGGATCGGGCCCGCAGCTCAGCCTTCAGATCGCCCCACGAGACAGCGTCCGTACGATCGCGTTCGAACGCGGCGAGCCGCCGGTCCAGCTCGGCTCGCTGAGCGTCCGACAAGGGCGTCTCGGCGTCCGACAGGGAATCCCACAGCGCATGGATGAGCGCCAGCCGCTCTTCCGCGCTCAGCCCTGCCAACATCGTGTCCTCGCGCTTCGCCATCACAATAGCCTATCAGGTCTGCACCCTGCTCACAATCAGCGCGACCTTCGGAGGCCCGGCCTAATCTTCGCGCCGACATGCGCGCGGCCATGGCGAGTCTTCTGGAGAGCGTCCCCGCGACGCATCTACCACCATGGACTCTCCATCGATTTCAAGGACGACCACCTTGAGGTAAGGGCATTCGTCAACGATGACGGACACCTCACGAGGCGGCTGGCCGTCTGAGGATATGCACACGAAGCCAGCAGGCGCCTCCACATCCGCGATCAGGTGCTGGGAGAGAACCCGCCGCTCGAAGTCTTCTACCGTCGAGTCGCACCGATATGAGTCTGAGGCGATCAACAAGCTCAGAACTTCGCTCGCATCCTGCAGGTCGGACAGTTGGGACGACTCCATCATCTCGCTGAGCTTGGCGACGGCAGCGGTCCGAGGGTCAGCGGCGCATGACCCGACAATCAAGAGTGCAACAGCGCCGGCCCGCAATCAAAGCCCCTTGACGATCTCGTCGGTCATCTTCTTGGCGTCGCCGAACAGCATCATGGTGTTGTCGCGGAAGAAGAGTTCGTTTTCCACGCCGGCGTAGCCCGAGCCCATGCCGCGCTTCACGAACAGCACGGTCTTGGCCTTCTCAACATCCAGAATCGGCATGCCGAAGATCGGCGATTGCGGATCGGTCTTGGCGCTCGGATTGGTCACGTCGTTGGCGCCGATCACGTAGGCGACGGCCGCCTGCGAGAACTCGTTGTTGATGTCCTCCAGTTCGAACACCTCGTCATACGGCACCTGCGCCTCAGCGAGCAGCACGTTCATGTGCCCCGGCATCCGCCCGGCGACCGGGTGGATGGCGTATTTCACCTCGACGCCCTCTTTCTTCAGCATGTCGGCCATTTCGCGCACGGCGTGCTGGGCCTGCGCGACCGCCATGCCGTAACCCGGCACGATGATCACCTTGGACGCATTCTTCATGATGAAGGCGGCGTCGTCGGCGCTGCCCTGCTTCACCGGGCGCGTCTCGACGTGGCCGGCGGCGGGGCCGCCGTCAGCGGTGCCGAAGCCGCCGAGGCCCACCGCAATGAAGCTGCGGTTCATCCCCTTGCACATGATGTAGGAAAGGATCGCGCCGGATGAGCCGACCAGCGCGCCGGTGATGATCAGCGCCACGTTCTCCAGCGTGAACCCGAGCGCGGCAGCCGCCCACCCCGAATAGGAATTGAGCATCGACACGACGACCGGCATGTCGGCGCCGCCGATGGGCACGATGAGCAGGACGCCGATCAGCAGCGACAGGCCCAGGAGCGCCCAGAACATCCACTTCTCGAGCCCGGCCGATTGCACGAGGCCAACCACCAACGCCACGATGCCGAGCCCGATGGCGATGTTGATCAGGTGTCGCGCGGGCAGGATGATCGGCGCGCCGGACATGTTCCCGTTCAGCTTCGCGAACGCGATCACCGAGCCCGTGAACGTCACCGCGCCGATGGCCGTGCCGATCGACAATTCGATCAGGCTCTGGATCTTCACCCCGCCCAAACCGTCGTCGATGTGGAAGCTCTCGGGCGCATAGAGCGCGCCGGCCGCCACCGCGACCGCCGCAAGGCCCACCAGCGAGTGGAAGGCGGCGACCAGCTGCGGCATCGCCGTCATCTGGATGCGCCGCGCGATGGTCGCGCCGGCGAAACCCCCGATCGCGACGCCGCCGGCGATGAGGCCGATGGTCAGCCCATCGGGCTGCACCAGCCACAGCGTGACCGCCACCGCAATCGCCATGCCGATCATGCCGAAATTGTTGCCCTGGCGGCTCGTCTCGGGGCTGGAAAGCCCGCGCAGCGCCAGGATGAAGAGCACTCCCGACACCAGGTAGAGCAGCGCCGCCCAGTTCGGATCCAGTTCAGGAAGTTGCATCAGCCCTGCGCCTCATTGTTCAGTATGCGTTCTAATTCCGCGATCAGCGGCGGGAAATGTCTGCGCGCGCCGTACGAACCTGTCGTTCGTACGCGCGCTGCGGTTACCGTGGATCGACGGTTCGCCGTGCCGGGTCAAGCGCTGGGCCTTCAGCGCGCCCGCCAGGTGCGCCAGCGGGTCCGGCCGTAGAACAGCGCCGCCACCGGCAGAACGAAGAACACGAGCGCGGCCAGTTCGCCCGGCCAGCCGCCCACGTCCTTGGCCCCGAAGAACGCCACGATGTTGCCGAGGACCGGCACGAACGCGGTGAAGAAGCCGACGATCGCGGAGAGCCAAACCCCAAGCTCCAATTCCGCCGCGACCTGTTCGATGGCGAAATTGATCTGCAGCACCATCAGCACGAGCCAGCCGATCGCGAACAGGCAGCCCAGCCCCGCCATGCGCCCGACATGAACCTGGAAGCGGCGCATGTCCTCGCGGGCGCGGGCGCGGTCGAACGTGCGGGGGCGGCCATCGCGTGCGGGGTCCGCGTCATCGCGGAGGTCGCGCGCGGCGATCCGCGCGGCGTTGCGCAGCGGTCCCTCGTCGGCGTCGTATTCGGTCCGGGCGTCCTGGGCGCGCGCGAAATCCTCAACCGCCAGCGCCAATTGCTCGATCGCGGCAGGGATTGAACCGCCGCGCTCGCGTGCGGCGCGCCAGGCTTCGTTGAAGCGCCGTTCGAACGCCTCCGCGCTCAAACGGCCCTCCAGGTAGGCCTCGATCAAAGCGCGCCACTCACCCTCGGTCATCGCACCGCCCTACGCCGCCGTCGCCGGCGACGCTTCCGGCCGGCGTCGCGGCGCCGGCCGCTTGGCGTGCGCCGATGGCGCATGGGGCCCGCCGCGCCGTCGGCGCGCGGCCCTCGTAGCATCAGGTGAAATCGAGGCGCAATTGGCGCTCAGGCTCGGCGGCGAGGACGGTGATGCTTGCGCCGCCTGCTTGCGTCCGTTCAACGCGCAGCGACAAGCCGAGCATCGTGCAGACGCCTGAGGCGTCTGGCGCGCATTCGTACTCGCCCAAGCGCTCTTGCGCCGTCTTGAGCGTGAAGCGCGCCGCATCGCCGCGCCACCCGTCGAAGCTCAGCTGCGCCTCAAGGCTCGGCAAGGCGTCCGCCGCCACTGCCTCGAACGCGAGCTGGCGCACCGGCGTCAGACGCGTCAGCCGGCCGACGCGGAGCACATAGTCGCGCCCCAGCGGGATCGAGACGTACGCGCCGTCGAAATCGCCGTCGGCGTCAAAGTCGCGGAAGCATTGGACGCGCTGGCTGCCCGGCGGGCCGAACGGGCAGAAGGATTCCCCGCCATGCTGCATCGAGTAGGCGAACAGGATCGCGCCGCTGGGCGGCCCCTCGGTGCGGCCCGGCCGATTGCGCGCCGGCGCGTCTGTGAGCAGGCGCACGGCGGATTGCGGCCGCAGGCTCTCGGTCCAGGCGAGGCCGCCGGCGGCGACCTCGACAGCGGCGGCGCCGGGTTCTACCGGCGCCGTCAAGACGAACAGGGCCGCCCCCGCCTCGTCGCGGCGCACCAATTCCGCCTGCGGCGACGCGACAGCGAATGCCATGACAGCCGCCAAAACCATGCCCGCTGCGATCGTCGTTCTCATCGCGTCCTCCGCTCCGCCTGCTGATGAGATGCCGCGTCGCGCCGCGATGGATGCGCGCGTCCCTCCGGGAACGGGGGGTGGCGGCAAGTTTCGGCGGGAATGGGGCAGTCGTATCGATTTTCGACGAAGAGCAGGCCGGGCGCGGCTCAGGCCGCCGGACTCAGGTTCCAGATCGCGACGTCGTCACGTTCGGAATGACGGAGGCGCCGGCCTCGTTCAGAACTTCCTCAGGCCTTCGGACGCTCTTTCTTCTTATACATGGCCAGCATGCGCTGGGTGACGAGGAAGCCGCCGAAGATGTTCACCGCCGCCAGCGCTGCGGCAAGCGCGCCGCCGCCCTTGGCGATCCAGCCTTCGATACCGGCATTTGCGCCGGCGGCGCCGTCCACCGAGGCGGCCGCCGCGATCAGCGCGCCGACGATGATCACCGAAGAGATCGCGTTGGTGACCGCCATCAGCGGCGTGTGCAGCGCCGGCGTCACCGACCAGACGACGTAATAGCCGACGAAAATCGCCAGCACGAAAATCGCCAAGTAGAAAATGAACGGATCGACGGCTTCCATGGTCTCGCCTGTTGCTTCGAACTTCGGTTCTAGCGGCGACGCCGCTGCGCCGCCATCCCTTGCGCCAATCTAGGCTCCCGGCAACTCGCTCGTCTCGTAGCTCGCGTCGGCCCGGACGATCAGGCCGTTCCCGTCAAGCTCATGCATCTCCGCCACCAGCACGCCGGTGTTGATCCGGTAGATCAGGGTGTGCCCGCGCGCGCCGCCGCAAAGCGCCACGTGCGCGAACGAGAGCGCCGGCACACGCGGGAGCGCGGCTTCGACATAAGCGCGAAACATGCCCTTGCCATGGATCACGCCTTCGCGGCCGAACCCCAGCGCGGACACGAACGGCGACGAGAATTCGATCTCTTCGGCGTAGAGCGCGAGGATCGCGCCGACGTCGCGCGCGTTCCAGGCGTCGTACCAGCGCTTGGCGAGCGCCGCGTCGTTCTTGCTCATGCGGCAGGCGCCGCGGCGAAGCTTGGATGCACCACCGCCCCCGCCTTGGTCAGCATCGCGCCCTGAACGATCTCGTCGTCCCAGGCGGGCGCGAAGGCCTTGCTCTCCTTGTCGGTCAAGAGCGGCAGGAGCGCGAGCAGGTTCTTGGCGTAGAGGGCGGAGGAATCCGCCGGCAGCCGCGCGGGCAGATTGGAAAAGCCCACCACCTTCACCCCGCCGATCTCAACCACCTCGTCGGCCTTCGAGAGCGGGCAATTGCCGCCCTGCGACACCGCCAGATCCACGATCACCGAGCCTGGACGCATCGCCTTCACCATCGCCTCGGTCACCAGCACCGGCGCGGGGCGCCCAGGGATAAGCGCGGTGGTCACGACCACGTCCTGCTTGGCGATATGCTCGGCCACCAGCGCGGCCTGCTTCTTCTGATAGTCTGCGCTCATCGCCTTGGCGTAGCCGGCGGCGGTCTCGGCCTGTTTGAATTCCTCGTCCTCGACGGCGATGAATTTCGCGCCGAGCGAGGCGACCTGTTCTTTGGCGGCGGGGCGCACGTCCGTGGCGCTGACGACGGCGCCGAGGCGGCGCGCGGTCGCGATCGCCTGCAGCCCCGCCACACCTGCGCCCATGATGAAGCATTTCGCCGCCGCCACCGTGCCGGCCGCCGTCATCATCATCGGAAACGCGCGGCCATAGAGCGCTGCGCCCTCGATCACCGCGCGATAGCCGGCGAGATTCGATTGCGAAGAGAGCGCGTCCATCGACTGGGCGCGCGTGATGCGCGGGACGAATTCCATCGCCAGCGCTTCGATCTTGGCCTTGGCGAAGGCGTCGGCCAGAGCGCGATCACCGTGCGGCTCCATCAGCGCGACGGCGCCGGCCCCCGCGCGCAATGCCGCGATTTCGTCCGCAGTCGGACGGCGCACCTTGAGCAGGAGATCAGCGCCCTGGAGCGCTGATGCCGCGTCGGGCGCGATGTGCGCGCCGGCGGCTTCGTAGAGTGCGTCCGGCGTGCTGGAGGCCGTCCCCGCGCCCGCCTCCACCACGACTTCGTGGCCGAGCGCGATGATCTTCTTGACCGAGTCCGGCACCGCCGCGACGCGCGTTTCGCCCGCGGCGCGTTCGCGGAGGATCGCGATCCGCATCAGCCCATCAGGCCGGCGATGAGCGGCACCAGGATCCCGCCGACGCCCAGAAGCACGGTGGAGGCGATCAGCGTCGCCCACCAGACGCCCGGCAATTTGAAGATCATGCCGGCCGCGACCCCGATCACGACATAGGCGGCAAGCCCGGCGAACCAGCCAAGCTGCATCGCGAAGGCCAACGTCAGCATCGCCACGCTCATCGCGATCAGCGCGCAGCCCCAGACAGTCGCCACCATGAAGCCGCTGAAGGTCGCCTTCTGGCCGGCGATCTCCATGTCGCCGTGGTGATACTCGCCGTGTTCGTCGTGCGCCGCCTGCGCCATGGGCCGTCTCCGGAAAATCAGACCCCGCGCCATACACCGCGCCGGGCGCAACGGGCAAGGCGGCCGAAACGCGCGGATTGGCGTCCGCGCTATGGCCTGCCCTGGTCGCCCAACGGCTCCGGTTCGCCCGCAGCGTCGCGCGTCGGGGGCCGGTGCGCGAGCCGGAACAGGAACGGGTTGAGCGTGATCGACACCAACGCACCGGCGAGGATCAGGTTGTAGGTCCCCTCCCCGACCAGGCCGAGCGCTGCCCCAAGACCCGCCAGCACGAACGAGAATTCCCCGATCTGCGCCAGCGCCACTGCGATCATCAGGCCCGTTCGCAGCGGGATTCGAAAAAGCGCGGTGATGGCCAGCGCCGCCAGGCCCTTGCCGAGCACGATGATCGCCACAACCGCTGCGACCTCCAGCGGCGCCGTCCACAGCGTGGCCGGATTGAACAGCATCCCCACCGATACGAAGAACAGGACCGCGAACGTGTCGCGCAGCGGTTGGGAATCCTCCGCGATCTTGTGGGTGAACTTGGTGCCGTTGAGCACCACGCCGGCAAGGAAGGCGCCCAGTGCAAACGACGCCTCGAACAGGAAATAGGCCGCAAACGCCACGCCGAGCGCCAGCGCGATGGCGCCAAGCGACATCAGCTCGCGCGATTTCAGATGCGCCACCTGCACGATCAGCCACGGAAACACGCGTGCGCCGACGACCAGCATCAGCAGGATGAAGCTTGCGATCTTCAGCGCCGTCAGCCCGAACGCCGTCAGCGCCTCGTTGAGGTTGGTCATCTCCCCGCTGGCCATGCGCGCGAGGATCGGCAGCAGCACGATGGCGAGGACGATGGCGATGTCCTCCACGATCAACCAGCCGACGGTGATGCGGCCGTTCTCCTGCTTCAGCAGGCCGCGATCCTCCAGTTCACGCAGCAGCACCACGGTGGAGGCGACCGAAAGCGAGGCCCCCAGCATGAGGCTTTCCGCGTCGCTCAACCCCATCAGCCGGCCGGCGCCCCAGCCCAGCCCGGTCGCGGCGCCCATCTGCGCCAGCGCGCCGGGCACCGCCACAAGGCGCACCGACCAGAGATCGCTCAGCGAGAATTTGAGACCGACCCCGAACATGAGCAGGATGACGCCGATCTCGGCGAGTTGCAGGGCGAGGTTTGCGTCGCCGACGAAGCCCGGCGTGAACGGGCCGACAGCGACGCCGGCGAGGAGATACCCAACCAGCGGCGAAAGCCCCAGCCGGCGCGCGATCGCGCCGAGCAGAAACGCCAGCACCAGGGCCGCGCAGAGCGTGGAAATGAGCGCGTAATTGCCGATCATCGCGGCGTGTCGGCGGGCGCGGCCTCCTCTGGCGCCGGATCATCAGACGCGCGCGCGCGCTTCGCGTCACGCCGCGCGGCCTTTGTCTTGGTCGGTGCATCGGTCGGCAACGGCAGCTTGCCGCGTATCGCGTTCATCACCGCGACGACGAAGAGATTGGCCATGGGGGCGCTCCTTATCGGCCAATGTGGCCGCTGCGCGCCTTGAGGCCAAGCACCCGCGCGCGGTTCAGAACGCCACGGTCAGCGCCGTGGTGAGGACGTTGGCGTCGTAATCGTCATCGCCGGTCATGCCGTAGCTGTTCTGGTATTCGCGGCGATAGCCGGCACGCAGCGCGAACCGGCGGTTGATAAAGTATGTCGCGCCCAGTTCCGCCGCCGCGACCACGTCTTCCCGGTCGATGCCGCGAAACGCGCGCCTGCCGCCGCTCACAGCGCCGGTGAGGATGATGTTGCGGAAAAGTTCGTGGTCGACGCGCACGCCGGCGCGCTCCAGCGTGTAGGCGCCGGCGCCGAAATAGGCGCTCTCCTCGACGCTGCGCGCGCCGGAAACCGTCACCGTCGTCAGTTCCGAGGGGAACCATTCCACCTCGATATCGGCGGCGACGCCGTCGACCCAGCCAAGGCCCACATCCTCGTAATCCTGCCGCAGATAGCCGAGCAGAACCTTGCCGCGCACCAGGCGCGTCACGTCGAACCCGGCGCCGATCAGCACTTCGTAGCCGTCGGAATCGCGATCCTGGAAGACGGCGGGGACCTCCAGATCGAAGTCGCGCTTGTTGTAGCGCACCTCGGCCAGCACCTCCCACGACGGCGCGACAGCGTATTCCGCGCGCAGCGCCGCGAAGGTCTCGGTGCGGTCGCGGTCATCCTGCTCCAGCGGCAGGAAGGTGATCGTCTCGCCGTCGTCGTAATCCAGCTCGCGCCAGGACACGTCTGCGCCGATGGTCAGGCGGTTGAACGTCTGCGCGCCGCTGAGCCCCACGCCGCGGTAATCGAACCGGATCGGTTTGCGCGCCGCGCTCGGGGAATCGGGAGAGAAGCGCGGCTCCGTGCGCCGTCCGCCGCTCACGCGCGCGTTCACCTGCCCGCGCGGGCCGACATCGAGGCGGCCGCCGAGCTCGGCGTCGTAATTGGTGTAGTCGTCGCTCGGGAAATCCTGGTGCATGCGCCGCTCGGCGCTCAGGTTCGCCCGCACCGCGTGGCGCGACCAGTCGGACTCGATGGGCGCGCGCACGCGCACCGCGGTCCACAGATCGTCCTGCTCGCCGGTTTCGGAAAGGAAGAGGTTGTCGCTGGCGCCGAGTTCGACGTCGATCGCGGGGCGGGCGACGAACCCGCCGAAGCGCAGGCCGAGCGGATCATAGCCCTCGCGCGAGCGCTCCATCACGGCGACGTTGGCGCTGGCGTCGCGTTCGGCGTCCTGCGCGAACGCCCATGACGGTTGCAGAGCAATGAGAGCCGCCGCCGCGCACCGCGCAGCGATCTTCCTTACACGTCGCATTTCTTGCGTCCCCCGCCGGTTCTGGGCGTCGTCGTTCTGACCCGGCCCGCTCTAGCGCGCAGGGCGTCGCGCTGCGCTGCGTTTCTCGCGTCGGGAGAATCCGGCGCCGATGGCCAACGGGCAAGCCGGCAGCAGATGCTTCGACGACCGTAGTATTTCCTACAGTTTTCGCGAAATCGACGCGCGAAACCTCGTTTTTTCTTGCGAAACGCGCAATTGGCATTTTTTAGTACACAAAACAATTTTGGGGCGAGGTTGAGGGGGCAAGTGTGGTCAGGGGGACAATCGGCGCGTGCCTAGCGGCCGCGGCCCTGTGCGGGGCGTCGGCCAGCGCGCAGACCTTGGATTTTCAGTCGGCGGCGCGGCTGGCGCCTGTGTCTGGGGCGGTCGCGCTCGGCCCCGCCGACCTCAACGAGCCGCGCCGCCTCCCCGTGACCGCAGGCGGCGATTGGGGCGCGGGGGAGGACTGCCCCGGCAGCTACGCACAAGCGCCGACGATCGTGTTGGACTACATCCCCCAACCCGGCGCCGCGCTGGTGGTGCGGGGCGTGTCGAACACCGACACGGTCCTGTTCATGCGCACGCCCTCGGGCGACATGGAGTGCAATGACGACAGCGACGGCGTCGACCCGCGCTTGCGCATCCGCAGCCAAACGCCCGGTCGGTATCACATCTGGCTCGGCTCCTACACGTCGGAGGATGCGCGGAGCCCGGCCGAGATCGTGTTCGGACGCAGCGCCGCTTCGCTGCAGCCGACCGCGGCGCTGCAGGATCGTCGTCTCACGCCCACTCTTTTGTCAGGCTTCCCAGATGACCCGCACGAGATCGCCGCCCAGATCGGCGGCGATCTGTCCCTCAGAGAAGTGCTCGATAGCGAAGGATGCTACGGCAACGTCTCTGCGACGCCGACAGCGCGCGTCTCTTATATCCGCCAGCGGCGCAGCAGGCTCCCGCTTATCATCGGCGTCGAATCGGACCTGGCCGACCCCGTGCTCGCCATCCGCGATCCCGAGGGCGACTGGTACTGCAACGACGACGGCGGCGACGGCCTGAATTCGCGGATCGTCTTCTCGGATCCCAAGTCCGGCAATTACGCGATTTTCGCCGGCGTCCTCAGCGGAGAGTCCGCCTCCGGCGTCGTCACCATTTCAGAAAGACCCCCGCAGCGTCACGCTCCAGACCCATCGCTGCGCGCGGCAGAGGCGCACACGCTGAGCCCGGGTTTCGCGGCGATGGCGATGCCGGTGATGGCGGGCGGAGAAGCTGCCGCCACGGCGATCCGCGAGGATCCGCACGGCGTCTGCGTCGGCTTCATGACCGTGCGCCCGACGATGGCGATCACGGCGACGACGCCGTTCGTCCTGCGTGTGGATTCTCCGGTCGACACCACGCTCGCCGTCTATCGGCTGCCGACGCAAGCGGACGGCGGCCGCGCGACGCGCGGGCAATGGTTCTGCAACGATGACGGGGGCGCAGCATTCGATCCAGCGCTCGCCCTGCAGCAGGGCGCCTACGCCGTCTATGTCGGCAATTATGAATCGCCGACACCGGCGGCGGCAAATCTCGTGATTTCGCGGGAATGAGAGCGACGCAGCCAATGCGTCCGGAAGGCTTGGATGGCGGGACAGTTCAACGAGGGGGATCGGTCATGAAGATGAAAGACATCAAGACGGGCGGCAAGTTGCTGGGGCTGATGGCCCTCGCCGCAGCCGCCACGAGTTGCAGCAGCGCCGGCTTCGGCCGCGTCGCCTATACGCGCGACGGCCCCGCCGGGCGCGCGCTCATGATTGACGCGAGCCAGCGCGCGATCATGAGTTCGCCCGCGCGCGACGCGCTTGCAGAAGGCGCCCGCCCGCCCGTCCTCTGCGCCGAGCCGAGCCCGGATTCGGTCACGGCGATGGGGTTTGCTGCGTCTGGAAACTTCGAGGATGACGAACGCTCGGCCCAGGCCAACGTCGCTCTCAGCCAAAGTGCGGCGTCCATCGGCATCCGCACGCCGTCCATCCAATTGTTGCGCGACGGCATGTACCGCCTGTGCGAAGCGTATCAGAACGGCGCCATCGACGGCCCGACCTATGGCGACATGCTGGCGCAGTATCAGCAGATGGTCGTCGGTCTCGTAGCGATCGAACAACTCACCGGCACAGTGCGCGCCTCCCAGGTGACGCTCTCCGCCGGCGAAGCGCGCGCCGCGAACCTGAACACGACTTACAATCATCAAACGCGAATTCGCGAACAATTGGTCAGCCGCCAAGCCTATCTGAATAGCCGCATACAGGCGATCACTGCGGCGCAAACCACGCGAAACAACGCGGTCTCGGCGGGCAGCGATCCTCTCCCCCCGCTTTCGCCCGATCATGACTTGCTTGAATCCTACAGAACTGAGCACCAGCGCTACACAGACAACATCGATGCACTTGATAAGGTGCGAATTCAAAACACGACGATCGTCAGGACCGAACAGGGCAACGTCAACGCTTCCAACGCCGGGACGAACATCGCTGGCGGCGCCAGCAGCATCGAGACCCAGATCCCGAACCACGGGATCTACACGGCGACGACCGCCGAAGTGATCGCCAAGGCGGTTCGCGACATCACGTTCCGCGTCATGCTCTCCGGTGAATCGATCAGCGGCGCTGCCAAAGCGACGCGAGACCAGGAGAACTCGAGCCCGCAGCTCGACGGACCCGAGCCCAACCCCGCGCCCTAGTCCGCGAAGCGCTTTTCGCCTTTGCGCGGGGGGCGCGGTTCCAGCGCCTTGAAGATGCCGGTTCCCGCGATCAGCGTGCGATCGCCCGACCAGATGCGGCCGCGGATAGTGTAGAGCCCGTCCTCGCGCGCCAGCACTTCGCCCCTGCCCTCGACCCAATCGCCGAGGTGGGCCGCGGAGAGGAAGTCGCACATCAGGCGCACCGTCACCCAGAAGTGCGAGAGTTCATAGGAGACGACCTGGCCCCAGCTCATGTCGGCGAAGCTCATCAGCATGCCGCCATGGGCGTTCTTCATGCCGTTGGCGTGGTGCTCCTCGACGCGGAAGCCGAGCGTCACGCCGGCGTCGTCGAGCTTGCGGTAGAGCGGGCCGATCTGGCGGCCGAAGCCGCGCGACCAGTCGAGCAGCTCGAAGCCCGCGGGGATCGCGGCGGGCGCGCGTTCGGCGACATCGTCTGACATGGCGGACGCATAGCCAACGGCGCCGCGGGCTTCCAGCCCGCTTTTGTTGGGCGCGCCGGCGCGGCGATTGGCGTGACCGGCGCGCACGGGCGCGTCGTCTGCAAAGTTGGACCGGGGCGCGCCTCTCCCCGCTTGGGAGAGGCGTTGCTTTAACGCTGGCGCGCGCACGTCACCGGCACGGCGCGGCCGAACTCCCAGCGCACCTCGTCGCCCTGGCCGCGCAGGCCGCGCGGCCCGTCGGAATAGAAAAATCCGGATGCGGACGGCTGGCGCGTCAGCACGAACGCGCCCTGGCGCGCGATGACGTCGACGTGATCGCCGACGAAGCGCGCGCGCAATTCGGTCCCATCTTCGCAGGCGAAGCGCTGTTCGTCCGGCGCGAGGGGCGGCGGCGCAGCGACCGACGCGCACCCGGCGGCCGCCGCAAGCGCGGCAAGCGCAATTCGGCGCATGGCGTCCTCCCTTGGGCTGTTGTCCAGCCGTTTGAAAAAGAGCTTATGACCTTTGACGCGGCGGCGCCATCACGTCCGCGTGCGGAACCGGGGTCGCCTTGCGGGCGCCCGAATTCGGTTCGCCAATCGTCCGGGCGCGGAGGACCGCGTGCGAGGGAGGGGCGCGATGGGCGCAAAGGGATGGATCGTCGCGGCCAGCGTCGCGATTGCGATCGCGGGCGCGGCTCTGATCGGCGCGCATGCGCAGACGGCGCAGCCGGAAAAGCGCACCGAGCGGATCGTGTGGCCCACGCTCGAGCGGTTCGACAGCGAAACCGAATTTCTCGCCTATCTGCGCGAAGTGCGTCACCGGCTGCGGCGGCAGCGCGGCGCGCTCCCCGGCGCCCAGTACGCGCAAGCGGACGACCCCTGCCCGCCGGAACTCGCGCCATGCCCGCCGGTCGAGAACGACGCGCCGCCGCCGCCCCCGCCGCCGCCGCCGCCGTCGTCGTCCGCGGCTGAATCCATCGTCGTCACCGGTTCCCGCGCCGCGGACGCCAGCGTCTCCGCGCCGGCCAATCCCGCAATCACGAACACGCAAAAAGTCGGCGTCGACGAGGGCGACATCGTCAAGCAGATCGGCCAATACCTGATCGTGCTGCAGGACGGGCGTCTGTTCGTGGCCGACACGCGGCCAGGCGGCGCGCCCGGCCTCGCCTTCGTCGATCGCGCCAACGTCTATCGCGCGCCGGTCTACACCTGGTACGACGAGATGCTGGTGTTCGGGAACCGCATCGTCGTCACCGCTTATTCCTATCAGCACGGCGCTACGGAATTCTCCGTCTTCTCGCTCTCGGACGCGGGCAAGCTGACGCGCGAAGGCGCGTACTACCTTTCCTCGCACGATTATTATTCGGCGGAGAATTACGCGACGCGGCTCGTCGACGACAAACTCATCATCTACTCGCCGCTCTATATCGCGCACATGAACTCGGACGCGCCGATCCGGTGGCCCCTGGTGCGGCGCTGGGTCAGCGAGGATGCAGCCGGCGGGCGGCTCTCGAACGGCGCGCGCCTCTTCAACGCAACCGACATCTACCGCCCGATCCAGGAGACGCTGCAGCCGGTGGTGCACACGGTGTCGGTGTGTCCGCTCGGCGGCGTGGGCGCGGGCGATGAACTCGCGTGCACGGCCTCCGCATTCGTCGGCCCGCCGCAGCGCGAACTCTATGTCTCGCGCGACTACGCCTATCTCTGGGTCGCGTCCGACCAGGGCGGCGCGAGCGATTGTTCGACGGCGGGGCTTGCTGAATTCGAGCACGCGCCGGAAGCGGCCCTCTTCCGGCTGCCGCACGCGGGCGGGCAGCCGGAAGCGATGTTCGTGCGGGGCGCGCCGCGCAACCAGTTCGGGCTCGACACCTCCAACACCGCGTTCCGCGCGCTCCTGGTGTGGAACGCGCCGCGCTGCGGCGCACGCAACCTCACCGTCCGTTATTTCGACGCGCCGCTCTCGGCGTTCTCGGCGCGGCCGCAGACGATGGCTCAGCGACGCTTCGTCCAGATGCCGCCGCCCGGCCAAGGCATGTACGAGAACCGCTTCACCGACACGCATCTCGTCTACGGCGCCCGCGCGGGGTACGGCTCGTCGCCGCCCAACACTGGCGCTGCGCCGATGTCGGCGCGCGTCGTCATCGCCCGCGTGGACCGCCCGCGCAACGCCCAGGTCTTGATTGCGCCGCACTCGATCATCCGGCTCGAACGCGCCGGAAACAACATGGTCGCCACCGGCTACAGGACCAGCGACGGGCTCTCCGTCTCGCTGTTTGACCTGCGGCGCACGCCGCGTCTCGCGTCCACTGCGCTCCTTCAGGGCCGTTACGAATCGGAAGGCCGCTCGCACGCGTTCAACAGCGCGATCGGGGCAGACGGCGGCGGGATCCTGGGATTGCCGACCGTGCTGCGCGAAGAAAACGCCGACCGCCGCGTCTATTGGAGCAACATCTCCGACGTCAGCTTCCTCACCGTCAGCGCGCGCGGCGCGCTGGCGCCCGCCGGCAGTCTCGACGCCGACCGCGAGGACGCCGTGCATCCAAGCTATACGTGCGAAGTGAGCTGCGTGGACTGGTACGGCAACGCGCGTCCGATCTTCACCGACGGGCGCATCTTCGCGCTCTCCAATGGCGAACTCATCGAGGGCGCGCTTGAGGCCGGCCAGATGCGCGAGCGGCGCAGGCTCAACCTCACCGCGCCGCCTGACTGAGACCTACGCCGCTTCGGTCACCGTCATCGCGGCGCCGCGCAAGGAAGGCTCGTAGGCGATTTCGCCGCCGGCCATCTGCGCAAACGCGGCGATCAGGCGACCGCCCAGGCCTGAGCCGCTGGAAGCGACGGCGCCCTGCGGCATGCCGCGGCCGTCGTCGCGGATGGCGAGGCGCCAGCGGCCGTCATGGGATCCGAACGACACCGTGATGACGCCGCTTTCGCCCGGCGCGTAGGCGTGCTTGGCGGCGTTGGTCACCGCCTCGTTCAGCACCAGCCCGATGGCGACGGCGCGATCGCGCGGCAGCGTCAGCGGCGCGGCGTCCAGTTCGATGCGCACCGCACCGCTCAAGAACAGCGCGTCGGAGAGATTGCCGATCAGCGCCTGCAGGTATTCGCGCATGTCGACCGCGCCGATATCGGTCAAGTCCGAATAGAGCGCGGTGTGGGCCGCGGCGAAGCTCAACACGCGCGCATGCGCGACGCCCAGCGCTTCGCGCGTCTCGTCACTCGCGACGTGGCGGCGCTGCACATCCAAGAGGCTCGCGACGATGGCGAAATTGTTCTTGGTGCGATGGTCCAGTTCGCGCAGCAGCAACGCGCGCGCCTGCGATTCCTGCGCCCGCTCGTCCATCGCGCGGCGCACGGCGCGCCGGAAGAGTTCCGCGAAGATCATGATCACGGTCGATGCGGCGGCGTTCACCAGCGTGCGCGACACATCGCCGGGGTCCTCGAACGCGAACGACCCCGGATAGGGCAGCACCGCGTACCATGCGTAGAGGAACGAAATGGCCAGGGTCGTCACCCCGGCCTGCCAGCGGCCGAACAGCGTGGCGATCAGGATTGTCGGGTAGATGAGCGAAAACGGGCCAGCCCCAGGCGCGATCAGATCGACGACGACGCGGGCGCCGATTGCAGCGCCCGCGCATGCAATCCCGAAGGCGATTTGCGTCGGCAGCGCGGGGAGGTACCGAGATAACGCATCCGCAATGTCGAGTTCGCCCAGTCTTTGACGTTCTGGTCGCGGCAAAGGCGAGGTCTTTCGAAGAGTGGGAAGCGTTGATTACACTGGCTGCATTTTGATCGTTCCACAACGGCCTCGTGCATTGGGCCTGGGCGCCGCGGCGCGGAACGGCGCAGATTTGGTCACCAGGCGGACGCGTCCACCCCTCTCGGTTGAAAGGAACCGTGGCGTGCGGCGGGCGCGACGAAATCGCTCGACGCCGCCAAAGGTTTGGCGCAATCGCAGCCGATGGAGAACGCGGGGACATGCGCGGCGCGGGGCCGTGCGGGGCCGGGCGTCTGAGGGTTCGCATGTTGCCAAGGCTCCACCGAATGCGCTGGGCGGTCGCGCTTCTGTGCGGACTGATGTTGTCGTCGGGCGTCGCTGCGTGCGGCGGCGGCGGCGACGGCGCCGGCTCTCCTCCCCCACCGCCGGGCGGCGGCTCACCACCGTCCCCGCCTCCGCCGCCCTCCCCCCCGCCTCCGCCGCCGCCCCCGCCTTCACCGCCGCCCCCGCCGCAGGGGCCGCCGCTGCCGCCGGCCGGGGTGCTGCGCCCGACGCTCTATCTGGAGCGCAACCTCGACAGCACGCCGTTCATCCGCGTCATCGAGCAGGCGTTTGACCCGTTCAACGGCGCAGCGCCTCAGCGCTCGCAGGAAAACCAGTCGCTCGGGCCCGCAGGCGGCGTCGACAATTCGCTCACGGGCAATTTCACCTGGCGCGTCCGCAACGTCGACGTTGTGGAGATGAAGCACGGCGTCTACGCCAACAACACCAACACGCTGCACATCTATGACTACACCTATAATCGCTGGGACGGCGACGGCTCGGCGTTCGGCGGCGGCATCAAGATCGGCGACTTCCAGCCGACGAACGGCGCCACGTGGGTGCAGCGCGCCTATATGGACGGGTTCCGCGCGCCGGACCCGACATTCAACGCCTCCAACACGGACGCGATCGGCGTGGAGACGCAATCGGGGCCGCTCTACTTCCGCGACGTGACCGGCCGCAATTTCGGCGATGCGCCCATCGATACGAAATCGGGGCCCGTCTACATGATGAACGTCACGCTCGAAGGCGGAAACAGCGTCGTCAAATTGTGGGAGGGCGTCGAGATCACCTTGGTGAACGCGATCGTCAACACCTCGACAAACGACAGCCAGGTCGAGTTCAACGACGACCCCGCCAATCAGACCGCCGCCGGCTTCGTGCGCTATTTCAACACGCTCTGGTGCGTGAACGCCGACATTCCCTCCCCGTCGCATCCGAATTGCTCAAGCTCGCCCTCGCCTCAGCGTGTGAGCGCCGAGGAGTTGACCCCACAGCAGGCTTTCGCGCGCGTCACCGCGCTCTCCTCCAATCCGCTGCCCGGCGTGAGCGATTTCTTCCGTACGCAGATGGACGAGATCGTGTTGGAATACTCCACCGACGCCGGCGCCACGTGGCAGACGATGACCGTGCCGAACACCGGCGGGCCGGGCGCGCCGCCCAGGGGCGATCTGCGCTTCCGCATTCCGCTCAATCTCAACAGCGCCAATTACATCTTCCGCGCCCGCTACCGGCTCAACGGCGGCTTCGTCGGCGATACGTCGCTCGTCATCAACGAAGCGGGCGAGGTCGTGCCGTAGGGCTCAGGGGCGCCTTGCATCGCGGCCGGGCCGGACTGATCTAGGGGTCTTGGACCCCGGTCGCAGAGGGCGCGCGATGACGAAGATCACCTATCACATCATCAAGCATGACGGCGGCTGGGCGTTCCGGCTCGGCGACACGATCAGCGAAACGTTCCGCTCGCATGATGCGGCGCTCAACGCCGTGCGCCGCGTCGCGCGCGAGCAGCAGGTCGGCGGCGAAGACGCCGCCATCCAGTGGGAGGACGAGACCGGCGCCTGGCGCGAGGAACAGGTCGACGGCGGCGACCGCCCCGAGGTCGACATCAAGGACGATTCCTGACGCGGTTCCGCCGCACCCACGGCGTGTTCTCGCCCAGGCCGAACGCCTGTATATTGCCTGCATGAACGTTCCCGTCCGCGCCCCCGGCCGGTTCACCAGCGCCGAGTATCACCGCATGGCGCGCGCCGGCGCGTTCAAGGACATGCGCATCGAGCTCAGGCGGGGGATGCTGGTCAGGATGAGCCCACAACATATTCCCCATGCCAGCGTAAAGGCCGCCCTCTACCTTGCCCTGGAAGAGGCCGTGCGCGCCGCCGGGCTCGGGTGGCTGGTGTTCTCCGAAGTCTCCGTGGCGGCAACGGATGATTTTGATCCGATGCCCGACATCGTCGTCTGGGATCCTGCGGGCGTCGCCGACCAGAGCGGCGCCATCCCGATCGCCGCGGTGAAGCTCGTGGTCGAAGTCGCCGAAACCTCGCTCGCGGACGACCTGGGCGAGAAGCTCGAAGACTACGCCCGGAGCGGCCTGGCGGAATATTGGGTGGCGGACGTGAAGGGCCGGCTGATCCTGCGCCATGCCGATCCCGGCCCCGCCGGCTATGCGCGGCGCGAGCCCGTCCTCTTCGGGCAGGCTGCCGCATGGCTCACCGCGCCGCTCGCTCTCGACACCAGCCGACTCGTCTGAGACGAACGGCGCCGCAACACTTTTCCAGCGCGCCATCGCGCCAGACGAACGCCTCATGACACCGCGCGACCGCATCCGCAATTTCTCCATCGTGGCGCATATCGACCACGGCAAGTCCACGCTCAGCGACCGGCTCATCCAATTCACCGGCGGGCTCTCCGAGCGCGAGATGAAGGAGCAGGTGCTCGATTCGATGGACATCGAGCGCGAGCGCGGCATCACCATCAAGGCGCAGACCGT
>WGOB01000079.1 GCA_016124255.1 Alphaproteobacteria bacterium | reverse complement strand
TGGCGCGCGCCCGCCGGCGCTTGTCGCTGCAGGTGCAGCAGATAGAGCGTGTAGCCGCAGATCAGGCCGTACATGATGTTGCCCTCGATCATCCAGAGCGGCATCGTGGCCATGTTGAGCATCAGGAAGCTGATGTGGGTGGCGACGAGAAGGTTGCGGTGGCCGTGGCGCACGCGCAGCGCCGCCGCCAGCATCGACACCCACATGTAGATGAGCGCGGCGACGCCGAGCGGGCCGTACTCATAGAGCGCGTTGACCAGGGTGTTGTGCGCATAGGCGCGGAATTTGAGGGTCCAGCTCTCCGGCCCGAAGCCAATGAACCATTGCAGGCCGCGCGCGTCGAGCCAGCCATAGACGTAGCCCGACCAGATCATCGGCCGCCCGGAGAGAATGCGGCTCTCGTCGACGCTGTAGAGGTGCGGCGGCTTGAGCAGATTGATGTCGCTGGAGGAGGCCGTTTGCAGATCGGCGAAGCGATCCCCCAGCGCCAGGCTCGCAACCCCGAACAGGACGCAGACGAACAGGATGAAGAACGCGGCCACGAAGGGGCGTTCCTTCTTCGGGAATCTCTGCACCGGCATGAGGCCGAAATAGACCGCCAGCGTCGGGGCCATCGCGAGGATGGTGGTGCGGTAATTGGCCAGGAAGATGCCGACGATGGCCGTCAGGATGAGGCCGTTCTTCACCAACGGGTTGATCCGGGTGGTGAAGATCGCCGCGATGAACAGAGTCATCAGCATGGTGGAGAACGTGGCCTCGTGGCCGTAGCCGCCGATATAGCTGACGGAGCCGTCGTTCTCGCCGCTCTTGATGACGCCGAGCGCGATCGACAGGATCTGGAACAGGATGAGCGGAAGGAACGCCAGCAACAGGAGCCGGAGCATGCGGCCCTGCTGCATCGAGGCGAGCGCTTCGAAGGTGCAGAGGATGACGACGATCAGGAAGCCGTACTTCACCAGCACGTTCACCATGCCGACGAGCTGATTGTTGTAGAGGCCGCTGATGACGACGACGCCGAGGAGAACGTAGATCGGCGTGAGAAAGTTGATCATCAGCAGGCGTCGCTTGATGATCATCAGCCCAATGACGAAAACGCCGATGGAGGAGGCGGCGCTGATCGAGAGCGGCCCGATGCTCTTGTAGGTAATCGCGTGGAACGCCGAGATGATGTAGCGAAACCAGGTGGAGCCGATGATGAAGCCGGCTGCCGCGTTGCGGGCGCGCACGATCGCCACAAGCGCCACCACGCCGGTCACCACCGTCACGCCGATGAGAGCCGGCATCGGCAGCGAAGGCGCGAACTTGGCGGCGGCGGACGCGCTCATGGCGTCGATCCTTCGCTGGCCCTGCGCTTGGCCTTGCGCTTCATCCGCACTGGCGAACCCCCCGCTTTCCTTTCGCCGGCTTCGCCAAGAGCGCATGCGGCCCCGCGCCGATCAAGGGGTCTTTGCGCCGCCGGCTGCGATGAACGGCCGCGCGGGAGGGCCGCCCTGCAAGAACGCCGCCAGCGACGGCGCGTGCGGCGCGCGCTGTCCGCCCGGCCTTGATTCAGCGTGGGGGCGCATGTCATGAGCGGCTTCCGGACGGCGTGGAACTTGCAGCCGGGGCGGCAGGGGCCGTCACGACGCCAGTTCTGCAGCCTGGCGGCTGTGGATCGGGCAGCGTGCGCACGGCGCCCAATGGCCACGAAGGGGAGCGCGCCATGGCGGTTCTGGTGACGGGGGGCGCCGGGTACATCGGCAGCCACGTTCTGCTCGAACTGATTGCGGCCGGCGAAGGCGTGGTCGTCCTGGACGACCTTTCAACCGGATTCATCGAGAACATTCCGGCCGCGGCGCCGTTCATCAAGGGCTCGGTCGGCGATGCAGCGTTGCTGGACGAGATCATGTCCCGCGGCGAGATCGACGCCGTCATTCACCTCGCCGCCTCCCTGATCGTCCCGGAATCGGTCGCCGCCCCGGAGAAATACTGGCGCAACAACACGGCCAACGGCCGGGTCCTGTTCGATGCGTGCGCGCGCCACCGCGTCCGCGACATCGTCTTCTCCTCCACCGCCGCGGTTTATGGCGACGTGCCCAGCAGCGCGGGCCGGGTGAGCGAAGATTTCGTCCCCAATCCCGTCTCGCCTTATGGGCGCTCCAAGCTCGCCTCGGAGTGGACGCTCAACGACATCGCCGCCGCCCATGGCCTGCGCCACGTGATCCTGCGCTACTTCAATGTGGCCGGCGCGGACCCGGAGATGCGCGCCGGGCCACGCGCGCGCGACGCCACTCACTTGATCAAAGTCGCATGCGAAGCGGCGCTGGGCCGGCGCGCCGCGCTGCAGATTTTCGGAACCGATTACGCCACCGCAGACGGCACCGGGGTGCGCGACTACATCCATGTGAGCGACCTGGCGCGGGCGCATGTGGCGGCGTTGCGCGGGATGCGCAGCGGCGCCCTCGTGCGCGAGATCTTCAATTGCGGCTATGGGCGCGGCTATTCCGTGCTGGAAGTGATCGAGGCCGTTGCGCGCGCGAGCGGCCGGCCCGTCCCGGCCGAGCGCGCGCCGCGGCGCGCCGGCGACATCGGCGAGATCGTCGCCGACAACACCGCCATCCTTTCCCGCACAGATTGGCGACCGGAGCGCGCCGATCTCGACGCGATCGTCCGCGACGCCTTGGTGTGGGAGGAGGCGCTGTCCAGCGCGCCGCCGCGGCGGGCGGGTGATCGGAGCTAAGGTGGCGAGGCGGGCGTTCACGATCTGCACGCTTGGGGCGCGCGGTGTTCCAGGCGTCGCCGGGGGCGTGGAGGCGCATTGCGAAGCGCTGCTGCCGCGGCTGGCGGCGCTCTATCCGGAGGCGCGGTTCGTGCTGCTTGCGCGCAAGGCCTATGCGCGCGCGCCGCGCTACGATTACGCCGGGATCGAAGTGCGGGCGCTGCCGGCGCCGAAGCACCGCTACCTGGAGGCGTTCGTCCATACGCTGACCGGCGTCTTCCATGCGCGGTTCGCAGAAGGCGCGCGCGTGGTGCATTTCCACGCGATCGGTCCGGCGCTGTTTGCGCCGCTGGCGCGGCTTCTGGGCATGCGCGTCATCGTCACGCATCACAGCCGCAATTATCTCCACGCCAAATGGAACGGGTTTGCACGTCTCGCGCTGCGGTTCGGCGAATGGTGCGCGGCGACGTTTGCGGACCGGGTGATTGCGGTGTCGCCCTCGCTCGCGGAAGAGATGCGCCAGCGCTATCGCGGCGCGGCCGGGCGCATCCACTACATTCCCAACGGCGCCACCGAGTTCGCGCCGCCGGCGCGGGACGAGGATGAGGCAGCGATCCTGACGCGACTCGGCGTGGCGGCGCGCGACTATATCGTCGCCGTCGGGCGGCTGACGCCGGAAAAGGGGCTCCACGACCTCATCCCCGCCTATCAGAAAGCGTCGCCGCGGCGGAAGCTGCTGATCGTGGGAAAAGCGGATTTCGAGGATGCATATTCGCGAGGGCTGACTGCGCACGCCAGCGATGCGATCATCTTCGCAGGCTTTCAGGACCGTGCGACGCTGCGCGTGCTCTACGCCAATGCGGGGCTGTTTGTGATGCCGTCGCATCATGAAGGCATGCCGATCGCGGCGCTGGAGGCGCTTTCATGCGGCGCCCCGGTGCTGATGAGCGATATCCAACCGAACCGGGATCTTGCGCTGCCGGCGGCGTGCTATTTCAAAATGGGCGATGCGGACGCGCTGGCGGCAAAGCTCGCGCGCGAGCCGGACGCCTATGCGGTCGATGCGCGAGCGATGCTGAAGGCGTTCTCGTGGCCAGAGGTGGCGCGGCAGACCGGGGCGCTCTATGGCGCACTGATGCCGCCGCGCGGATCGCCTGCGCCGGCGGCGGCGTGACGCCATGACGACAAGTGCGCCCGCGTCCAGAAAGCCCAGGGTCGCGTTTCTGATCAATTCGCTCATCGGCGGGGGCGCCGAGCGGGTGATGGTTACGCTGCTGGCGCATTCGCAGGCCGAGCGCGCGGACTTCGACATCTCGCTGACGCTGCTCGACGTGGTCGAGCGCGCCTATGAACCGCCGGATTGGGTGGCGGTGCGCCAGGAGAATTGCAGAGGCTCGCTGGCGAAGAGCCTGTCCGCCGCACGTCGGCTGGAGCGGGAGATCGTCCCGGACGTCGTCGTCTCATTCCTTGAGCGGGCAAATTTCTGCAACGTGATGGCGGCGCGAGGGCGCCCGGCGATCCTCTCCGAGCGCGTCGCCACCAGCGCGCACTTCAAGCCCGGACTGCGCGGCGCCGTCTCGAAGATGATGGTGCGCACGCTCTATCCGCGCGCCGACAAGATCATCGCGGTGTCCAAAGGCATTTCCGACGACCTGCGCGCCAATTACCGCGTGCCGGCGGAGATGCTCGTCGAGATCGCCAACCCCGTCGACCTTGACGCGATCCGCGCGAAGGCGGCGGAGGCGCCGGCGCTTGATATCGGCGGCCCCTACATCCTCGCCGCGGGGCGGCTGGTGGAGAACAAGAATTTCGCGCTGCTGATCGACGCGTTCGCGGCTTCGTCGCTGCCGGACACGCTGGTGATCATCGGGCAGGGCGAGGCGCGCGACGCGCTGATCGCGCGCGCGCGGGCCGCTGGCGTCGGCGACCGGGTGATGCTGCCGGGCTTTGTGAAGAACCCCTACGCGCTGATGCGCCGGGCCCGGATGTTTGTGCTGCCGTCGAACGCAGAAGGCTTTCCCAATGGGCTGGTGGAGGCGATGGCGGCGGGGGCGCCGGTGATCTCCACCAATTGCGCGTTCGGCCCGTCCGAAATTCTCGCCGAGACCGACCGCGACCGCGTGCACGGGCTTACGTTTGCGCCGCATGGGATTTTGACGCCGGAGAATGACGTCGCGTCGATGGCGGGCGCGCTGCGGGCGATGGACGATGCGGTGCGGCGCCGCGCCTACGCGCAGAAGGCGGTCGCGCGCGCGGAGGCGTACGGCGCAGCGGTGGCGAAGGATCGGTATTGGCGCGTCATTCGGGAGACGCTGGCGGCGCGGGGCAAAAGGACTGGCGCGTCCGCCAGCGCATAGCGTCAGATCAGCCGGCGACCATGCCCCACAGCGCCTGGCCGGCGGCGACGATCATCGCCCACAGCAAGAGGCTGGCGGCGATCGCCGCGAGGATGCCGATCAGCACAGGCCACCGGCGCCAAGCGGCGCGCGAGACGCGGCGGGGGCTGCGCTCCGGATTGATCACGAGTATGGCCGGCTCATGAACCATGTCGTCCAACCTAAGCGTGCCTAGACGATTCGCTAAGACCTTTGCGCACTCTTTCTTCCATAATCGTTACCGCAACATCTTTGCGGCAACGGAGTCTCAGGAAGGTTTTGCGGCTGAATTGTGGATAAACCAATCGCAATGCAGCGCGGCATCTGTCGTTCAACTCGCCGCTCTTCTGCGGAAGTCTTTGTTTTGTCCGACTAAGCGGCGTCTCGCGGCGGCGTAAATCGCATTTCACTGCGCGGATCCGGCTCAGGCGACGGTTCGGGCGCGGCGCGCTTGGGGCGCGGATCGATGTGCGCGCTGGAGAAGGCGCCGAGCGCGAACGCAAACAGCGCGGCGGTCGCGGGCACCTGGAGTCCGAAATCGACGAGGCCGTGGGCGAACACGAAGGCTGCGCCGGCGAAGATCGCGGCCGCCCATTCCGCGCCGGAGCGATCCTCCACCGCGATCTGAAGCGCGCGGGCGAGCGGCGGCGCCAGCATGAGGAAAAAGAAGACGGCGCCGACGAGCCCGGTCTCTTCCAGCGCCTGAACGAAAATGTTGTGCGCGGCGCCGATGTCGCGCAACGCGGGCCAATTCTCCACCGTCGCGTAATGGGCGTTGAGCTCGTGGAAGGTGTTGAGGCCATGACCGATGAACGGCCGATCGGTGAAGGCGTTCCAGTGCGTCTCGATTATCATCCGGCGGCCCTCGGCGTCCACGCCGAAGGTGCCGAACCGCGACGCGAGGAAGTCGCCGCCGACCAAGAGCAGAACGGCCGCTACAGCCGCGATCATCGCGGCCGGCCCCTGTGCGCCGCCGCCGCGACCGCCCTGCGCGCCGGCGCGCGTCAGCGCAAACAGGAACACGAGCGCGCCGGCGAGCGCTGCAAGGCCGGCCCGCGATCCCGTCAGCACCGCGCATCCGAGCATCAGGCCAAGCGCGACCGTGGAGAGCGGCGCGGCCTGGATCACTCTGAGCCATCCTGGGCCCGACGCGCTGCGACGCCGGGGTTCGCTCAATCGCTCTCGCGACGCGCGCAGCACCAGCGCGCTGGCGACCATGACGAAGAGACCAAACGCCGTGGCCGCCGCGTTCGACGAGCCGAACGGCGCCATCAGCCGGTTGTTGTTGGTGGCGCCGCCGCTGGCGAGCAGGAACAGGCACCAGAAGCCGAGCGCCAAGGCCGCGCCGGTCATCAGCCTGCCGATGAAATCGCGATCGGTGCGTTCTTCCGCGCACAGCGCGCCGATGACGAACGCGGCGGCGGGTCCGGCGAAACTCGCCAATCCTTCGAGCGTGCGATAGGGCGAGAGCGAGATCGCGGCTTGGGGTCCGTCGAACGCGGCCCAGAGCGGATGGAAGAGCCCGCGGAGCCAATTGGGCGCGCCCGAGACCGGGACGAGCTGCGCCGTGAACAACGCCCACACAGCAAAGAGCAAGAACGCGCCGATCGTCGCTGCGTGCATGCGCGCGATCGCGATCAAGCGCGCCGCCGGCGTGAGCGCCAGCGCAAGTGCGAGAAGGCCGGCGAGCGCTGCGCTGAACAGGCCGGAGAGGGCGGCTGTGTCCATGCCGCCCAGCAACATGCCGCAGCCGATCACGGCGATCGCCATCAGCGCGCAGACGCGGCGCACGCCGCCGCCGATCGCGGGCGCCCGACGTGCGCTCGACCTCGATGACACGCGTTCCGCCCCCTGATCCGGCGCCGTCCGCGACGTTGCGACGGCCGATTTACATTATCCTGGCACTGGTTCGGCTATCGTACCGCAGACGTGGCGCATAGAATACCGAGCCTTCGGGCGCAGGGGAGCGGCGTGGGATTTCTGGCCAACTTGCGGGGCGCGATCGGCGGCGGCGCACAGCCGCGGTCGGGCGCCCGCGAGACGCCGGCGCAGCCCGCGACGTTCCTTGAGGGGCGGGTGGGCTACGCGGTCGGCGATATCCACGGCCGCGCCGATCTCCTGGAGCGCATGCTCGATCAGCTCGAGGCGGCGCATCCGAGCCCTGCGCCGGAGACGGCGCCGATCGTGGTTTTTCTCGGCGACTACGCCGATCGGGGGCCAGACAGCCGGCGCGTCGTCGATGTACTGCTGGCGGGCCGGCCGTTCGGGTTCGAGAGACGGTTTCTGTGCGGAAACCATGAAGCGATGCTGCTCGCGTTTCTCCGCGACCCAGTGGAGAACCGCCACTGGCTCTCGACGGGGGGAATGGAGACGATCGTCTCGTACGGGCTGCCCGCGATCTCGCCGGACGCATCCCCCGCCGCGATCGCCGAGCTTGGCGCGCGCTTCCGGGAGACGCTGCCCGCGTCGCATCTCAAGTTCTTCGTCGACCTCGAGCGCTACGTGACGCTCGGGGGATACGCGTTCGTTCACGCCGGCGTGAACCCCGAAAAGGATCTTGAACGCCAGTCAGACGCAGAGCTGTTCTGGATCCGCAAAAAGTTTCTTGAGGCGCGGCGCGCATACCCATTCGTCGTGGTGCATGGGCATACGCCGTCGCGCGCGCCCTATCGGGACGGCCGTCGCATCGGCATCGACACCGGCGCATATTTGAGCGGGGTTTTGACGGCCGTGAAGTTGCATGGAGAGCGCGCTGAATTTATTTCAGTCGGCCATGCGCAGGCCGCCGGCGCGCCCGCGCCACACGGGGCGCAGAAGCTTTGGGACACCGAAGGGCTAGATGATGGATAACAGGCTCTCGCGCCGCGGCGTATTCGCGATGGGATTGGCCGGGCTCGCCGCAGCGTGCTCGTCGCGCATCCCAACCGGCAACCCCGAGGAATTGCTGAACGCGCCGGACTATAGGCTCGGCGCGGGCGACCAGATGCGGGTCACGGTGTTCGGGGAGTCCGAGCTTACCGGTCAATATGTCGTGAACGCCCAGGGCGCGGTCGCCTTTCCGCTCGTGGGCGAAGTGCCGGCGTCCGGCCAGACGCTCAACGAGTTCAACGCCAGCCTCACCGAGGCGCTGCGGTCGATCATCCGCAATCCGAACGTCTCGGTCGAGGTGACGAATTATCGGCCGTACTTCATCCTCGGAGAGGTGCGGACGCCGGGGACCTACTCGTATGCAGCGAATTTGACCGTGGTGAACGCCGTGGCGACCGCGCAGGGGTTCACCCATCGCGCGAACCGCGGCGTCGTATTCATCAAGCACGCGCACGAGAACGCGGAGCGCCGCTATCGGCTCACGACAACGACGCCGGTGCGCCCCGGCGACACCATCCGCATCGCAGAGCGGCACTTCTGACGCAACGCTGCGCCCCGAAACGAAATTAACTAGACCCGTAGATCGTTTCGGTTAATGGATATTTAGGATATCCAGAGGGTGCTCGGCGGGGGCCGCGCACAGTCCGGAGGGGCTGCATGCGGTACATCATCATGGTTTGCGCTGCGGGCGTGTCGCTGATGGCGGCCGGGCCGCTCGCCGTGAGCGCCGGCGGCGCCGCGGCGGCGCCGATCGTGCTGCCGCCCAGCGCTTCCCAAGACGTCGCTGCGCCGGCAGCGTCCAAGCCGGGCGCACCTGCGGGCTCGGTCTTCGCGGCGGCTTCCCTTGACGATCTGATGGGCGGCGAATTCGACGTCCCCGTCGGCGAAGGCGACGCCGCTGCAGATACGCCGCCGCCGGTGCTGGCGGAGCGCATCCGGACGGCGCTCTTCCGCCACGCAGGCTGTCCCGGAGAGCAACAGGCGCTCACCATCATCAGCGCTGCGACGCGAGACTCTGACGCGGCCGCGGCAAGCTCCGCGCTCCGGATCGTCAGCGGCGCCAACGACCTTTGCGGGACCGTCGGGGCCGCTGTCGACCGATCAACCATCGCGGCTGAAGCGTTTCGCAGCAACGCCGCGCCGCTTTCGCCTGCGGGCGGCGGCGCGCCGGGCGGGACCGGCGGGCCCGGATACGGGTCAAACGGCTAGAGGGACGACAAAGGCGAGGCGGGGCTTGAGCGGCGCCGCATCGTAAACGACACGGCGGGGCGCCGGGCGAGGAGCCGGCCTTCCGCCGAAGGGGCGGAGCGTTCGAGGTCAATCGACGCCGTTTCGCGCCCCACGGCGCCTTCCGGGAGGAGAGGGCGCGCAGCAGGCGAGGTCGGTGGCCGGAAACTTGCTTTTCCGGGCCTGCCGCTCGTGATCGAACCATCCACGGCTTTCGCCATCCTGGGCGGGGGCGCCGCAATCTGGAGTGCGTGAAGCACCATGAACATCGTTCCCTTCCGTCAGCCTGTGGATGAGGTGCTGCCCCACGCGCAGCCGTCCGGCGAAGAGCAAGGCGATCTCGGCCTCTTCAGTCTGAAATGGCTGATCGCCTTCCTGGTGCGCCGCTGGATGCTGATCTGCGCCACAGCGCTCCTGGTGTTCGTGGTCTGCTTTACGGCGTTCCTGTTCGAGCGGCCGAAATTTGCGGCGACGGCGCTTGTCATCATCAATCCGGGCGTTGAGCGGCCGCTGGAGCCGAACAAGATGGTGTCCGGGGGCGCTGAATCGGTGCCCGCGGCGTCGATCGTGGATTCCCAGATCGACATCCTCCGCTCGCGCATGCTCGTGGGCCGGCTCGTGGACGCGCTGGGCCTCGTCAACGTTCCCGAATTCAACGTCGCGCTCCCGCGCAACGATGCGCCGGCCGCCGAGGCCGCGCTGGTCGACATCAACGCCGATCCCAGTCGTCGCGAACGGGTGCGGCAGGCGGTAATCGGCGTCGTCGCCAACGCCATCTCCGTCGAGCGCAGCGCCACAAGTTTCGCCACGCGTATCAGCGTGAAGTCGGAAAATCCCGAGCGCGCGGCGCAGATGGCCAACCGTCTCGTCGAGTTGTTCGTCGACTACCAGCTTGAGGCGCGGTTCCAGACCGCGGAGCGCGCGAATTCTTGGCTGTCGACGCGGCTGCGCGAACTGCGCAACGACGTGGCCGAGCGCGAAGAGGCGCTGCAGCGCTATCGGATCGACAACGGCCTGCTGGCGGCGGAAGGCTCGCTGCTCACCGAGAGCCAGACGCGCGACATCCAGAGCGAGCTATTGCAGGCCAACGCCGACCTGGCGGAGAAGGAAGCGCTCGCAGAGCGCGTGCAGAGCATCATCCAGCGCGGCGAAGAGCCCGACGCGATCGCCGGCATTCCGGGATCGGATCATATTTCCGCGCTGCGCGGCCGCGAGGCCGACATCGCGCGCCGCCAGGCCGATCTTGAGGAACGCTACCTGGAGAACCACCCGGCGGTGCAGAACATCCGCGCCGAGCGGCGCGACATCCAGGCCCAGATTTCGACCGAGCTGCAGCGCATTTCCGCGCGGGCGCAGAATTCCGTCGAGATTGCGCGGGCGCGCGCCTCGCGGCTGCAATCGAGCATGAACAGCGTGCGATCGCAGCTCCAAGTCTCCAACGAACAGCAGGTGCGGCTGAACGAGTTGCAGCGGGCGCTCGATTCCGCGACGGCGGTGCTGCAGTCGTTCTCGACGCGCTATCTCGAAGTCGAGCGTCAAGGCGATATGCGGGCGACGTCGGCGCAGCTGGTCTCGGCGGCGACGGTGCCGAACAGCCGCGCCTCGCCCAACATGATGATCGCGTTCCTGCTGTCGATCGGGCTTGGGCTCGGCGTCGGCCTTGCGGCCGGGTTCCTTGCGGAAAGTCTCGACGAAGGGTTCCGCACGGGCGAAGAGGTGGAGAAGAAGATCGGCGTGCCTGCGCTCGCGAACGTGCCGCGCCTGCGCAAGAGCGACATGAAATCGCTGCCGCCGAGTTCGCAGCATCCCGCCGGGTATCTGGTGGAGCGCCAGATGTCGGCGTTCACGGAGGCGTTGCGCGTGCTGCGCACGACGATCCTGTTCGGCGCGGGGCAGAAAAAGTCGCAGGTGGTTGCGATCTCTTCGGCGCTTCCGAATGAAGGCAAAACGACGGTTTCGCTCTGCCTTGCGCGCGTTTCGGCGCTGTCCGGGCAAAAGGTGCTGCTGATCGATTGCGACGTGCGGCGCCGGACGCTGAAGGACGTGCTCGGGCTGGAGCCGCCGCTGGGGCTGCTGCAGGTCCTGTCCGGCGAGGCGGAGTGGCGCCAGGCGATCTATGTCGATGAAGCCAGCGGCATGCACCTCCTGCCGCTGAACGACAGCGGCTTCACGCCGAAGGATGTGTTCGGCGACGAGGCGATGCCGAAGCTGATCGAGGAATTGCGCAATTCGTTCGATCTGATCGTGCTGGATTGCGCGCCCGTCCTCGCGGTCGCCGAAACCCGGGTGGTGGTGTCCTACGCCGATGCGGCCGTGGTCGTGGCCCGCTGGGAAAAGACGCCGGTGCGCGCCGTGCGCAGCGCCGTTCAGCAGCTGCAGACCGCCGGCGCCGACATTACCGGCATCGCGCTCAATTATGTCGACACCCGCGTGCCGGGCTATTCCTACCGCATGGAAGGCTATTACACGACCTGACGGGCGGCTGGGACATCTGCTCAGGCCGGCGTTTTGACGCGTCGGTCTGCGTTCGTGCGTCTCGTCCGAAGGCGGACGAAACCGCTGCTACGTCCGATCGCGAACACGCCGCGCCTGCAAGCGATGCAACAATGTCGCACAGCGCTCACCAATGACGCGAGCGACGCGAATCCGACATACCCAACTGCTAACAAATGGTTGCCAGCGCTGGCCCGAGACGTGTTTATGAACCGTCCAGAAAGGTCTGGCGCGGGTCGACTGAAACGCGCCAAACAAACGATGTTGGCAGTGGGGGCTGTCATGCGGATGAACGCGAAAGCGAGTGTTGGGGCGGCCGATCTGTCCCTTCGCACCACAGAGCGTAGCGGCGCGATGAGCGCCCGCAGCACCTTCGCCCGAGACGGCGATGGCGGCAGCGTCGTGATCACTCCGCCGGCCTGGGCGATGCCCGCGAACGACGCTGCCGGCGAGCCGCCGGTCGGGGGCTTCAACAAGCGTCTCTTCGACATCGTCATCGCCGGGGGCGCGCTTCTCGTCCTCGCGCCGCTGCTGCTGCTGGTGGCGATCGCCGTGCGGATCGACACGGGCGACACCGCGATCTTCCGCCAGGACCGCGGGGGCCTCGGGCAGCGCTCCTTCCGCATCTGGAAGTTTCGGACCATGCGGGTGTCGGAGAACGACGTCGTGGTGCAGGCGCGCCAGGACGACCCGCGGGTGACCACGCTCGGCGCCTTCCTGCGCTCCTCCTCCTGGGATGAGCTGCCGCAGCTTGTAAACGTGCTGATCGGCGACATGTCGCTCATCGGGCCGCGTCCGCACGCGCTCGACCACGACCGCAAGTTCACGATCATTGCGCCGACCTACCCGCTCCGCAGCCGGGCCCGCCCCGGCATTACGGGGCTGGCGCAGGTGTCCGGCTGCCGCGGGCCGACGGAAACCGACGAGAAGGTCACCAATCGGACGCGCTTCGACGTCGCCTATGTGGCCAATTGGTCGTTCACGCTGGACATGATCATCATCTGGCGGACGCTGAAGCTGCTGGCCAAGTGGCGGTCGGACTCGCAGGCGCTTTAGCGCCGTCGAACGGGGCCGCTCGACCCCGCGACCTTCGGCCCGCCAGCGGGCGCCAATCAGACATTGATGCCCGTCAGCGCCGCGTGTATCCCGCGGTGCGTCTTGGGTGAATCAAGGCCGTCGGCCCGTCGCGCCGCTTTTGGCGCGGGGCCCTCTTTTCCACGCCAACGAGTATGAGGACACCCGATGAGCAGCCAGCGCGGCAGCTACATCTTCACGAGCGAGAGCGTCTCTGAAGGGCACCCGGACAAGGTCGCGGATCGGATCTCGGACACCGTCGTCGACGCGTTCCTGGCGGCGGAACCGGAAGCGCGGGTGGCCTGCGAAACGCTTGTGACCACCCAGCGCATCGTGCTGGCGGGCGAGGTCCGGGCGCGCGACGAGCTGATCGGCGACCTCATCGCGGGGCTGGAGGAGAAGGTTCGCGCTGCAGTGCAGGACATCGGCTACCACCAAAAGGGCTTCCACTGGGCCACGGCGCACTACGAGTGCCACCTGCACCCGCAGTCGGAAGACATCGCGATGGGCGTCGACAAGGCCGGCAACAAGGACGAAGGCGCCGGCGACCAGGGCATCATGTTCGGCTACGCCACCAACGAGACGCCGGAGCTGATGCCGGCGACGCTGCAATACTCGCACAACATCCTCAAGACGCTGGCCGCCGCGCGTCATTCCGGAGAGCGCCCGGAGCTTGAGCCCGACGCCAAAAGCCAGGTGACGCTGGTCTACGAAAACGGGCGCCCGGTGCGCGCCACGTCGATCGTGCTTTCCACGCAGCACAAAGACGGCCTCTCCCCGCAAGACATTCACACGCTGGCAGAGCCCTATATCCGCCGCGTGCTGCCGGACGGGTTCATCACGCCGGAAACGGAATGGCACGTGAACCCGACGGGGAATTTCGTGATCGGCGGGCCGGACGGCGATGCGGGGCTGACGGGGCGCAAGATCATCGTGGACACCTATGGGGGCGCGGCGCCGCACGGCGGCGGCGCCTTCTCCGGCAAGGATCCCACCAAGGTGGACCGCTCGGCCGCGTATGCGTGCCGCTATCTCGCGAAGAACGTCGTCGCGGCGGGTCTGGCCGACAAGTGCACGATCCAGATCTCCTACGCGATCGGGGTGTCCAAGCCGCTCTCGTTCTATGTCGATCTCCATGGCACGGGCGAGGTCGATCCGGAGAAGCTGGAGGCGGTGCTGCCTGAATTGATCGGCGGCGCCAGCCCGCGCGCGATCCGCGAGCATCTCGGCCTCAACCGGCCGATCTACGCGCGGACGTCCGCATACGGACATTTTGGCCGCGAGCCGGATTCCGAAGGGGGCTTCTCCTGGGAGAAGACCGATCTTGTGGACGCCCTGAAGCGGTCGTTCTGAGCCGCAGGACGACTGCGCGTGGGGGGCTGCCCCGACGGTTGCCAGAGGCGGGCGCTGCTGCTATCTGCCC
>WGOB01000081.1 GCA_016124255.1 Alphaproteobacteria bacterium | reverse complement strand
TTGAAATCGTGCGCCACGCCCCCCGCGAGCATGCCGATTTCCTTCATCTTCTCCGCCTGCGCGAGACGCTGCTCCAGCACGCGCTGCTCGGAAACGTTGATCACATAAGCGAGCGAGGAGCCGTCGGCCCCGCGCGCCAGTTGCACATGCACGGCAAGCGGCGGGTTCCCGGCGATCTCAAGATGCAGCGGCGATTCATCGCCGCGCAGCCGCTCGGCGAGCGCCGCAGGCCCCTCCGAGGCGTCGAACAATTCAGCAAAGTTCGCACCGGGCGCCGCGCGCCCCGCAGTCATGTCCATGAGCGCTGGATTGGCGTCCAGAATGGCGGCCGCTGCGGGGTCCGGCCCGTCGAGCAGCGCGGCCCCGAACGGCGCATATTCGAACGCGAGATCGGCAGCGCCCACCGCGCGCGGCGGCGTCCGCGCGGGCGCCGCGATCGCGCCGGGCGCCTCCGCTTCGGTGAAGAAGATCAGCGTGCGCGCCTGCGCGTCCGCGTCTTCGTCCGCCGTCCAGAACGTCAGTGCGGTGGCCGGCGTTTCCACGCCGTCGCGCGCGCGCAGAACGATCGGCGCCTGCGTCGGGCGGAAGCCCCGCCGGTCGCGGCGCAACAGCCGCTGCACATCGTCCTTGATGAAATCGCGCAGCCGCAGCCGCGCCGGATCATCGCCGACGCCGAGCACCGCGCGCAGCGCACGGTTCATGTAGACCACGCCGCCGTCCGGACGCGCCGCGAAGAACCCGATCGGGGAATCGTCCAGAAAGAGTTCGGCCTGCGCTTCGCCTTGCACGGGTTGCGACGCGTTCAGCTCGCGCAGCCGCCACAACACGCGTCCGCCCGGCATCGGACCGACATGCGCCTCGAACGCGGCGCTCTGAGCGCCCCGCGCCAGCGTCGTCGGCGGCAGGATTTCACGCCGGCGCTGCCGCGCGCCCGCCGCCCGCGCCAAGCGGAACATCGGCGCCGACAGCGCCGGATCGGCGCCGAACAGCCGGCTCATCGCCGGCGGCCGATCGGAATCGCCCAGCACGCCCGCCGTCTCCGCCACCGTGATGTAGCCGGCGTTGGCCGCGATCGGAGAGAGTTCGCCGTCGGTGACGAGCGCGGCTTCCTCCAGCGCGTCGAGCATCATGAGGTCGAAGCGTGAAGACTGCACGATCGCGGTCTCGATCGCGCCGCGCTCAGGGAACGCCCCGACCCGGCTGCCGACCCCGCGCGACATGAACCAGAAGAGCACCATCCCGGCCGCGACCATCAGGATCAGCAGCACGCCGCCCGCGCGCCCGACCTCGGGCCCGCCCGCGATCGCCATGCCCGCCGCCAGCACGCCGACAGCGACCGCGCTCCAGAACGCGATCTGCGGCGCGTCCACGCCGCGCCGCCGGATGATGTCGCTCGCTTCCTCGCTCATGTGCGCACCTGACACTAGTTTCTCTGATTCGGCCGCCGTCCGCCTCGCCTGCGCGCGGCCAACCGCATGACGAATCCAATGACTTTTGCGACAGCCTCGTAATGTTCGCGCGGAATCGGCGCGTCGAGATCGGCCGCAGCGAAGAGCGCGCGCGCCAGCGGAGGGTCCTCCACGATCGGCACATCGTGCGCCTCCGCTTCCGCGCGGATGCGCAGCGCGACGTCGTCGACGCCTTTCGCCAGGCACAGCGGCGCCGGCGTTTCGTCATCGTAACGAAGCGCAACGGCGTAGTGCGTCGGATTGGTGATCACCACGCTCGCCTTGGGAACCTGCGCCATCATCCGCCGCCGCGCGCGCTCGGTGCGCAATTGTCGGATCCGCATGCGGATCATCGGATCGCCTTCGCTCTGCTTGAACTCCTCGCGCAGCTCCCGCCTGGTCATCCGCATGCGGCGCATGAAGCTCTGCCGCGCGAAGATGTAGTCGATCAGCGCGATCACCGCCGCCGCGCACGCCAGCGACATCAAGAGCGCCAGCGACCGCTCGCGCGCAAACAGCAGGAGCGACGACGCGTCGAGCGTGGAGAGCTGGCCCATCGCCCCATCGTGGGGCCACAGCGACCACGCCATCGCGGCGCCGACGATCGTGAGCTTGGCCACGCCCTTCCAGAAATTCGCAAACGCCGCGCGCCCGAACACGCGCCCGAAGCCCTTGAAGGGATCGATCTTGTCGAGCTTCGGCTGCAGCCGCGCCGCGGTGAAGGTCGGCCGGTCCTGGAGATAGCGCGAGGCAATCGCGGCGAGGGTGAACCCGAGCCCTGCGAGCGCCAGAACGCCCATCACCTTTAACAGCAGCGAGAGCCCCATGTCCCGCAGCGAGTCCGGATCGGTGTGCAAGGTTTCCGGCGCCGCGATGAAGGCGGTGAGCACCCGCCCGAGCGACGATGCGATCGGTCCGCTCAGATAGGCGAGCACGAATGTCGCCGCAAAGAGCGAGAGCGCGGCGCCGACCTCGGGCGAGAAGATGATGTCGCCCTTCTTGCGCGCATCCTCCAGCTTCTTCGGCGTCGCCTCTTCTGTGCGATCGTCGGCGGGGGTCTCTTCAGCCATCGCCTAGAGCCCGCCCAAAGGACTGGCGAACTCGCGCAGGCTCTGCAGCCACACCAGCATGCCGGCCGAGACGCCGAGCGCGATCAGACAGAAGCCGCCCAGCAATTGCAGCGGCAACGCCACGAAGAACACCTGGATCGTCGGGATGAGCCGCGCCAGCGCACCGAGGCCCACGCGGAAAATGAGCCCGCCGACGATCACCGGCGCCGCGATCTGCAGGCCGACGAGGAAACTCGTCGACACCGATCGGATCGCCAGCTGCGCCGCATCGCCAGCGTCGGGCGCAACGCCGGGCGAGAACACGCCGTAGCTCCCGACAATGCCGGCGAGAAACACATGGTGCAGCTCGGTCGCGAAGATCAGCGCCACGCCGAAGAGCCCGAGGAACACAGCAAAAATCTGTCCCGATTGCGTCTGCGTCGGATCCGCCGTTTGCGCAAACGCCAGGCCCGTCTCCAGGCCCATGATCTGCCCCGCCGTCGCCAGCGCCGTCATCAGGAGCCGCGCCGCGCCGCCGAGGATGAGCCCGATGACGATCTCCGTGATCAGCATCCCGCCCATCGCCCATACGTCAGCCGGCGGATCGGGAATTGTATTCGCAAGACTCGGCGCCAGGATCGCCGTCAGAAGCACCGCGAACGCAAGCCGCACCCGCGCCGGCACCGCCTGCTCGCCCACCCCCGGCAGCAGCATGATCAGCGCGCCCACGCGCGCGAACAACAGCGCGCCCGCCCACAGATCGACACCGTAGAGCGTGAGCCCCATCAGTACGCCGCGATGCGCATGAACAGCTCCTGCGCGAAGCGTCCGAGCAGCCCGCCCATGATCGGCAGGAACAGCAGAATGGCGAAGAAGATCGCCAGGATCTTCGGAATGAAGACGAGGGTCTGCTCCTGGATCTGCGTCAGCGTCTGCAACAGCGAGACGGCGAGGCCGACGATCAGCCCGACGAGCATCGGCCCCGCGCAGATCAGCACGGTCAGCCAGATGGCCTCGCGGCCCAGATCGAGCACCTCGGCGCCGGACATCGCCGTCTCCCGGAATTTCCGCATGCGGGCATCGGCAATTTTTGCCGCCTGTCGCCCATCGAAATCCCGGATGGTTAAGGATGCGTTTCCACCCTGTCCCTGCTAGGCCCTTCATCAGGGGAGAGACCATGACTATCGCACTCAATCGCCGCGCCTTTCTGGCGACCGGCGCCGCCGCTGCAGCGCTCGCCGCCGGCGGGACCGCAACCGCACAGCCGGGCGACGCCGCCGCGCTGACCGCGTTCCTCGACGCCGCCTTCGACCGCCGCCTCGCCCAGACGCCGGAACTCGCCACCCAGCTCGGCGACCGGCGCGGCTATGACCGCTGGAACGACGAGAGCGTCGAGCAGGAAGACCGCGAGCTGGCCGAACTGACCGCCGCCGTCGCCGAGATGCGCGCGCGTTTCGATCCCGCAACGCTCGGCGCCCAGGACGCGCTCTCGTTCCGCCTGTTCGAGAAGCAGCTTGAGCGCGAGACCGCGCGCGTTCCCTGGCGCCATCACGCCTACCGCTTCGATCAGATGAACGGCGCCCAATCGGACCTGCCGGCGTTCCTGATCAACGCCCATCAGGTCACGAGCGTTTCCGACGCTGAAGCCTATGTGAGCCGCCTGCAGCGCTTCGGCGAAAAGATGGATCAGGTGCTCGCGCGCTCGCAGATGAGCGCCGCGCGCGGGATCACGCCGCCGCGCTTCGTCTACGAGTACGTGCTGCGCGACTGCCGCAACCTGATCGCCGGCGCGCCGTTCGCCGACGGCGACGAAAGCCCGCTCTGGAACGACGTCCAGATGAAGGTGAACGCGCTTCCGCCGGAAACCGCCGCGAGCGCGCAGAAGGAACAGCTCATCGCCGCCGCGCGCGCCGCCCTCATCGAGATTGTGAAGCCCGCATACGATCGCGCCATCGCGGCGCTCTCCGCCCAGCAGGCGCAGGCGAGCGAAGACGACGGCGTCTGGCGCCTCCCCGACGGCGCCGCCTATTACGCCCATCAACTCGGCCGCTACACCACCACCGCGCTCTCCGCCGACGAGATCCACGACATCGGCTTGTCCGAAGTCGCCCGCATCCATGCCGCGATGGACGAGATCAAGACCGCGGTCGGCTTCGCCGGCGACCGCAGCGCGTTCTTCGATTTCATGCGCACCGATCGGCGCTTCTACGTGCCCGACACGCCCGAGGGCAAAGCCGAGTACGTCCGCTTGGCCGCCGCCGCGATCGATGCGATGCGCGCGCGCCTGCCGGACTTCTTCGGCCGCCTCCCGCGCGCCCCGCTGGTGGTCCGCCAGGTCGAGGCCTTCCGCGAGCGCTCGGCGGGCCTCGCCTTCTACGAGCGCCCCACGCTCGATGGGTCGCGCCCCGGCGTCTATTACGTGAACACCTACATCAACGCCGCGATCCCGACCTATCAGATCGAGGCGCTCGCCTTCCACGAGGGCGTGCCCGGCCACCACATGCAGATCGCGATCGCCCAGGAACTCACCGGCATTCCGCGCTTCCGCACGCTCGGCGGCTACACCGCCTATTCCGAAGGCTGGGGGCTCTATTCGGAATATCTCGGCAAGGAAATGGGCTTCTACCAGGATCCCTATTCCGACTTCGGGCGGCTCACGCTGGAACTCCACCGCGCCGTCCGTCTGGTGGTCGACACCGGCCTCCACCACAAGCGCTGGCCCCGCCAGCAGGCCATCGACTACACGCTCGCCAACAAGCCCGACGCCGAGCCGCAGGCGCGCCGCGACATCGACCGCTACATCGTCTATCCGGGCCAGGCGACCGCCTACAAAATCGGCCAGATGGAAATCCTGAGATTGCGCCGCGCGGCCGAGGCGGCGATGGGCGCCGGCTTCGACATCCGCGGCTTCCATGACCTCGTCCTCGGCTCTGGCGCGCTGCCGCTCGACATTCTGGGCGAGCAGGTCGCCGCCTGGAGCGCCGGTTGACCAGGATTTCGTAGCGCCGGCGCCACACGCGGAGACTTCGGCGCCACGCTCACCTCCGATTCAGCTTTGGAAGCGAAACATCCCGCCCTCGAAAGCGTAGAGTGATCGAGGGGAATCACTGATGGGTCGCGTATTCAAACTGATCGCTGGATTGTTCAGCCCAAAGCGGGCGGACTTCACCAAGATGCTCCTGAACGATCTGGGGCTGATCCGCTGAGGACCGCGGGCTTCCAGCCTGCATTCCTCGGTTGAAGAAGTGCGGGCTGGAAGCCCGGTCCTGGCTTACGCGACCACGCGGGCCGCCGTCTCCAGAAGCGGCGCCATCACCACCGTCAGAAACGCTACGCCGGCCGCCAAGCCGCTCGCCCATAGACTGAAAGACATCCTCGCCTCCATGAAGTTGCAAATCGCAACTGCATGGCCTATGTAAGTAGCAAGTTGCAACCGGCAACCCGCCGGCCAGCTCCAGGCGAAGATTTCTTACGATGGCCCGGAAGCGTTTCGAGAATTTCTGCTGCTCCACTGCCCAGACGCTCGACCAGATCGGCGATTGGTGGTCGCTGCTGATCGTGCGCGATCTTTTCTCCGGCGCGCGCAGTTTCACAGCGCTGGCGGACAATCTCGGCGTTGCCCGCAACATCCTCACCGACCGGCTGAAGCGGCTCCTGGAGCATGGCGTCATCGAGAAGGCGCCGCCGCGCAACGAGGACGAGCGCTTCGCATACCGGCTGACCGAGAAGGGCCGCGACCTCCTGCCCGTCATGATCGCGCTCATGCAATGGGGCGACAAATGGGTGCGCGGCGCGGGCTGTGAGCCGCTTGTCGTGGTTGACGCGCGCGACGGCAAGCCGGTCCGCCCGATGCGCGTGCGTGCGTGGGACGACCGCGAACTCGGCCTCGCCGAGATCCGCGCGCTGCCGGGCCCGGGCGCGGATGCGGACGCCGAGGGCCAAGCGCCGCTGCCCGCGCAGGCGTGACCGGCGCCACAGCGGCCGGCCTCTGCGTGCGCTCTAACGCCTCCACCACGAAGGAGGTTGTCATGACGGTGTTTCGCGTTTTCTGGAGATCATTCGCCCGCCGCCCGCAAGCGGACTTCACCCAAGCGCTGCTCTGGGATCTGGGCCTGCGTCGGTAGTTCATTCGGCGCTCTGGGCTGGCGGCGACGCTATTGTACTCCGGTCGGAAGAGGCGCGGATCGCGCCGGCGCTATCCAGGATCGCGCTCCGCGCGTCGGGAGTGACGAGCGCGCGTTCAGCAAAGCTCCGCTACGCCGACCACACGGCGAGTTCGCCGCCGTTGGGGTCGCGGAAGTGGAAGCGGCGCCCGCCCGGAACGGCCACGCGGCGCCTGACGTTGCGCCTACCGCCAAAACCCCATGCGCCGCCTGATGTCCGTGAACCGGGGGCGCGCGCGCAACGGATCGAGTTTGAAATTGTATTCGAGTGCAATCACCAGCAGCGAGCGCTCCGCGAGCGCCTTCTCGATCCAGTCGATTGCCCCGTCGACGTCGCCCAGTCCAGCGGCGATTTCCGCAAAGAACCACGCCGACACATAGGACGTCTCCGCGATCACGCTGAGCGCGCTGGTCAGCTTCCGCGCCTTTCCAACGTCCCCCATCGCAGCCGCCAGGTGCGCTTGCGCCGCGAGCATCGGAATGCGCGCACCCGCCGCCATCGCCATGCCCTCGAACTGGCGCTCGGCCGCTTCAAGCCGTCCCGCCGCCTGCAGCGCAAGCCCATAGCGATAGCGCGCGTAAGCAAAGCCCGGCTCCAGTTCGAGACAGCGCTCCAGCTCGCGCATGGCCTCGTCGAGCCGGCCGGCGCGCGAGAGCACGAAGCCCACATTCGCGCGCGTCAGCAACGACGCCGCATCGACCTCCCGCGCCATGTCCAGCTGATGCAGCGCGCCGTCGAAGTCGCCGGTCGCGAGAAGGCCGATGGCGTAGTATTGGCGCGCGCCGACATGGCGCGGGTCGCTGCGCACCGCCGCCTCGAACATCGCGCGCGCGCGCGGCCAATCCCAATCAAAGCAGAGCGCAATGTGAGCGAGCACCGCCCGCGCGCCGGCAAGTCGAGGATCGAGACTGAGCGCACGTTCCGCAGCGGCGCGGGCGCGCGGTATCACCATGAGCGGCGGGTGAGTCTTTCCGAGCACCGCAACGCCGCTCGTAAGGTGCGCCTCGGCGAGCGCGGAATGTGCGTCAGCAAAATCAGGATCGCGTGCGACTGCGCCCTCGAAGCACGCGATGGCGCGGCTCATGGCGTCATCCCAGGCCCGACGCGTCAGCCAATAGCGCCCGCGATCGAAGAGGCTGTTGGCCTCGGCGTCGCGCGAGCGATTGGACGGTTCTGCGGCGTTCGCCGCCTCGACCGCGCCGTCAAAGCGATAGCCGCGTTTAGGAACGGTCACGATGCAGCGACCAGCGTCCCCGATCGCCTTGCGCAGGTCCGAGATCAGCCGCGCAAGACTGTTCTCTTCCACGATCACGCCGGGCCACAGCTGATCCATCAGCGTGTCCTTGCTGACCACCTCGCCGCGCCGCTCGATCAGCAGAACCAGCGCATCGAATGAGCGCGGATAAAGATGCACGATGTCGTCGCCGCGCTGGAGCACGCGCCGCGCGGGGTCGAGCCTCAGTCCCGCGAACGCGACGACGGCGCCTGGAGATTTCAGAACTTCCTCAGGACTTTTCATCGTCGCCGCGCGAGCCTCCCAAGGGCGGATCGAGATTGGCCCATCGTCTGGCGTTTGGCCAGCCGATGGCGACGGCCGCGCGGGAGAACCTCATGACGCCTACAGAGGCGCCACGTGTCGGCGTTGATGCGGCGCGGCATTTCTACGTCGCCATCGCCGCGTTTTTCGTGGTTCTCACCTTCACCGCCTTCATCCGCAGCTATTGGGCGCCGATGGCCGACGGGAGCCTTGCAATGCATGCCGCGATCCACGCGCACGCGGCGCTCTTCTTCCTTTGGACGCTCTACTTCTTGACTCAAACCGTTCTCGCAGCGCAGGGGCGCACGCTCGCCCATCGCGAGTGGGGCATGTTCGGCGTGGCGCTCGCAAGCGCCATGGTGTTCTCCGGCGTCGTCGCCAACATCGTCCATCTTTCGCTGCTGATGGGGACGCCGCGCGAGCGCCTGGTCACCGGCACAGCGATCCTGGGCTTCACGTCCATGATCACGTTCACGACCTTCATCGCCGCAGCGGTTGCGAACGTTCGGCGGCCGGAATGGCACAAGCGACTCATGGTGCTGGCCACGTTTTCGATCATGCAGGCGGTCGTCGTACGCTACATCCTGCTGATCCCTGGCGTCAGCCAGCCGCATCGCGCCTTTATCGCTGCGATCATCATAGACCTTCTGCTGCTTGCGGTGATCTTCACTGACGCACGGATCAAGGGCCGCGTTCACCCCGTCTATCTCGCCGGCGGCGCGCTGCTCGTGTTTGTACAAGTTGTGCGCTCGCCCGTCACGCACACGCCCTTCTGGCGCGAGGCCTGCCAATGGCTTGCCTCTCTGGCCGGCCAGGCGTGACGAGCCCGGCCGGGCCTATCCCCCAGGCGGGCCGGCCGCGAAGCTTTCCACCAGACTGCCGGAGATGAGCCGCCAACCGTCGACCAGGACGAAGAAGATGATCTTGAACGGCAAGCTGATCGTGATCGGCGGCAGCATCATCATGCCCATGCTCATCAACAGCGATGAGACCACGAGGTCGATGATCAGGAACGGGATGAACAGCATGAAGCCGATCTCGAACGCGCGCCTGAGCTCCGAGATCATGAACGCGGGGATCACGATGCGCAGCGGCGTGTCCTCCGCGCGCGCCGGCGGCTCTTCCAGGCGCGCCATTTGGATGAAGAGCGAGAGATCGGCTTCGCGCGTGTGCTCCAGCATGAACGCCTTCACCGGCGCAGCGATCCGCGGAAAGGCTTCGGAAAGCTCCATCTCCTCCTGCATCACCGGGCCGATGCCGGCGCGATAGGCTTCGTCCCAGGTCGGCTGCATGACGAAGAACGTCAGGAACATCGCCAGCGACACGATCACCATGTTCGGCGGCGCCTGCTGCAGCCCGATCGCCGTGCGCAGGAGCGACAGCACCACGACGATGCGCACGAAGCTCGTCGTCATGATCAGGATCGCCGGCGCAAGCGAGAGGACGGTGATCAGGCCCGCCATCTGGAGCACGCGCGCAGTGAGGCCTGCGCCGGTGCCGAGATCGATGTTGATCGACGGCTGCACCGGGGCTGCCGCATGCGCGACCCCGATCGTCACCCCCGCCAGCACCGGCAGCAGCAGCGACAAGAGCAACGCCTGCCCCCACGGCTTTGGCAGAAGCGGCGGGCGCTTCTTCACCCTCCCCGGAGGAGGTTGTTTTGGCGGCGGGACTATATCTGCGCGCGCGACCGGGGCGGATTGCGCGCCGGCTTTCGGCAGATCGAACCGCGCCGCGCTCATGCCAACGGCTCGCCGGTGGTCTGCGCGGGCTTCGCCGGCGCGGTGTCGAGCTTGCGGTCGCCGCCGGGCCCGACGAGCAGGAGATGTTCGCGGTCGTCGCAGCGCACCAGGAGGAGCTTGCGCCGCGGGTCGAGCATGAGGCTTTCCACCACGCGCAGCCGGCGATCCGCGCCCTGGCGCACGCCGCCGACCATGCCCAGCCGACGCGCGACGAGAAACGCCAGACCGATCAGCGCCAGCGTCGCCAGAAGCGCAAAAAGCGCCCGGACCCACTCCACCCAGTCCATGCCCCTGCTCCGTTCTGGAGGGATCCTCGCGATGACGAAGAGGCCGGTTGGGTCGGGCGGACTCGGTAAACGAGACGTTAACGCACGGAGCGCCGCTTAAGGTCCGCTTAAGCATGCGCCGGGAAAAATCTGCCGGTTCGAAAGTGA
>WGOB01000011.1 GCA_016124255.1 Alphaproteobacteria bacterium | reverse complement strand
GAGCGTACGTTTTCCATCATCAAGCCCGACGCGACGGCGCGGAATCTGACGGGCGCGATCAACGCCATGATCGAGAAGGCGGGGCTGCGCATCATCGCCCAGAAGCGGGTGCGGCTGTCGAAGAGCCAGGCGGAGGGGTTCTACGCCGTTCACAAGGACAAGGGCTTCTTCGGCGATTTGGTGACGTTCATGACCTCGGGGCCCGTCGTGGTGCAGGCGCTCGAGGGCGAGAACGCGGTGGCGCGCTATCGCGAAGTCATGGGCGCGACAAATCCCGCCAACGCGGCCGAGGGCACCATCCGAAAGACATTCGCGGAAAGCATCGAGGCCAATTCCGTGCACGGCTCCGACAGCCTCGACAACGCCAAGACCGAGATCGCGTTCTTCTTCAAGGATGACGAACTCGTCGGCTGAGCGCGCAGCGTAGCCCGCGTTAACGCCTTTCCAAGCGAACACCGGCATGGGCAAGCCATGAAGATCGACGGCGCCCGACCCGTGGGCGCGACTGGAGGGAGCGCGCGCAGCGCCGCACATGCGGCGCCCGGCTTCGCGCCCGCGGTCCAGGGCGGCGAGCGTGCGGCGGCCGCCTCTGCGCCGAGCCCTGCCCCAAGCCTTGAGGCGGTGCTGGCGCTGCAAGGCGGCCTTGCGCCGGATGCGCGCTCAAAGCAGGCGCGGCGCGGCAAGCGGATGCTCGATGCGCTCGACCGGGTGCGGGCGGCGCTGCTGGGCGGCGCTGCGCCCGCGACGCTCAGAGAAGAATTGCGCGCGCTCAGCCGGGACGCCGAGAGAACCGGCGACGAAGGGCTCGACGCGGTGCTGCGCGAAATCGATACGCGCGCGGCGGTGGAATTGGCCAAGCTCGATCGCGCGGCAGGGGTCTGATGCGCCGGCCTGAAACATCATCGAAACGTGAGGCTTGGCCCTGCCATTGCTTTATGGACGCGAGCGCGGGCCAGCGCTATAAGCCGCCGCACCTCGCGGGGGCCACGGTCGTCATCGGCCTTGGGAGTTCATCGCATGGACGTCATGCTGAAGGATGAATATCGTCCGGGTGAGGACGAACCCTTTATGAACGATCGCCAGCGCGCGTACTTCCGCAAGAAGCTGCTCGCCTGGAAGGATGAGATTCTCGAGGAAGCGCGCTCCACGATCGCCAACCTGCAAGAGGACAGCGTCGCCCAGCCCGACCTCGCTGATCGCGCGACAAGCGAAACCGACCGCTCGATCGAGCTGCGCACCAGGGACCGCCAGCGCAAGCTGATCGCCAAGATCGACGCCGCTTTGCGACGGATCGAAGACGGCAGTTACGGCTATTGCGAAGAGACCGGCGAGCCGATCGCGCTTTCGCGCCTGGAGGCGCGCCCGATCGCAACCTTGTCGCTGGAGGCGCAAGAACGCCACGAGCGGCGCGAGCGTGTGCACCGCGACGAATAGAAGTCCCCGCACGATTGAGCCGCGCGGCCGATCGGGCTAGGCCCTGAGGATGTCGCCGGTCATGATGGACGCCCTCTTCGCCTTCCTGCATTTCGCCGCGCTGTTGGTGCTGGCGGGGGCGCTCTCTGCGGAAGCGTTCATCTTGCGGCTTGCGCCCACGGGGCCGGTGCTGCGGCTGCTGTCGCGTGTCGATGCGTTCTATGGCGCATCCTCGGTCGTGCTGATCCTGGCGGGCGTCGGGCGCGTGCTCTATGGCGCCAAGCACTGGAGCTATTACGTCGAGGAGCCGTTCTTCTGGGTGAAGATGGGCGTCTTCGTGCTCGTCGGGCTGCTCTCGATTCCGCCGACGCTGCAGTTCATGGCGTGGTCGCGGGCGTTGAAGGCCGATACGGCGTTCACGCCGCCGGAGGCGCAGGTGAAGGCCGTGCGGCGCTATGTTCTGATCGAGGCGCACGGCCTCGTTCTGATCCTGGTGTTTGCGACGCTGATGGCGCGCGGCTTCGGCCAGGCGTGGTTCGGCGGATAGGCGCGCAGCGGCGCCGCATTGCAGACACATGGCGCTGATCTGTTCGCCTGATCACAGGAGGGCGGCGATGCGACGCGCGATTTTGGCGATCCTCTTCGGCGCTGCGCTGGCCGGCGCGGCCGCGACAGGCGCTGCGTGGGCGCAAGGCAAGGCCGAGGCGGCGCGCCCCAGCACCGCCGCGCAGATCGATTTCGAGGGCTTCCACGCGCTCACCGGGGAAGTGATGGCGTATCGGCAGAACCGCCTCCTCTCGCTGGATGACTTCCAACGCATGGCGATGAGCGGGGAGGCGCTGATCCTCGATGCGCGCTCGGCGGACGCGTATGCGCAGGGCCATATCGAGGGCGCGGTGAACCTGCCGTTTCCGGATTTCACGGCGCAGAGCCTCGACCGCACGATCGGCGACGAGACGCGACCGATCCTGATTTACTGCAACAACAATTTTGAGAACGACGTGGCGCCGGTGGTGATGAAGCGCATCGAACTTGCGCTCAACATCCAGACGTTCGTCAACCTTTACGGCTACGGCTACCGCAACGTGTACGAACTCGGCGATGTCGTCGATTTCGAGGATCCGGCGGTGCGCTGGACGTCCGGGTAATCAGATCCCGCGGCCGCTGGCGTAGCCGGGACCGCCGCCGCCGCCGGGCGGTTGACCGCCGCCTGGGGGCGAGCCGCCGCCTGCGGGTGAGCCGCCGCCTGGCGGCTGTCCCGGATCGCGCGGCTCATTGGGATCGCCCGGATTCTCCGGGTCCGGATTTTCCGGCGGATCTTCAGGATCGGGTATGAAGGCGATCTTGATCGTCTCGCGTACGCCGCCGCACCATTCCTCGTCGCCCAGATCGCGCTGAAGGTCGCGGATGAAGGCGTCGACATCGACGACCGGATGGTTCTCGATCTTGCCGATGAGCACGAGAGCGCGGTCGAAGGTGATGCAGTCGCGCTGCTCAGGCTCCGGCGTCGGCTTGGCGACGACGGCGAGCTCAAGGCGCTCCGGCGCGTCTTCACCGCCGAGGAGTTCGGGATAATCCGGGGGATCGTCGGCCGCGGCCGCGCGCTGGGGCTGGCGCTCGATTCCATCCGCGAGCGCATTGATCGACCACAGAAACGCGCCGCCCACCACGGCCCAGGCCGCGGTGTAGGTGGTGAGTTTGTGCGGAAGGGTCCGCCGCCGCATGTTCTTCCCCGTCTTCCGATGGTGAAGAAAGTCTTATGCAAGCACCGGCGCCAATCGCTTTCGCCTTGGGCGTCGCATCGGGGCGCAGCGGGCACGCTATTGCGCGCATCGCGGCGCGGCGGTGTCTCAGATCGGCGCACAAGATGGTTAAGTGCGCGCGCAAGCGCCCGGCGGCGTTCACCATAGCGCGCTGCGAGAAATCAACCGATACGGCGCCAAGCGCATGGTGAACGCAGCAGACGCCTTCACCATGCGCTGATCGTGTCACCAGGGGCTGACGGAGTCCGCCACGCGCTGGCCGATGCGCGGGCGCTGCACCGCGCTCAGCTGACCGCGACCGCCGTAATCGATGCGCGCCTCGGCGATCTGATCGTGGCGGATACGGTTGGACGCATCGATGTCGGCGGGGCGGATGACGCCGGAGACGGTCAATTCGCGCAGCTCGGCGTTGATGCGCACCTGCTGGCGCCCGGCGATGACGAAATTGCCGTTCGGCAGCACCTCGACGATGACGGCGGCGACAGAGAGATCGATCTTCTCCTCGCGATTGATCGAACCCTGGCCGGCTGCGGAGGAGGCGGCGTCGGCGCTGATCAGGGCGGCGGGATCAAAGCCGCCGCCGAAGAAACGGCCGGCGCTGGTCTCCAGGCCAAGAAGATTGGGTACGCCGACCTCGGTGTTCGACGTGCGCTGGCGCTGGGAATTGTTGCGCAGCTCGGCGCTGTCGTCGATCTCGATGGCGACGGTGAGAATGTCGCCGATGCGGCCGGCGCGCTGGTCGCGGAAGAAATTCCGAGCGCCGGGCTGCCACAGCGAGTTGGGCGCGCGTGCGGCGATCATCGTCTCGGCCGGCGCGGGCATCGTGTATTCGCCGCCGCCGGTGAGTGGGGCGGGGGATTCCACGGCGTGGAGCGGCGGGGGGGCGGCGGCGCGACGCGCGGCGTCGAAGGCGTGGCCGGCGACGGCGCGTGCGTCGCCCGGCAACGCTGCAATGTTGTCCATCGAGGAGGCGCAGGACGCCGCGGCGGCGGCGAGCGCGAGCGGCAGTAAGCGGGCGTTCTTCATGTTCTCCTCACGAGGCGTCGACGGCGGCGGCGCCGGGGGCGGTGACGCGGGCTTCGACCTCGCGCTCGGACTGGATATTCAAGACACGGATGGTTTCGCCGACGGCGCCGTCCTCAAGCGCGCGGCCGCGCGCGGAAAGGGCGATGCCGGGCGCGGAGAACGTGAGCGCGAGCATGTCGCCGCGACGCACGGCGGACTCGGCGCGCGCAGGGCTGCGCATCGCGGCGCCGGCGCTCGGCGTGTGTCGGACCTGCGCGCGCGAGACCACGAGCGTGCGCATGCCGGCAGGGGGCGTCCAGGCGAGACCTTCAGCGGCGAGGGCGCGGAGGAGCGCGTCGATCGGCACGGCGCGGCTCTGGCCCGGCGCCGGCGCGACGGCGAAGGCGCGGGCGCCGTGATCGCCGACGTTCTCGAACGCGTCATCGAGCGTGACCGCGGAGCCCGCGGCGACGACATGCGCGCGCAGAACCAGCGCTTCGTCGGCGCGCACGGCCGTCGCGAGGGCGCAGAGGGCGAAAGCGAAGGCGATGATCATCCGCATCATACGTCTCCTCAGCGCAACTGTGAGGCGGCTTGCAGCATCTCGTCGGACGCCGTGATCACGCGCGCGTTCATTTCATAGGCGCGCTGCGCGACGATGAGCGCGGAAATCTCTTCAACAGCGTTGACGTTCGAGGTCTCGACGAAGCCCTGCATGATCGCGCCGAAGCCTTCGGAATCGGGCGTCGAAACGTTCGGGGCGCCGGAGGCGGCGGTCTCCAGGAAGAGGTTGTCGCCGATGGCTTCGAGGCCCGCGGGGTTGACGAAGGCGGCGAGTTCAAGCTGGCCGAGCTGCTGGGGTTCGGATTGGCCGTTGAGCACGGCCTCCACGACGCCGTCGCGCGTGATGGAGACGGCGATGGCGTCTTGGGGAATGGAGATCGTCGGTTCGATCAGAAAGCCGTCAGCCGTGACGAGCTGGCCTTCGGCGTTGAGCGCGAGATTGCCGGCGCGGGTGTAGGCGGTCTGGCCGGACGGCATCGTCACCTGCAGGTAGCCGCGGCCGGAAATCGCGATGTCGTACGGGTTCTGCGTGACGGCGATGTTGCCCTGCTGGGTGAGGCGGCCGATCGCGTTGGCGCGCACGCCGACGCCGACCTGCACGCCCAGCGGCAGCACCGAGCCTGCGCTCGACGAGGAATCGCCGGGGCGCGCGTAATTCTGATAGAGCATGTCCTCGAACTCGGCGCGCTGGCGCTTGTAGCCGGTCGTGTTCATGTTCGCGATGTTGTGCGAAATGACTTCGACGTTGAGCTGCTGCGCCTGCATGCCAGTCGCGGCGATCGAAAGCGAACGCATGACGTCTCCCTAATGCGCGCGCGTCGTTGAGACTGAGGCTCGCCCCCCTCCGTCCGCTTCGCGGACGCCTCCCCCGCGGGGGAGGAGAGGCGTTAGCGTCCCAGTCTCTCCAATGCGCGTTGACGGGTTTGGTCGGCGTTCTGCACGAGCTTGGCTGCGCTTTCATAAGCGCGGGATATGGCGATGATCTGCGTGAGTTCGCTGATCGGTTCGACGTTAGACGATTCGAGCGCGCCCTGGATGACGCGGCCTTCGAATTGAGTCTGCGCCTGGCCGGCGCCGTCCCACAGCGAGGCGCCGATCTTTTCCAGCGCGCCGGGGCGCGCGAAGGCGACGACGCCGATGCGGCCAGCCTCGGCGCCGTTCTGGGTGATGGCGCCGTCGGGCGTGATCGTCGGCGGGCCGGCCTCGGGATCGAGCACGATCGGCGCGCCGCCGCTGTCGAGCACGGGAAATCCTTCCGCGGTGACGAGCGCGCCGTCGGCGCCGAGGCTCAAGGCGCCGTTGCGCGTATAGGCCACGCCTGACGGGCCCATGACCATCAGGAAGCCGTCGCCTTCGATAGCTACGTCGAGCGGCTCGTTGGTCACCTCAACGGCGCCGGCGCGCATGTTGCGGCCGACAGTGATGTCGCGCGCGAAACGAATGTCGTGGGGCGCCTCGGCGTTGCGCGCGGGATTCGAGGCGACGTCGTCGACGATCAGCATGTCGGCCTTGAAGCCGGTCGTCGTCATGTTCGCGAGATTGTGCGCTGCGATCTCCATGCGCCGCTGCAGCACGCGCTGCGCCTGCAGGCCGAGAAGTTGAGCGCTGTCCATCGGATTAACCGATGCAAGGTTAATGCCGCGCCGAAACGCCCGAAAATCAAGGCGCCGCGGCGCGACGAGCATAAAAGCGCCCGGCAGCGTGCGTCCGGCGGGCGGCAGTTTTTGCCCATCCTCCACCAATCCTTAACCGGATCGCACGAGTCCAAGGCAACGCTGGAACCGGGCTGCGAGTCGCATGGCGAAGAAGGAAAAGAAGAAGGCCAAGAAGGAAGAGGCCGAGACCGACGCTGTCGGCGCCGATGGCGCGGAAAGCGGCGGCGAGGGCGATGGCGAAGGCGCGCCCAAGAAAAAGAAACTCGCGGGCAAGAACCTCGTCCTCTTCATCATCCTGCCTGCGATCCTGGTGCTTGGCGCGGGCGGCGGCGCAGCGTTCTTCCTGATGAAGGGCGGCGGACCGCCGGCGGCGCACGCGGAGGCGGGCGATCACGGTAAGAGCAAAGGCGGCCATGGCGGCGGACACGGCGAACCGGGCGAGTCCGTCGAGGGCGCGCACGGCGTGATGATCACCCCGGGCGACGGCGTCGTTTATGTCGAATTGCCGGAAATCCTTGTGAACATCACAGGCGGCGACGGGCGCCCGGCCTATCTGAAGCTCAAGCTGACGCTGGAGGCGGCTGATGATGACGTCGTCGCCGCGCTTCAGCCGGAAATCCCGCGCGTCACCGATCAGTTCAACGCCTTCCTTCGGGAATTGCGCACAGACGATCTGGCCGGATCGTCCGGCGCCTACCGGCTGCGGCTGGAACTGCTGCGCCGGGTCAACCTCGTGATCGCGCCGAAGCACATCAATGCGGTGCTGATCGAAGAAATGCTGGTGCAATAGTGAGCGCGGAAGACGCCAGCGCCGAAGAATGGGCCGCGCCGGACGGCGAGGCTGAGGCGCCTGCGGCGCCGGGGCCCGACGCGGACGGCGCCTCGGAGCGCATCCTCAATCAGGACGAGATCGATTCGCTGCTCGGCTTCGGCGGCGCGGAAGAGGAAACAGACGATCGCTCCGGCGTGCGGGCGATCATCAACTCCGCGCTCGTATCGTATGAGCGCCTGCCGATGCTCGAAATCGTCTTCGACCGCATGGTGCGGATGATGACGACGAGCCTGCGCAACCTCACGTCGGACAATGTGGAAGTGAGCCTCGAACAGATTTCGTCGATCCGGTTCGGCGATTATCTGAGCTCGATCCCGCTGCCGGCGGTGATCGCTGTGTTTCGCGCCGAACAGCTCGACAATTTCGGGCTGGTGACGGTGGATTCCAATCTTATCTATTCGATCATCGACGTGCTGCTCGGCGGGCGCCGCTCGAGCGCCGGCGTGCGGGTGGAGGGGCGGCCCTACACCACGATCGAGCGCAGCATCGTCACGCGCATGATCGAGGTCGTGCTCAGCGATCTCAAGGCGGCGTTCCAGCCGCTGACGGCGGTGGATTGCCAGCTTGACCGCATAGAGACCAATCCGCGCTTCGCCGCCATCGCGCGGCCGGCGAATGCGGCGATCGTTGTGAAGTTGCGCATCGACATGGACGATCGCGGCGGGCGGCTTGAACTGCTCTTGCCCTACGCCACGCTCGAACCAATCCGAAAGATGTTGCTGCAGCAATTCATGGGCGAGAAGTTCGGGCGCGACAACATCTGGGAAAGCCACCTCGCCGATGAACTCTGGCAAACCAAGATTGAAGTGCGCGCGGTGCTCGACACGGTGACGGCGCCGCTCAAGGACGTGCTTTCGCTGAAGGTCGGGCAGACGCTGATGTTGAATGTTGGGCCGGAGGCACCGGTGACGGTTGCGTGCGGGCCCGCTGAACTCACGCGCGGGCGCGTCGGGCGCGTCGGGCATGCGGTGGCGGTGCGGATTGAAGAATCGGTCGCCGGGGCGGCAAAGAAAGCGATGATTGCGCGCGCAAGGGGGGGCAAATGAGTCCGATGACGATGGCGCTGGAAGGGCTGTTGGCGCTGCTGCTGGCGGCGTGCCTGCTCTATTGCTGGCGGCTCGACCGAAAACTCGCGGCGCTGCGCAATGGCCAAGACGGCGTGCGTGAAGCGGCCGGCGAATTGCTGCAAGCGGTGGCGCAGGCGGAGAACGCCGTGCGCACGCTCCGCGCCACGGCGCAGGATGCGGGCCGCGACCTGCAGGCGCGGATCGATACGGCGCGGTCGTTGTCTGACCGGCTTGGTCTCGGGCTTGGACGCATCCGCTCTTCCGCCGACATGAGGCCTGGCCGATGAACGCGGCGAAGAAACGCGCAGCCGGCGGCGTGCGGCTGCTGCCGACGATCATGGTGACGCTTGCGGCGCTGGCGGCGCTGAAAGCCGCGGCGCTGGCGCAGGGCGCTGCGGAAGCGGCGGCCGAACCCGGCGGCGCCGAGGCCGCGCCGGCTGCGACGACGGCGCAACCGGAGGCGCAAAGCTGCGCGCCGGCCAGCTTTGCGGAGCAGGCGGGGCTCTCGCAATCTGAAGTGCAGGTGCTGCAGGCGCTTGGCGCGCGGCGCGAAGCGCTCGATCAGCGCGCCGCGGAACTCGAAACGCGCGCGGACCTGCTGACGGCCGCGGAACGGCGCGTCGCGCAACGCGTGGAGGAATTGCGGCGCGTCGAAACGCAGGTCGGCGCGTTGCTTGGGCGGCTCGATGACGAGCAGGAGGCGCGGATGGCCAATCTCGTCGACGTCTATCAGCGGATGCGGGCGAAAGACGCCGCCGCCGTGTTCGATACGCTGGACGAGGAAACGCTGGTGACGGTGGCCGGGCGGATGCGGCAGGGCAACCTAGCGGAGGTGATGGGGCGCATGGCGCCGGACCGCGCGCGGCGGCTCACGCAGATGTTGGCGGAGCGTGCGCGGCCGATCGCGGACGGCCAGGCGCTGCTGGCGCGCGACGACGCGCCGGCCAGCCGCTAACAAGCGGTTTACGCGCCGGACCTAGGCTTTCGGGCGCACGATGAGTCACACGCTTCTCCGTACGGCCGCATGGATGGTCCCCGCGCTCGCGGCAGCGCTTGCGCCCGCTTATGCGGAGGCGGTGCGCCTCAGCGTCCGCGAGACCGGCGACGGCGGCGCGCAGATCGAAGCGCGGTGGGCGGACGATCGGGGCGGGGACCCGCCTGCGGTCGAGGCGACGGTGGATGCGGGCGTGCTGCGGCTTCGATTTGCAGAGGCGGTGGAGGTCGACGCGGGCGCGCTGGCTGCGGAGGCGCCGACGATCGTTTCGTTTGCAGAAACGAATGGGCGCGACGTGCGCGTTGCGCTGCGAAGGCCGCTCTCTGCGCATGTCGGGCGCGCGGGCGGGGCGCGCGTGGTGCAACTGACGGAGCCCGGCGCGCCGGCGCGGCTGACGCCGACGGCGGACGAGGCCGAAGCCGCGCCGACGCCTGCGCCTGCGCCGGCGAGCAGCGCAAGCGTGTCGGTCGGCCTGCGGGATGATTTCACGCGGCTTTCGTTCCGTTGGCCGGAGACCACCACGGTGCAGCCGCGGCGCAACGGCGAGCGGCTGGAGCTTGTCTTCAGCCGCGCCGCGGATCTCGATCTCTCGGAGCTGCGTGCGGCGCCGCCGCGGTTCGTGCGCAGCATTGAGCTTGCATCGCGTCCCGGCCAGCCGGTGCGTGTCGTCGTCACGGTCGAGCCGGGCGTGCGACAGCGGCATTTCGTGGATGGTCCGTACACGGTCGTTGATCTTCTCGCGCCGACCGAACAATCGTTGCAGGAAAGCGCGCAGGCGCGCGCCGAGGCGCAAGCGCCGGCGGCCGAGGCCTTCACGCCGCCGCGCGCGCCCGGCAGCCTGCGTGTCAGCGAGGAAGGGCAGGCGACGCGGATCGTCGCTGCGTTCCCGACGCCGGCGCGCGCCGCCGCGTTTCGGCGGGGCGACGCCATCTGGCTGCTGTTCGAGGCCGGCGGACGGTTCGATCTCGCCGGCCTTGCGCGCGCCGGGCGGCGCCACACCGATATCGTCCCGGTCAACGGCCCCGGCTACGTCGGATTGCGGATTCCTGCGCCGCCGGAGGTGCAGGTCTCGGCGCGCGCAGACGGCGCGCAGTGGATTTTCACGCTGAGCGCGCGGCGTGATGAGAGTGCGCAGTCGGCGGAGGTGCGCCGCGACATGGCGCGGGGCGAACGCGGCCGCATCGTGGCGCAGTTCGGACGCGACGGCGTCGTGAAATGGATCCAGGACCCGGATGTCGGCGACCGCTTCGGCGCGGCGCTGCTTTCAGGGCCGGCGCTGGCCGTGGCGCAGCGGCGCGCGACGCTGGAGGCGGCGCTGCTCCCGACGGCGCAGGGCGCGCTCATCGAGACGCGCGCAGACAATGTCGCGGCGGTGTTTGAGAACGGCGCGCTGGTGGTGTCGCGCGGCGACGGGTTGATCGCGTCCAACGCGACGGGCGATGCGGCCGAGGGCGCGGTGGGCGTTGCGCCCGCGAATTCGGATGAGAGCGAACTGCCGCGCTACGCTGCGAGCGTGCGCAGCGACCTCGATGCGCTGCAGCGCGCAGCCGCAGCGGAGGGGATGGAGCCAGGCGCATCGGTGGAGGCGCGGCTGGCGCTTGCGCGATTCCTGGTGCGTCAGGAATTGGCTGCGGAGGCGCTTGGCGCGCTTCGGATCGCGGGGATCAACCAGCCGGAGCTGGAGATCGATCCGGAATTCCGGCTTCTGCGCGCCAGCGCGAATCTCATGATGGGCCGCGCGCAGGATGCGCGCGCCGATCTCGACGCAAGCTCGCTCGCCGACAATCCGATCGCAGCGCTGTGGCGCGGCTATGCGGCGTCTCTCGACGAGCAATGGGAGGAGGCGCGGGCGCAGTTCGAGCGCGGGCGCGCAGGGCTTGAGCAAATCGCGCCGGGGTGGCGGGCGCGCATGATGCGGGCGCGTGCTGAAGCCGCGCTGCAGCTGGGCGACCTTCCGAGTGCGGATCAATATGCCGGCGAGGCGATCACCGCGGCGCTGACGACGGATGCGCGACTGCGTGCGGCGCTTCTGCGGGCGCGTGTGCTCGCCGCGCGCGGCGACGTCGACGGGGCGCTTGCGGGTTTCGTGGAGTTGACGCGGGCGCGCGACGAGGAAGTGGCGGTGCGCGCGGGGCTCGAGGCGCTCAGGCTGCGGCGCACGCGCGGCGAGGCGCAGGCGGCGGAGGCGGTGGAGCTTCTGGAGGCGATGCGCTTCCGCTGGCGCGGCGATGCGCTCGAAATCGACGTAATCGCGGCGCTGGGCGAGGCGTACACCGAATTGGGGCGCTGGCGCGAGGCGCTGGAGGTGATGCAGGTCGCGTCGACGCTTTATCCCGACGGCGCCGCGTCGCGGCGGCTGCGTGCGGATATGTCCTCGGCGTTCGAGCGGCTTTTCCTCGACGGCGAAGCGGACACGCTGGAGCCGATCCAGGCGCTGGGCTTGTTCTATCAATTCGTCGACCTCACGCCCGTCGGCCCGAACGGCGACCGCATGGTGCGGCTGCTTGCGGGACGGCTCGTGCACGTCGACCTGCTCGAACAGGCCGCACAATTGCTGCAGCACCAGGTCGACGAGCGCGTCGATGGGCTGGCGCGCGCGCAAGTGGCGGCCGATCTGGCCGCGATCTACCTGATGGACCGCAAGCCGGACCGGGCGTTCCAGGCGATCTCGCTCACGCGCACGGCGAACATGCCGGCGGCGCTGCTGAGCGAACGGCGCGTGCTCGAAGCGCGCGCGCTGCTCGATATGGGGCGTTCGGACAATGCGCTCGAACTCGTCGAACGCGACCAGAGCGCGGATGCGCAGCGCGTGCGTGCGGAAGCGGCGTGGCGCTCGCGCAATTGGGAGCGCGCTTCCGTGGAATTACGGCGGCTGGTGGAGATGCAGCCGCGCGGCGCCGCGCTGGACGCGGACGGGCGCCAGGTCGTGCTGCGCGCAGCGATTGCGATGACGCTTGCGGGGCAGGACGAGGCGGTCCGCGCGTTCTACCGCGCGCATGCGGGCGATCTCGCGGGCACGCCGGAGGCCGACGCGTTCGAAGTGGTGGCGTCCGACATCCACGGCGAAGGCAGCGCGGTGCGCGATCTCGCGAGCGCCGTCAGCCGCACCGATCTGCTCGATCGGTTTCTGCAGCGCATGCGCGCGCGGCTGACCGAGAACGCCGGGGCGCCGGCGCGGCCCACGGCGGGCTGAGGCTTTACAGCCTGCGCGGCGCTCGCGAAGCTTGCGCGTGATTTCCGTCGTCATACCCACGCTCAACGCCGCGGCGCATTTGCCGGGCGCGCTGGCGGCGCTGATGGAGGGCGTCACCGGGGGGCTGATCAAGGAAGCGATCGTCGTCGACGGCGGTTCTGAGGATTCGACGTGTGCGATGGCGGATGCCGCAGGGTGCGTCCTGATCGAGAGCGCGCGCGGGCGGGCGCGCCAGATGATGGCCGGCGCGGCGGCCGCGCGGGGCGCGTGGCTTCTTTTTCTGCACGCGGACACCACGCTGGACGCCGGCTGGGCCGGCGCCGTCGCCGCGCACGTGAACCATCCGAATGCGGAGGACCGCGCTGCGGCTTTCAGATTTGCATTCGATGCGCGGGACGCGGGCGCGACGTGGGTGGCGTTCTGGGTGCGGATTCGATGTGCGACGCTGGCGCTGCCGTACGGCGATCAGGGGCTCCTGATCTCGCGACGGCTTTACGATGCGCTCGGCGGGTTTCGCGATCTGGCGCTGATGGAGGACGTCGACCTCGTGCGTCGCATCGGGCGCAGGCGCTTGCGTTTCCTCCCGGTGCGGGCGATCACCAGCGCGGAGAAGTACGCGCGCGACGGGTATCTCAAGCGGTCGGCGCGCAATTTGTGGCTGCTCGCGCGCTATGCGATGGGCGCAGACCCGCGGGATCTGGCGAAGGCCTATGACTAGGATCGGAACGCGATTGCGATGGGCGCGGCGGCGCAACCGCCCTAAGCGCGCGGGCTTGGCGCCCATGCGGGCCACGCAGCGCATGCCGACGCTCATCATCATGCTGCGCGCGCCCGGCGTGGGGCGCGGCAAGTCACGCCTGGCGGCGGGCGTGGGGCGCGCGGAGGCGTGGCGGATCCAGCGTATGCTGCAAGCGCGGACGCTGCGGATCGCGCATGACAGGCGTTGGCGCACAATACTCTGCGTCACCCCGGACAACGCGGTGCGCGCCGCCATCGACGGCTGGCCGCGCACGATGATGCGCGTCGCGCAGGGGCCGGGCGATCTGGGCGCCCGGCTTAAACGTGCGCTGCGCGGACGCAGGCACGTCGCCGTCATCGGCGCAGATTCTCCGCAAGTGACGCGCGCACACATCGCCAGCGCGTTCGCAGCGCTGAAGCGGGGCGCGTTCGCGATCGGTCCGTGTACGGACGGCGGCTTCTGGATCCTGGCGGCGCGCGACGGGGACGCGGCCGCCGCTGCGATGACGGGCGTGCGCTGGTCTTCCGCCCACACGCTCGATGACGTGCTGGGCCGGCTCGGCGCGCTGCCGATTGAGCTGGCGACGCTGCGCGACGTCGACACCGCCGCGGACTGGGCGACGCTGCGACGAACGGCGGGCAGAACCCCCGTTGGCGGCTGATCCAGTCCTGCTACATAGGCGCCATGGTCGCCGCCGAACCTCCATCGGACTCAACGCTCGCCAGGCTGGAGGCGATCACGCGGGGCTTCGCCGACGAACGCGTGACGGTGGGCGAGTTCGTCGATCACCTTGAAGGGCATGCGATCGGGATCGTGCTGCTCTTGCTCGCCCTGCCGATGTGCGTGCCCAACGTGCCGGGCATCTCCACGATCTTCGGAATCCTCCTGCTGGCGCCGGCGATCCAGCTGATGATCGGCAGCCAACGCCTGTGGCTGCCGAACACGCTGCGCAAGCGCTCGTTCTCGCGCGAGGCGCTGGCGAAGACGGTGTCGGCGGCGGCGCCCACGCTGCGCTGGGCGGAAAAGGTGTTTCGGCCGCGCATCCGGGCGCTGACCGGGTTTCCGTTCACCGCGTTCTTCGGGTTGCAGACGCTTATCCTGGCGCTGGTTCTGATCCTGCCGATTCCCGGCGGAAACTGGCCGCCGTCGATGGCGATCGCGATCATGTCGCTGGCGCTGATGCAGCGCGACGGGCTGATGGCGATCGTTTCCACGATCTGCGCGGCGTTGTCGGTGATCGCGGCGTACTTCTTCTTCTACGCCGGCGTGGTCGCATTCCAGTGGCTTTGGGATGCGACGGCGAAGCTCTTCGGCGGGTGACGCGCCGCCGCCGCCTCAGGGCTGGGCGGCGAGGACCGGCGGGTGATTGCGGTCCAGCGGGCGATAGATCGCCGGGCGGCCGGACGCCAGCGCATCCAGTTCCGGCGTCGGCTGGCCGAAGCTCCTGCGGCACATCGCCATGTGGGAGAGCACGCGCTCGGCGTAGTCGCGGCTTTCGGCGCGGGGCAGAAGCTCCAGCAGCAGCAGCGGGTCCTGGATGTCGCCGACCGAGTTGAGCCAGCGCTGCAGCCAGCCCGGGCCGCCGTTGTAGGCGGCGAAGACGCGGGCGAGATCGCCGTCGCTGTGGAATTCGTTCATCAGCCAGATCACGTATTGCTGGCCAAGGCGCATGTTCTCGTTGGGATCAAAGAGGGCGGCGGGGTTGCGGCGATAATTGCGGGTGCGGTCCATGTCATGGGCGGTGGACGGCAGCAATTGCATCAGTCCGCGCGCATTGGAGACGCTGACGGCGACGGGGTTGTAATAGCTCTCCTGACGCACGATCGCGTAGAGCAGCGCGCGATCGAGCGTGAAGCCGCCATTCGGTTCAAACGTGGTCGCGGGGCAATAGCCGGACGCGAGTTCGTTGGTTCCATAGTCGGCGGCGCGCAATTGGGCGCTGGGCGCGGCGAGGGCCTGGGCAAGCGCGAGGAATCGAAGATCGTCGCGGGGATCGATACGGCCGTGCAGGCGGCGCAGTTCGTCCTCGACCTCGGAGAGGCGCCCGATCTGCGCCAGCGCGGCGGCGCGCCGCGCTTCCGGATGGGCCTCGATGAAGTCGCGCAGCGCAGCGCCTGGGATGCTGGGGGGCGTGAAGTCGAGCGCGCTCTCACGGCCGAGCCTGGATTCGGCGAGCTGACCATAGAATTTGGTCGGGACGCGCGCGGCGGCCTCAAGATGCGGCAGCACCGGCGCGGTCTCGCCGCGCGCAAGGTAACTGCGCGCGGCCCAGAAATGCGAGGCCGCGCTGGCAGCGCGGTCATGGTGGGGCCAGGCCGCGCTCTGTTCGAAGTACCGGGCGGCGCCGGCGTAGTCGCGGGCGCGGAAGGCGACGAGGCCCATGAGCCACGCGGCCTGGCCGCTGCGGGGACCGGAGAGGGCGCGATCCGCCATTGCGGCGACGTCGCCGCCCATAGAGACGCGTTCTTGCAGCGCCGAGATGTCGGCGCGGACGCGGGCGCTGTCGCCTGCGGGCGGCGAGGGCGCGTACATGGATGGACGCGTGCGCGTGCGCTCCGGCGTCGGCGCGCGGCGGGCGCGGCGGGGCCGGATGCGCTGTGCCTGGCGGTACACGTCATCGGCGATGGCGAGTTCGCCATAGCGACCGAGCCAGGCGGAGACTTGGCTGTAGCTGCGGCGGTCAGCGCTCATGTAGGCGCGCCCGAGCGCGGTCCCCAGCAAGACATCGTCCTCGACGCCGTTGAGGACGCGGCGGACGGATTGAGCATCGCCGCGGTCGGCCGCGGCGAAGGCGTCGCGATAGGCGGCGGCGTCGGCGTCCGACAACGCGACGATGCGGGGTTCAGCCGCCGCCGGTCCGACGGCCAAGGCGGCCAGAGCGGCCGCCGCTAGGATTGCGCGCATAGGTCCCTCTGCCCAGGCGTTGCGAGCTTACAGACGCTGTTCTCGCGCGATTCCCAGCTCCTCCAGCCAGGTTTCGAGCGCCAGCAGGTCCGCCCACGCAAGCCGCTTCTGCTGTGGCTGGCGCAAGAGATATGCCGGATGGAGTATCACTATGGCATTGATGGGGTTGGTTAATTCTTCGAGTCCAGCGCTGAGGCGCCGGCCTCGCAGCTTTGTGACCCCGTCGCTGCGACGCAACACCGTCTGGGCGGCGACGCCGCCGGCCAGGATCAGCAGTTTGGGCTGGGAGAGCGTGATGAGGCGGTCGACGAACGGGAGGCAGGCGGCAAGTTCGCCCTGGGTGGCGGGGCGATTGCCGGGCGGGCGCCAGAAGACGACGTTGGAGATGAACAGATTGGCGCGACGGGACAGGCCGATCGCGCCCAGCATCCGGTCCAGGAGCTGCCCGGAGCGGCCGACAAAGGGCTTGCCCTGCTCGTCCTCTTCGCGGCCCGGCCCTTCCCCAATCAGCAAAACATCTGAATTTTCAATACCGTCGCCGAAGACGGTGGAGCGGGCGACGGCCTTGAGGCCGCAGCCGTTGAAGGCTTCGACGGCGGCGCGGAGCTCGGGAATGGTGGCGGCCGCCGCGGCCGCGTCGCGGGCGGCGTCGAGCGGCTCGGGGGCGGCGCGTTTTGCCGGGGCGGCGTGCGCTGGCGGCGCGGGCGTGGTGCGCGCGGGCCGGGAGGCGGGGACGGACGCCAGCTGGGGCGCGGCGCGGACGACCGCGCGGGCGTCCTCCAGGTCGACCCCCGCCTCGCCCCACCAGGCGAGAAGGGCCCGCGCGGCGGCGTGCGAGTCGGACGACATCGCGCCGAGCTAAGCCGGGCGTGAGGGAATAGGGAATAGGGCTGGCGCAAGCCCTGATCCCTTCCAAGTCCGCGCTCGCTCCTTCCGGAGGCGGGCGTGTTGGTCGCTTTGCCTATCGACGGCGCCCGCGTTAGACGATCCGCAGTCGGAGCGGATTCTTTAAGGGACGGGAATGGCCGAAGAGCGCGAGTCCATGGAGTATGACGTCGTGATCGTCGGCGCGGGCCCGGCCGGGCTTTCCGCTGCGATCCGGCTTAAACAAATCTCGCCGGACCTAACCATCGCCGTACTGGAGAAGGGCGCGGAGGCGGGGGCGCACATTCTCTCCGGCGCGGTCATCGATCCCGTTGCGCTCAACGATCTCATTCCGGATTGGAAGGCGCGGGGCGCGCCGATCGAGACCGAAGTCACCAAGGACGAGTATCTGTTCCTCGGGCCGGCCGGCTCGGCGGCGCTGCCGTCTTTCCTGATGCCGCCGCTGATGCACAATCACGGCAACTATGTCGTGTCGCTTGGGATGGTGACGCGCTGGCTCGCGACCCAGGCCGAAGAGCTCGGGGTGGAGATCTATCCCGGCTTTCCTGCGTCAGAACTGGTGTTCGACGAGTCCGGCGCGGTCAAAGGCGTTGTGGCCGGCGTCTTCGGCGTGGCGCGCGACGGACACAAAAAGGGCGACTACCAGCCAGGCATGGAGCTGCACGGCAAGTATGTGCTGATCGCGGAAGGGGCGCGCGGATCGCTGGCCAAGCAATTGCTGGCGCGCTTCGATCTCGGCGCTGAAAGCGAGCCGCAGAAGTTCGGCATCGGACTGAAGGAATTGTGGGAAGTGCCGCAGGAGCGGCATCGGCCGGGACTGGTGCAGCATTGCGTGGGCTGGCCGCTCGACGACAAGACCGGCGGCGGCGCGTTCATTTACCATTGGGGCGATCGGCTGGTCTCTATCGGCTACGTGGTGCACCTGAATTACCGCAATCCCTGGCTCTCGCCATTCGACGAATTCCAGCGCTTCAAGCAACATCCGATCGTGCGGCCGACTCTGGAGGGCGGCAAGCGGCTGGCCTATGGCGGACGCGCGATCACGGAAGGCGGGCTGCAATCGGTGCCGAAGCTGACGTTCCCGGGCGGGCGCTGATCGGGTGCGCAGCGGGGTTTGTGAACGTGCCGCGGATCAAGGGCACGCACAACGCGATGCGCAGCGGGATGATGGCCGCCGAGGCGGCGGCGGCGGCGATCGCTGCCGGGCGCATGCGCGATGAACTCACCGATTACCAGGACGGGTATGCGACGAGTGCGGTGCGCAAGGAATTGGTGAAAGTGCGCAACGCCAAGCCGCTCTTGTCGCGGTTCGGAACGAGCATCGGCGGCTTCCTCGGCATTCTCGACATGTGGACGACGACGCTGCTCGGCGGGTTTTCGCTGTTCGGGACGCTCAAGCACGGCAAGTCCGACGCGGAAGCAACGGAAAGCGCTTCAAAACACAAGAAAATCGAGTATCCGAAGCCAGACGGCGTGATTTCGTTCGACAAGTCGTCGTCAGTTTATCTGTCGAACACCAATCACGAAGAAGATCAGCCGGTGCATCTGAAGCTCACGGACCCGTCAGTTCCGATCCGGGTGAATCTGCCCGAGTATGGCGAGCCGGCGCGGCTCTACTGCCCGGTGGGCGTCTATGAAGTGCTGTACGATGACGACGGAAGCAATCCGCGGTTCCAGATCAACGCGCAGAATTGCATTCACTGCAAGACGTGCGACATCAAGGATCCGAGCCAGAACATCAATTGGGTCACGCCTGAAGGCGGCGGCGGCCCCAATTATCCCATGATGTAACGGAACACTCGCCGCGTGTGTCAGGCGAAGCCCTTTGGCGTGTGCGGCGGGCGCGGGCGGTTCGGACGTTGAAGGGCGGGGCGCCGCTGCGCATTTCCCTTCCATCAGACACGGGCCGTGCCGCGACGGCCGATCGGCGAGCGCAGAGCGAGGATTGGACATCATGCGCAGAAAGCACTGGATCATCGCCGCGCTGGCCGCCGGCTGCTCGGCCGCCTATGCGCCGGCGCTGGCGCAGGAGGCGCCCGAGGCTGCGCCTGCTGAAGAGGTCGTTGCGGAGCGGCCCGATCCGTCCGTCGCGCTCATCGCCGCCGATCTCGACACCCTGATCGCGGAAGCGCGGCAGGGCGGGCCGGAGGGCCGGTTCTCCATCGCCTGGGCGGCGATCTCGTATTTTGATGCGTTCGACCGCGGCGCGCTTGATGAAGCGCGGGCGGCGCTCGAGCGGCTGCCGGGCGGCGTCGCGGGCGCCGGGGGAGACATGTTCGAGCCCTTCCTACTGGCCGCCGAGGGCGAGGGCGACCGCGCGGTCGCCCGCTTCGAGCAGGGCGCGGGCGGGCTGCCCGATCCCTATCCGCTGATCGCCAAGGCGCTGGTGCAGGAAGGCCTGGGGCGCCTGGAGGACGCGGCTGCGACCTATGCGGCGATCCTGGCCGTCACCGATACGCGGCCAGGGCCGGAGGGCGAGGCGCAGACCGAAGACGATTTCATGCGGGCGATCAACGCCACGCGCACAAGCCAAGTTCTCTACCGCGCGGCGCTGGTCAATCACCGGCTTGGGCGCGGGGAAGAGGCGTCGCGGCTCTATGAGCTGGTTTCTGCGTTCTCGTCGCAATCGCCGGACCTGATCGACAACCGTGCGCGATTGGCGGATGGACGTCCGCCGCACGAGGCGGCGCTTGATCCTGAACGGGCGCTGGGGCGCTGGGTGCTCGTGCTCTCCGATTTCCTGCAGATCACGGAAGGCCTGATGGCGGTGGTGCAGTCGGACGGGCCGCTCGACGGACTCGCGTCGCCGGCCGGCACGATGCTGCTGCAATTCGGCGTGCGGCTTGATCCGCATGCGGAGGATTGGACTATTTCCGCTGCGTCGCAGCTGATCGAAGCGCAGGGTTATGACGGCGCAGCGCGGCTTCTCGATCGCGTGCCGGGCGACAGCCTGTGGGCGGCGGATGCGCTCCTCCAGCGCGCGGCGCTCGCGCTCAAGAACGGCGATGACGGCGCCGTGGCGGACGCGGCGCAGCGTGCGATGGCGCTCGATGACGAACGCTGGAGCGTGCTGGCGGGGGCCGGTGATTTCCTGCGCATGATCGGGCGCGACCGCGAGGCGATCGCGGCGCTCAACCGGGCGCTGCCGCTCGCAGCGACCGACAAGGACCGCGCCGGCGTGCTGGCGTCGCGTGCGTATGCGCATTTCTACGCCGGACGGATGAACGACGCGGCGCGCGATGTGAATGAAGCGCGCGCGCTGCATCCGAGCGACGGCATCCGCTACACGGCCGTGGCCGTGCTGATGGAAAACGACGACCAATGGCGCGAGGCGGTGGAGATTGCGCGGCAGATGTTCGCCGAGCAGCCGGATTCCAGCAATCGCCTCAACTCTTTGGGCTACACGCTGATCCAGCGGCCGGAAGGGCTTGAGGAGGGCTATCGGCTGCTGTGGCGCGGATTCTCGTTCCGCGAGACCGATTACGCCGTCGTCGATAGTCTAGGCTGGGCCTATTATCTCTACGGCCACTTCCCCGAGGCGCGGGCGCTGATCGAACGCGCCCACCAACTCACCGGCGATGATCCGAACCCGGAGATTCTCGACCATCTCGGCGACGTCTATTGGCGGCTCGGCGAAGAGCAGCGCGCGCGCGACACGTGGCGCGAGGCGCTGGACGCGCGGCCCGATCTGCGCCGGCGGCGGGCGCTGGAGACGAAGATTGCCCGCGGCCTGCGCACGCCGGCGCCGCGGACCCAGGAGTTGCCGGAAGTGAACCTGCCGAGCGGTCCGCGGGAGCGGGGCGACACGTGAGGAGCGGCCGCTGATGCATCGGACGCTCGCGGTTCTTGCGGCGGCGGCGGGCCTGAGCGCGTGCGCAACGACGGCGCCGACAGCGCCGCCGACTGCGGGGCAAACCTACGGCGATTACTTGACCGCGCGGTTTGCGGATTCGCAGCGCGATCATCAGGCGGCGCTCGATCGCTATTTCGATGCGCTGGGGCGCGGCGAACAGGCGCCGGCGCTGATAGACGGCGCGATCGCGGCGTCGCTGTCGAGCGGGGACGTGGAGGGCGCACGGCGCGCGGCGCGCTACGACGAACGTCTTCAGGCTGATCTGGCGGCGGCGCGGATCGTGCGCGCGGCGGACGATCTGCGCGCGCAGAGGTATCGTGAGGCGCGCCGCGAGACAGAGGGACTTACTGGCGACGGTCTCGAACTCGTCGTTGCGCGGATGCTGTCGATCTGGGCCGAGGCCGGCGCGGGACGACCAGATGACGCCCTTGCGGCGATCGACGCGATCGATGCGCCGCGGCCGTTCTCCGATCTGATGGCGATGCAGCGGGCGATGATCCTCGATCTTGCACGCCGCCCGGACGCGGCCGCGACCGCCTACGCCGCGGCGCGCGCGGGCGGGCTCAGGATCGCGCCGGCGCTGGTGCGTGAGATCGACCTTCGCGCCCGGGCAGGTGAAACAGAAGGCCTCTATGCGCTCTTCGCCGAGTCCGACGGCCGCATCCGCGATCCGGACGTGGCGCGCGCAGTGGCCGCGGCGCAGGCGGGCGCACCGGCGCCGCGGCGCGCGTTCAGTGCGGCGCGTGGCGCAGCGATCTCGCTCTACGGGCTTGCGGCGCTGCTGATGGATCAACGCGAAGAGGAGCGCGCGCTGACGCTGCTGACGCTGTCGCGCATGCTTGATCCGGAGTTCGACCTGACGCTCATCCTGTTCGCGAACGCGCAGAGCGCGCTGGCGCAGGCGGATGCGGCGCGCACCACGCTGGCGGCGGTGCCGGATCATTCTCCGTATGCGGAGACAGCGCGGGCGCAGGCGGCGTGGATTCTGCGGCGCGACAACCGCGCGGAAGAAGCGCTCGCCGAGGCGCAGCGCGCCGCCGCCGGCGGCGGGCGCATGGCGCAGCTCACGCTCGGCGATCTCTATCAAAGCCTGGAGCGGTGGGACGAGGCGGAGGCCGTCTACACGCAGATCATCAATGCAACCGACGCCGCCGACCGGGACGACTGGATTCTCTATTTCTCGCGCGCGGCGACGAGGGATCAGCTTGGGCGCTGGCCGGAGGCCGAGGCCGATCTGGAGACGGCGCTTGCGATATCGCCGAACCAACCCGAGGCGCTCAATTATCTTGGCTATTCCTGGGTCAATCGCGGCGAGCGGCTTGAGGAGGGTCTCGCCCTGATCGAACGCGCGGTGCAGATGCGGCCGCAATCGGCGCAGATCATCGACAGCTTGGGCTGGGCGCACTACCAGCTCGGCCAATACGACACGGCGATCGGGCATCTGGAGCGCGCGGTCGAGCTTGAGCCGACTGACCCGACGCTCAATGATCACCTGGGCGATGCGCTGTGGCGGCTTGGGCGGCGCACCGAAGCGCGCTTCCAGTGGCGCCGCGCGCTCAGCCTCGATCCAAAGCCTGGGCAGCGCGCGGCGATCGAGCGCAAGCTCGTGGAGGGCCTGGCGGGCGATGAGCCGATGGCGGCGCAGCGATGAGCATCGTCGAGCGTGCGCCGGCCAAGGTGAATCTTTACCTGCACGTCGGCGCGCCGCTGACGAACGGGCGCCATCCGCTGGAGAGCGTGGTGACGTTCGCGGATGCGGGCGATGTCATCACGGCGCATGACGGAGACGGCCTGCGGCTCGCCGTGATCGGGCCGTTCGCCGGCGATCTCGACGAAGAGCCCGACAACCTTGTGCTGCGCGCGGCGCGCGAGATGGCGCTTGAAGCAGGGATCGCCAGGCCGCATGCGCATCTGACGCTGGAGAAGAACCTGCCGGTCGCGTCCGGCATCGGCGGGGGCTCTTCGGACGCGGGCGCGACGCTGCGCGCGCTCAACCGGCTCTGGTCGCTCGATGCGCCGTTCGAGGATCTGGAGGAGATTGCGCGCCGGCTGGGCGCCGACGTGCCGGTCTGCGTGCGTGCGCGCAGTGCGTTCATGACCGGCACGGGCGAGGCGTTCGAGCCGATCGAGCTGCCGGTGCTGGAGGGCATTCTCGTCAATCCCGATTGCGGGGTTCCGACCGCGGGCGTCTACCAGATGTTCGATCAGATGCGACTCGGCGATCTGTTCGAGCGCGCCCCGGCGCCGGCGTGGCGGAGCGCGCATGCGGCGATCAGCGGGCTGCGCGCCGTGCGCAATGATCTCTTGCCGGCGGCGCTCGATCTGGCCCCGGAGGTCGGCGAGACGCTCGACCTTCTCGACGCCGATGCGCGCGCGCTGCTGGCGCGGATGTCCGGCAGCGGTGCGACGGTGTTTGCGCTGTGCGCGGAGGCGACGGCGGCGGCTTCGCTGGCGCGGGACGTGCGTGCGATGCGGCCGCATTGGTGGACGACGCCGGCGCGGTTCGGCGCCGTCGACGTGCTGTCAGGCGCGCGATAGACCGATGCTCTTCGATTTCGGCCTTGCGATCGCGGCTACGTTCGCGGCCAGCGTTGCGGCGTGCCGCTTGGTGATGGCCGCCGACGTCGAGGACGGGCCGTTCGAGCCGCACAAGAAGCACACGATCCCGACGCCGACGAGCGCAGGGCTGGCGATCGGCTTTGCCTTCTGCATTGGCGTGATTACGCTTACCTACCCGCCGGTGCGGGCCTGGAATGAGACGGCCAGCGCTTCCGTCGCCGCCGATCTGGCGACGTCGATGATCGCAATCTTTCTCTTTCTCGGGATCGGCACGATCGACGATCTTTGGCCGATCCCGGCGAAGACGAAGATCGTCATCTTCGTGTTCGCGTCGCTCGCGCCGCCGTTGTTCTCGGCGTTGCGGCCGGAATCGATTCCGTTCGGCGCGAGTCTCGAATTGCCGCTGCCCTACATCGTCGCGATCGTCGGCGCGGCGCTTTGGATTTTCACGCTGGTCAACACCGTCAATTTCATGGACGGCGCGCATGGGCTTTCGATGGGCTGCACCGCGATCGGGCTCGCCGCGCTCGGGTGCATCGCGATTTCGGACGGGCGTGAGAGCACGGCGGCGGCCTGCTTTTGCGGCGCGGCGGCCCTCGCAGGCTTCCTGGTCTGGAATTATCCGCACGGAAAATTGTTCGCCGGGGATTCCGGCGCGCTGTTCGCGGGCTCGCTTGCGGCGATCACGTCGCTTCTGGCTGTGCGCAACGACGGGGTTTCGCCCTTCATCCCGGCGATCCTGTTCCTGCCGCTGCTTGCGGACACGCTGTTCACGCTGGCCTGGCGCGTGCTGCGCGGGCGCGACGTCCTGGTCGGGCATCGCGAGCATTTCTACCAGATCGGCATCCGGGCCGAGGTGGGCGCAACGCGCGTCACGCGGCGCTATTGGGCGGCGTCGGCGCTGTGCGGCGTCATCGCGTTCGCGGCAGACCATGTCGGGCGTGTCGGCCTGGGGATCACGACGGGCGACGCCGCCCGCGACCGGCTGTTGGGCGCGGTCGCGTCCTACGCGCAGTTCGCGGCGTTCTCAGGCCTGCTGATCGCGGCGTTGGTGCTCAACGGGAGAATCCGCGCTTATGCGAAGGCGCGCGGATTCGACAAGGAATAGGCGAACCGCCTAGAGCCCTTTGCGACGTGATTGAATTCAGGCCGCAGGCCCTCGTTTTTCTGTTTGGCCGCAATTTTTCGCGCGCAACCGGGCTCCGCTTGAGCGGACATTGCCCTCGGCGAACGGATCAGGCGTTCCTGTCCACGACGAAATCGGCGAGTGCTGCGAGCGCGTCGCGGTAGACGTTGGGGGGCAGGCCGTCGAGCTGGGCCCTCGCCGTGGCGGCATAGTCGCGCGCCGCACGGAGCGTGCGCGCGATGGCGTCGTGCTTGGCCAGGAGCGCGCGGGCGCGATCGAAATCCTCAGGTTGCTGCTCGCCGGTCATGACGCGGCGCCAGAAATTGCGTTCGTCGGCGCCGCCGGCGTCGCGCGCGATCACCACCGGCATCGTGATTTTGCCTTCGCGGAAATCGTCGCCGATGTTCTTGCCCATCGCGGACTGGCGCCCGTCATAGTCCAGCGCGTCATCCACCAATTGGAAGGCAAGGCCCAGATTGAGGCCGTAGGCGTGAAGCGCATCGGCCTCCGCGCCCGGCTTGCCGGCGGAGACGGCGCCGGCCTTGCCTGCGGCGGCGAAGAGCGCGGCGGTCTTGGCTTCGATGATGGCGAGGTAGCGGGAGAGCGTGGCGTCGGCGTCGTTGGCGGCGACGAGCTGCATCACTTCGCCTTCGGCAATAATGCTGGCGGCGCGTGCGAGGATGTCGAGCACCTGCATGTCGCCGGTCTCGACCATCAGGTTGAACGAGCGTGCGAACAGGAAGTCGCCGACCAGCACGCTTGCAGGATTGCCCCAGACCCGGTTGGCCGCCTGTTTGCCGCGGCGCAGGCCGCTGTCGTCGACGACGTCGTCGTGCAGGAGGGTAGCGGTGTGGATGAACTCGACCGCGGCGGCGAGCTTGCGCGGCGCGTCCCCGATACGGCCGAGAAGGCGCGCGGAGGCCAGCGTGATCAGCGGGCGAATGCGCTTGCCGCCGGCGTCGATCAGGTGCGTGGCCAGGTTCGGGATGAGGCCGATGGGGCTGCTCATCCGCTCATGGATGATGGCGTCCACCGCCGCCATGTCGTCGGCCAAAAGGTCGGACAAGACGTCGATGGGGGTGGGCCCGCGGGGGCGCACGCGTTCGGGGCTGACCAAAGGACCCAAGCGGCGCCCTCTCCTGGTTGTCTCAAGAACGATGATTTGGGCGCCCGGCAAGGTCAAGGCGCGCGCCCCAGGCGCCGCCAAGCGTCGCATCGTTTTCAGGGACATGCGGCCCGGGCGCTTGCATTCGGAACCGGGCGGGCGCCTTAGGATGACTGGCCATGACAGACGGTTCAGCCGCGGCCACGACCGAAGACGTGCTTCTTGGTGGGCGGGTGCGCGTCCGCCAGCCCGGGCGAGGCGGGTACCGGGTGAACGCCGACACCGTGCTCCTTGCCCTAGCGGCGGGGGCGCCGGCCAGCGACGGCGCGCGCGTGCTCGATGTGGGCTGCGGCGTCGGCGCGGGGCTCGCGATTGTGGCGCACCTCCTGGCCGGGGGGAATGCGCGCTTCGTCGGGGTTGAGCGCGACACGGAGGCGGCGGCCCTGGCGCGGGAGAACGCAGCGGCGAACGGGCTGGGCGTGGCAGCGACCATTATCGAGGGCGATGCGCTGGCGGCGGCGCCAAGTCTCGGCGTGTTCGATCGGGTCTATTTCAACCCGCCCTACAATGCCCCTGGCGGAGGGCGCGCGCCAGCGGCGGCGCGGCGCTTGGCGCGGGTGGAGGATGCGCCGACGGCGGCGTGGATCGCTGCGTTCTCCAACAATTTGAACGGGGGCGGGACGATGACGCTGATCCATCGCGCGGACCGTCTGGGGGACGTGCTCGCGGCGCTGGAGGGGCGGCTTGGCGGCGTGATCGTCGCGCCGGTTCACCCTTATGCCGATGCGCCGGCGCGCCGCGTGATCGTCCGTGCACGGAAGGGGTCGCGAGCGCCGCTTGCGATCCGGCCGGGCCTCGTTCTGCACGACCGGTCCGGCGAGAAGCATACGCCGGCGGCGGAGACGCTGTTGCGCGGCGATGCGCTGTTCGACTGGGGCGAAGGGTAGCGCAGCATTGTCGCGGCGGGGCGGGGCCTCTATGTCCTGCGCCATGTGGCCATTCGACAGCGGACGTGTGACGGCGCCGGTCATCCGGCTGGAAGGCCTGATCGCCTCGCGCGGCGCGGGCCGCGGGCTGAGCCTCAACACCGTGGAGCCAGCGCTCGAGCGTGCGTTCGCGATGAAGCGGACGCCGATCGTTGCGCTTTCGATCAATTCGCCCGGCGGCTCGGCTGTGCAATCGCGCCTGATTACGCAGCGGATCCGGCAATTGGCGGCGCAGAAGAAGAAGCGCGTCCTCGCGTTCGTGGAGGATATCGGCGCCTCCGGCGGCTACATGCTGGCGTGCGCGGGCGACGAGATCTTCGTCGATCCAAGCTCGATCGTCGGTTCGATTGGCGTGATCGGCGGCGGCTTCGGCTTCCCCGAGCTGATGGCGAAGATCGGCGTGGAGCGGCGGGTCTACACCGCGGGCGCGGTGAAGGGCCGGCTTGACGCGTTCAGGCCGGAGGACCCCGACGACGTCGCGCGGCTGCAGGCGATCCTCGATCATATCCATGAGGTGTTCATCGGGCTTGTACGCGAGCGGCGCGCGGGAAAGCTCAAAGAGACCCCGATGCTGTTTCAGGGCGAGGTGTTCACAGCGCAGGAGGCGATCGCGAGCGGGCTCGTCGACGGATTCGGCGATCTTCACAGCGTGCTGGCGGCGCGGTACGGCGAGACCGTGCGGCTGAAGCGGGTGCAGCCGCCCAAGCCCTCGCTGCTGCGGCGGCTGATGGGCGGCGCCGGCGATGCGCTGGTCGAGACGATGGAGGAGCGGGCGGCGTTCGCGCGGTTCGGTCTCTAAGCGGGCCCACGCGGCGGCACTGGCGCTTCGGCGCGGCGCTTGGTACGCACCGCCCCCATGTCGAAACGGCCGGCCAAGAAGAGCGCTGCGGCGAAATCGGAGACGCCGCGCTCGTTCCAGGATGTGATCCTGACGCTGCAGCGCTTCTGGGCGGCGCAGGGGTGCGCGATCTTGCAGCCATATGACATCGAGGTGGGCGCGGGCACGCTGCACCCGGCGACGACGCTCCGTGCGCTCGGGCCCAAGCCTTGGCGCGCGGCGTACGTGCAGCCGTCGCGGCGGCCAAAGGACGGGCGCTACGGGGAAAACCCCAACCGGCTGCAGCACTATTATCAGTTCCAGGTGATCCTGAAGCCCAATCCGAGCGATTTGCAGGATCTCTACCTCGCGTCGCTCGGCGCGATCGGGATCGATCCGCTTCTGCACGACATCCGCTTCGTGGAGGACGATTGGGAAAACCCCACCGTCGGCGCCTGGGGGCTTGGCTGGGAGGTGTGGTGCGACGGGATGGAGGTGTCGCAGTACACGTATTTCCAACAGGTCGGCGGCCTCGATGTGCACCCCGTCAGCGGGGAGCTGACGTACGGCTTGGAACGCCTGGCGATGTACGTGCTCGGCTACGACAACGTGTTCGACATGCCGTTCAACGATCCGCAGACGGAATATCCGCTGACCTACGGCGATGTCTTCCTGGAGAACGAGAAGCAGCAATCACGGTTCAACTTCGAACTGAGCGACAGCGCCATGGTGCTGCGCTGGTTCGAGGATGCAGAGAAGCAGGCGGCGCGCTTGTTGGAGGCGCAATGCGTGCTGCCGGCGTACGATTACACGCTCAAGGCGTCGCATCTCTTCAATCTGCTCGACGCGCGCGGCGTCGTCTCGCCGACGGAGCGGCAAAGCTTCATCGCGCGCGTACGGGAACTCGCGAAGGGGTGCGCGGACGCGTGGGTGAAGCTGTGATGAAGGCGCGTTGGATGCCGGGATCGGCGCATGGCTCGCCTTTGCGTCTATCAGTCGATTCCATCGAGCGTGGGAGCACGGGCGGATGGTCGACGTCAGCAGTGCTGGCGCCTGAATCCGACTTCCCTCCCATCACGCTCCTTTGTTCGGCCTTGGTCTCGGACGATGGAGGCGCCAGTTGGGTTCCCGATGAGGGCGGTCGCCTCACCATTCAGTTCGAGCGAGAGTTTCCGCAGAGAAATTTTGACACCCACTTTTGCGTTGGAGCGTACGCAAACCGCATTCATCCGGGTGAGTTTGCGGACGACGATGAGGAGGTGGAGGAGCCTTCCGGCCCGGAATGGTGGCAAGAGAAGTATATGATCTACGCTTCAGGGCCGAGCGCCTTTCCGGGTCTGCCGACTGCGGAAATTCATCGAATGTTTATGACCAGCGTTGGCCGCACACTTGAAGCGATTGTAGCCGGTGAGGCGAACCGCCGGCCCGACACGGGTGTGATGGAGGGCGGTCGCATCTTTTCTTTGTCTTTTGTGCTCTGATGCCGCAGCTGCTGCTTGAGTTCTTTTCCGAAGAGATTCCCGCGCGGATGCAGAAGCGCGCGGAGGAGGATCTCGCGCGGCTGATGCTGGAGAAGCTGGCGGGGTTTTCGCCGCGCGTGCGGACGTTTTCGACGCCGCGGCGGTTGACGATCGTGCTCGACGATCTGCCGGCGCGGACGCCGGATGTGCGCGAAGAGCGCAAGGGGCCGCGCGTGGGCGCGCCGGAGAAGGCGATCGAGGGCTTCCTGCGCGGGGCTGGGCTGGCGTCGATCGATCAGGCGCGGGTGCAGAGCGATGCGAAGGGCGATTTCTATATCGCGCTGACTGAGAAGTCCGGGCGGGAGACGGCGGCGCTGATCGCGGAGGTCATTCCCGAGATCGTCCGCGGGTTTCCGTGGCCGAAATCGATGCGCAGCGGGACGAGCGAACTCACCTGGGTGCGGCCGCTGCAGAACATCTGCTGCGTGTTCGATGGCGCCGAGATCAGGATCGACATCGACGGCGTGCCGAGCGGCGCGACGACGCGCGGGCATCGGTTTCATGCGCCGGACGCCTTCGCGGTGACGGGCTTTGAGGATTATGCGGCAGGGCTGAAGCGCGCGCATGTCGTGCTCGACCGGGAGGAGCGCAAGCGGATCATACTGGAGGAGGCGCGGCGCTTGTGCGCGGAGCGGAAGCGCGCGCTCGTCGAGGATGCGGGGCTGTTGGAGGAGGTGGCGGGGCTTGTGGAATGGCCTGTGCCGATCCTTGGAGAGATGGACCCGGCGTTTCTCGATCTGCCGGGCGAGGTGATCCGGCTTTCGATGCGCACGCACCAGAAATATTTCGCGGTTCGCAATCCGGATACGGAGCAATTGGCGCCGTTCTTCGTGACGGTGGCGAATGTGAGCGCCCATGACGGCGGCGCGGCGATCGCGGCGGGCAATGCGCGCGTGCTCTCCGCGCGGCTCAACGATGCGCGGTATTTCTGGGACGTGGATCGGTTTTACGATCCGATCGAGAAGACGCGGGCGAAGCCGCTCGGCGCGCCGGAGCGGGAAGCGAAGCTCAAGGCGATCGTGTTTCACCAGAAGCTCGGCAGCGTGTGGGACAAGGTGGAGCGCGTGCGCGCGCTGGCGGCGGAGCTCGCTCCCGTCGTGTGGGATTCAATGCAACGTCATTCCGGGGCGCCGCAGAGCGGCGAACCCGGAACCCAGGGGCAGCGCTCTACGGCCCCCTGGGTTCCGGATCGCGCTGCGCGCGTCCGGAATGACGCAGAGTTTGGAACGTTCATTGATCAGATCGAACGCGCGGCGACGCTGTGCAAGACGGACCTGGTGACGGAGACGGTCGGCGAGTTTCCGGAGCTGCAAGGGCAGATCGGCCGCGAACTTGCGACGCTGCAGGGCGAGCATGCCAGCGTCGCAGTCGCGGTGGAGGATCATTACAGCCCGCTCGGGCCGAACGATCGCGTGCCGAGCGATCCCGTCGCGATCACGCTCGCGCTGGCGGACAAGCTCGATACGCTTGTGGGCTTCTGGGCGATCAATGAAAAACCGACGGGATCAAGCGATGCGTATGGCTTGCGGCGTGCGGCGCTTGGCTTTGTACGGATCGTTTTGACGAACGGCATCCGCTTCACCGCCCCCTCCCCCCTTGCGGGGGAGGGTAGGGAGGGGGGGCGCTCATCATCGAGCGCTGCGTCTCATCCTGCGAGCCCCCCACCCCCTACCCCCTCCCCGCAAGGGGGAGGGGGATTAATTTCACTCGTCGTGAGGCACCGAGCCGAACCAGTGCAATCCGCGACGCGGATTCCCTTTGCGCCCATGGGGCCGGGAGTAGTCAGCCGGCTAGAGCGAGAACATGCCTTTCACGCCGATGCGGACACATCCGCGCACGAACGGGAGTCCCGTGATCTCCTCGCGTTCCTCGCGGATCGCCTCAAGGTGCAGCTGCGCGAGCAGGGGAAGCGCCACGATCTGGTCGACGCCGTGTTTGCGTTGGGGGATGACGATCTGGTGCGGATCGTGGCGCGGGTGGAGGCGCTCTCGGCGTTCCTTGAAACCGAGGATGGAGCGAACCTGCTGGCGGGGTATCGGCGGGCCGCGAACATTCTGCGCGCGGAGGAACGAAAGGACGACGCGCTCGGCGCGGCTCTCCAATCAGGCGAGCTGTGGATAAATCTGGGTGCTGATTCGTTCTCCGAACCTGTGGATAAGTCTCTTTTTGCGGCGGTTTCGGCCGCACGCGAGAAGGCCGAGGCGGCTGTCGGCAAAGAGGATTTCACCGGCGCGATGGCGGCGCTTTCGCCGCTCCGCGCGCCTGTGGATAAGTTCTTCGAGACGGTGATGGTCAACGATCCCGACCCCGTGTTGCGACGCAACAGGCTGGCGCTATTGTCCGGCGTGCGCGCGGCGCTTCACGCGGTCGCGGATTTCTCCAAGATCGAGGGGTGAAGCGGGGCACTGTTTGCGTCCCTCCTCCCTTGCGGAGGAGGGGTAGGGGTGGAGGGGCGCTCAGAGCCGAGCGCCGGCGTCGCGCGTTCGCGGGACGGCTGTGCTCCCTTCTTAACGCCCCTCACCCCCCGCCCCCTCCCCGCAAGGGGGAGGGGGAGACTGAGAGGATCGACGATGACGCAATGGGTCTATGCGTTCGGCGGCGGGACGGCGGATGGCGAATCTGCGATGCGCAACCTGCTCGGCGGCAAGGGGGCCAACCTCGCGGAGATGGCCAAGCTCGGCCTGCCGGTGCCGCCGGGCTTCACGATCACGACCGAGGTCTGCACCGCGTTCTACGCCAACGGGCGCAAGTATCCGGCCGCGCTTGAGGCGCACGTGCGCGGGGCGATGACGGCGCTGGAGGCGAAGGCCGGCAAGACGTTCGGCGATCCGGCTGATCCGCTCCTGGTGTCGGTGCGCTCCGGCGCGCGCGCGTCGATGCCGGGGATGATGGACACCGTGCTCAATCTCGGCCTCAACGACGAGACCGCTGCGGGGCTCGCCGCGCTCTCCGGCGATGCGCGCTTCGCCTATGATTCCTATCGGCGCTTCATCCAGATGTATTCCGACGTGGTGCTCGGCGTGGGGCACGAGCATTTCGAGGAGATCCTGGAGACGACCAAGGAAGACAACGAATACAGATACGACACCGAACTCACGGCGGACGATTGGAAGGGCGTCGTCGCCGCCTACAAGGCCGCCGTGCAAAAGGCGCTGGGCAAGCCGTTCCCGACCGATCCGTACGAACAGCTATGGGGCGCCATCGGCGCGGTGTTCGACAGCTGGCAAAGCGAGCGCGCCAAGATCTATCGCCGCGCGCACGACATCCCCGAGAGCTGGGGCACCGCCGTCAACGTGCAGGCGATGGTGTTCGGCAATATGGGCGAGACGAGCGCTACGGGGGTCGCGTTCACGCGCAATCCGTCGACCGGCGAGAAGCGCTACTACGGCGAATACCTGATCAATGCGCAGGGCGAGGACGTCGTCGCGGGCATCCGCACGCCGAAGCCGATCACGAAACAGACGCGCGAAGAGATGAAGGAGGCGGGGCTCTCGCTGGAAGAAGCGCTGCCGGACGTCTATCGCGATCTCGTGGCCGTGTTTGAAAAGCTCGAAGCGCATTATCGCGACGTCCAGGACATCGAGTTCACCGTCGAGCGCGGGACGCTCTATATCCTGCAGACGCGCAGCGGCAAACGCACGGCGAAGGCCGCGCTCAAGATCGCCGTCGATCTCGCGCAGGAAGAGGTGATCTCTCAACATGAGGCGGTCGCGCGCGTGGACGCTGCGCAGATGGAGCAACTCCTCCACTTCGTCATCGACCCGAATTTCCAGCGGGACGTGATCTGCACCGGGCTGCCGGCCTCGCCGGGCGCAGCCGTCGGGCGGGTGACGTTCAATGTCGACGAGGCCGAGCGGCTGGGCAATGCAGGCGTCGCCGTCATCCTGGTGCGCAACGAGACGACGCCGAAGGACATCCACGGCATGCGCGCGGCGAAGGGGCTGCTCACCGCGCGCGGCGGGCAGACGAGCCATGCGGCAGTGGTGGCGCGGATGTGGGGGCTGCCCTGCGTGTGCGGCGCCTCCGCGATCCGGATCGATGAAAAGGCCAAGGCGTTCCAGGCGAACGGCCGCACGATCCGCGAAGGCGACATGATCTCGATCGACGGCGCGGCCGGGGAAGTGATCGCGGGCGAAGCGGAGCTGGTCCAGCCGGAACTCGCCGGCGATTACGAGACGCTGATGGGCTGGGCCGATCAAGTGCGCCGACTCAAGGTGCGCGCGAACGCCGAGACGCCGTCAGACGTGAAGGCGGCGAAGGATTTCGGGGCCGAGGGCGTCGGGCTCTGCCGCACCGAGCACATGTTCTTCGATCCGGAGCGGATTGTTGCGGTGCGGGAGATGATCCTGGCCGACAGCGCCGAGGGGCGCGTGGCGGCGCTGGCGAAGATCCTGCCGTTCCAGCGCGGGGACTTCCTGGAGATCTTCCGGATCATGGGCGATCTGCCGGTGACGATCCGCTTCCTCGATCCGCCGCTGCATGAATTCCTGCCGCACTCGGAAGAGGAGTGCGAGGACGTCGCCAAGGCGACAGGCGCGGACGCCAAGGCGCTGTTCGCGCGCGCGCAGGAACTGCATGAAACCAACCCGATGCTTGGCTTCCGCGGGTGCCGGCTGGCGATCGTTTACCCTGAGATCTACGAGATGCAGGCGCGCGCCGTGTTCGAGGCGGCCGCTGAACTCGGCAAGGAGACGGGGACCGCGCCTGCGCCGGAGATCATGATCCCATTTGTGGTCACGGCGAAGGAGCTCGCCGCGCTGCGGGTGCGGGTGGAGGCGGTGGCGCGAGACGTTCAGGACGAAACCGGCGTCGCGCTCGTTTACCAGATCGGCACCATGATCGAGCTGCCGCGCGCGGCGCTGCGCGCCGGCGTGATCGCCGCGCACGCCGACTTCTTCTCCTTCGGCACCAACGACCTCACGCAAACGACCGTAGGGCTCTCGCGCGACGATTCCGGGAAATTCCTCGGCGCGTATGTCGACAAGGGGATCTTCGAGAAGGACCCGTTCGTCACCATCGATCCGGACGGCGTGGGCGAAATGGTGAAGATCGCCGCGCAGCGCGGGCGGGAGGCGCGTCCCGGCCTGAAACTCGGAATCTGCGGCGAGCATGGGGGCGATCCCGCCTCGGTGGCGTTCTGTGACGCGATCGGTCTCGACTATGTCTCCTGCTCTCCGTTTCGGGTGCCGATCGCGCGTCTGGCCGCGGCCCAAGCGGCGCTTCCCAAAATGAAGCCCTGAATTCAGGCGGTTAGAGAGCGCATAGCTGCCCTACCGTCAGGGGGTGGACAGCGCCGGCGCAGGGCTCCATATGGCTGAAGGGCCGCTCGTCCGGGCAGCCCCGACACTTGGACGATTCCCCTGGCAAGATAATCGCACCGCCGGGGGCATGAGCGATTGGGGTGTTTCAAAGCTGTTGCCCGCGGGCCGCACAACGCGCCCGGCAAGCAGCCAATTCGTAAAAGTTAAGGAATGGATAATCGCCGCTCTGGGGCGGCGCGTGTATCCGCCGTCGGCTTTGCGTCAGGATGGGGCCAAGACTTCGAAGGGGTCCTATCCAGACCTGAACCAAGGGAACCTGGCCCGCGAGCGCGAATTCTTCTCCGTGCTTAAGCGGACGTTAAGGAAGATGGGTATGATCTGGCGACGACTTGTGTCCTTCATCGGAGCGATTCGAAGCGATCTCATGATAGAGCTCGAACGCAACCCGCAGGCCGTCCGTCAGGGCGCTGCTGCAGCCGTGTGCATCGCCGCCGCCGGGCTCGCCATGCCGGTTATCGCTGAGCGCGCCGCCGAGCAGCGCGAGGGCGCGCAATGGTCGGCGCAGCATGTGCGCCTGGCCGATGCGACCCGCGCCGCCGACGCAGAAACCCGCATTGATCTCGTCGGGCTGAGCAGCCGGGACGGCTTCCGCGCCCGCGGATCGGCGTTCCTCGTCGATAGCGGGCTTGATCGCCAGGCCATGCTTGTGCACGCCGCGCTGCGCGGCCCGCTGCCGCCGCCGGCCGCGCCCGCCGTCGTGGCGCGGGGCCCCGAAGCGCTGAACGCCAGCGAGCTGCGCTGCCTGGCGGAGGCCATCTATTACGAAGCCCGCGGCGAATCCTACCGCGGTCAGGTCGCGGTCGCGGAGGTGGTGATGAACCGCGTCCGCTCGCGCCATTATCCAGGCTCCGTCTGCGGCGTCGTCTATCAGGGCAGCCACCGGGCGACGGGATGCCAGTTCACGTTCACCTGCGATGGGTCGCTCAATCGCCGCGCCCGCGGGCGGGCCTGGGAGCGCGCGCGCAACATCGCCGGGCAGGTGCTGCTGGGCTACACGCGCGCAGTGACCGGCAACGCCACGCATTATCACACGACCGCGGTCAATCCGGTGTGGAGCGCCACGCTGGTTGAGACGTCGCGTGTGGGCGAACACATCTTCTACCGCTTCCCCTCGCGCACCGAGCGCGCCGCGCTGATGGCGGCGTTCGAGCGGCGCCGGAGCGCTGCGCCGTTGCTGGATGCGCCGACAGCGCCGGAGCTCGACGCGGCGCCGGCGGAGATCGAGGCTGCCGACCCCGCGCCGGAGGCGGCGCCTGTTGCGCGGCCAGCCCCGACGGCCACCGCCGTCAGCGCACGCCAATCGGCGCCGGCGCCCGTCAGCGCGCCGCGCCCTGCGCCCGCGCCGGTCGCCGCTGCGCAGTCTGCGCCGCGCGACGCCGAGGTCGCGGTTCCTCCGCCTACGGAAGAAGAATTCGCTGAAGACGAAGTCGCGACCTGATCGGCTCGCCCGCGCTTCTGACCCGATCTACATCGTTCCTCGTTCGCGTTGCGCGCGCAGCAGCCGTTTGCGGAGCATGTTGGGCATGAACCGCGCGGCGAAGCGCAGATTCTTCGCCTCCTTGCCGACGAAGACGTAGAGATCGTCCGTGTGCGCTGCATTCCAGACGGCGTCGGCGGCGGCTCCGACCGGGTAAATGGTCGTGCCGGCGGCGTCGTCGCGGAGCTGGCGATTGCTGCGCGCTGTCCGCGCATCGAGGATCGCGGTTTCGACGAACCAGGGCATCAGGCAGATGCAGCGCACGCCGTGTCGTGCGAACTCGATATCGAGCGCTTCGGTTAGTCCGCGTACGGCGAATTTCGTGGCGGAGTACACGGCCAAACGCGGCGCGCCGTAAAGGCCTGCGGCCGAGGCGGTGTTGATGATGCGGCCACGGACTGCTTTGAGGGCGGGAAGCGCAGCGTAGACGCCGTTGACTACGCCTTTCAAGTTCACGTCGATTTCGAGAGCCGCCTCCTCCTGGGCGATATCCTCGAACCAGCCGGGGCGGCCGATACCGGCATTGTTGAAGAGAACGTCCATGCGGCCATTGGCGCCGGCGGAAAACGCATCGACCGCTTTGGTCCAAGCGGCGGCGTCGCGGACATCGAAGGCTGCGGTGAAGGTGCGATCGGCGGGGAGCGCGCCGGCGGCCGCAGCGATTCCGGCCTCGTTCACGTCGGCCAAGCCGACAAACCATCCGCGTTCGGAGAATAGCTTCGCGGCGGCGAGGCCGATGCCGGACGCGGCGCCGGTGATGAAGATGGACTTCTGTTCGCTCATGTCTTGATCTCTCGCGGGCTAGAGCCTTTTGAAACCTGATCAAATTAGACCGCAGGCTCTAGATTTGTGTCTTGTCGCAATTTCTCCCGCTCAACCGGCAGCCACTTGAGCGGAAATTGCTCCAGGCGGCGAGTGTGCGATGGAAGCCCTGCGCGGTCCAGCGGCGCCCCAACGACAGCGACGCAAAGAAAAGCCCCGCCTAGAGGGGGCGGGGCTCAAGAAGCGTCTAGTCAGCGGCGATCAGTCTTCGCCGGCGTCGCGGCGTTCCTCGTCGGTGAAGGCCGCTTCGTCGAAGCGGTTCTTCGCGTACGCCTCTTGCGAGCGATACATCGCGGCAAAGGTGGAGCGCATCTTCCTTTTGGAGAAGCGCATGCTCGTCATCGCTTGCGCCCCCATGGTCGCGCCCTGGGCCCATGATGCTTCGTCGGCGCCGAGGAAGATCACCTGCCAGCCCTTGTCGTTCTGACGGCCTTCCAGCAGCGCGCGAACGGAGTCGCGGGTATGTTCGACGCTGGCGTTCTCCATGCCGTCGGTCAAAACCACAAACGAGACCTTTTCGTTCGGGCGCAATGTCGCTGCGTCGGTGTGAGCAACTGCGCGGCCGACGGCGTCGAACAAAGGCGTCATGGCGCGGGGCACAAAGGCGTCGCGCGTCAGCTTGGGGGCGTTAGCGACATCGACGGCGTCGACGACGACGTCCTGACTCTCTGAATCAAAGGTGGTCAAGGTGATGCGGACGTCGGATTCGGCGGACGCGTGCAGCTTGCCAAGATATTCGTTGAAGGCGGAAATGGTCTCGTCGCGGCAATCCTCCATGGAACCGGATCGGTCGAGCAGAATATGAACGTAAAGCGCTTGTTTGGTCGTCAAATGCGAGAGCTCCCTATCGCGGCGCGGGCCGCCGCGCGTCGGCACATGGCGACGCCGCGTGCGCCCGGCAAGGGCGCGAGAGTGTATTGCAGGCTACGAAACGCAGCGATTGCGTCAGGCCGTGGGCTCTAGGTTGTTTGCTTGGTCGCAATTTGTTGCGCTCAACCGGTCGCCACTTGAGCGGAAATTGCTCTAATGCGCGTCGAGCGCGACATCGAGCGTCGGCGCCGAATGGGTGAGCGCCCCGACTGAGATGTAGTCGACGCCGGTCTCGGCGATCTTGCGGACTGTATCGAGGCGCACGCCGCCGGAGGCTTCAAGCGGGATGCGGCGGTTCACCAGCGCCGTCGCGCGTGCAAGGTCATCGGAGGAGAAATTGTCGAGGAGGATCGCGGTCGGCGCGTGGCGGATCGCGATCTCCAGCTGCTCCAGGGAATCGACTTCGACTTCGATCGCCATCAAGTGGCCGGCGGCGGCTCTGGCGCGGGCGATCGCTTCCGCGACTCCGCCGGCGGCGGCGACGTGGTTGTCCTTGATCAGGATCGTGTCATCGAGGCCATAGCGATGCGGGCCGCCGCCGCCAAGGCGCACGGCGCGCTTTTCCAGCGCGCGCAGGCCGGGCGTCGTCTTCCGTGTACAGACGATTTGCGCGCCCGTGCCGGCGACGGCGTCGACATAGCGCCTGGTCATCGTGGCGACGCCCGAGAGGCGGCCGACGAAATTGAGCGCGGTGCGCTCCACCGTCAGGATCGACCGGGCGAACCCCTCGAACACGGCGACCGCGTCGCCTCGGGCGGCGAGCGCTCCTTCATTGGTTTCGATGCGCATCAACAGGCTCGGATCCAACAGGCGTGCGGCGAGGGCGGCGGCGTCGAGGCCTGCGATGATCCCGGCTTCACGCGCGCGCATCACGAAGCGGGCGCGCTGATCCGGCGCGGCGATGGCGTCGGTCGTCACGTCGCCGGCGCGGCCGAGATCCTCGCTCAGCGCCAGACGCACGATCGGTTCGATGATTATGTCAGGCAGCGGCGGAAGCATGGGCAAGTCCGGCATGGGGAGCGGCGAAAGTGAACGCGCGGCGCGGGGCGGACGCCTCGGGGAAGTCGGTGCGGTGGTGGGCGCCGCGGCTTTCCTCACGCGCCAGAGCGCCGGCCACGATCAGACGTGCGGCGCGCAGTTCGTTTGCATCGCCGACGCGCGCCGTCGCTTCGTCGATGGCGGCGCAAGCGGCGGCCAAGCCGCGTCCGTCTCGTTCGACGCCGGCATGCGCCTGCATCAGTGCGCGGAGCGCGGTGCGTTCGCTTTCGGGCAGAGGCGGTGGAAGCTCGCCTCGCGCGGGCGCCGATGCGGGCGCCGCCGCGTCGCAGAGCCGCTCCGCGGCGCGATGGGCGAAGACGACGGCCTCGAGCAGCGAGTTCGACGCCAGGCGGTTGGCGCCGTGCGCGCCGGTGGAGGCGCATTCTCCGATCACGGACAAACCTTCAAGCGTGGCGCGGCCCCAGATATCGGAGACGACGCCGCCCATGTGGTAGTGCGCGCCGGGCGCAACGGGGATCGGCGCTGTGCGCGGGTCGAGGCCCGCGGCCATGCATGCGGCGAACACGGTCGGGAAGCGCTCGGGGAACGTTGCGCCGATCGCGTCGCGTGCGTCGAGGAACGCGCCGCGACCGGATTCCCGCTCGCGGTGGATCGCGCGCGCCACCTGGTCGCGCGGCAGGAGTTCGGAGACGAAGTGGTCGCCGCGGCTGTTGATCAGCTTGGCGCCTTCGCCGCGCAACGCCTCGGTCGCCAGCGGCGCAGGATCGCGCCCGATGTCGATCGCTGTCGGGTGGAATTGAACGAATTCCGCGTCGGCGATGAGCGCGCCGGCGCGTGCGGCCATGGCGAGACCGCCGCCAACGGCCTGCGCGGGATTGGTGGTGACGGCGTAAAGACCGCCGACGCCGCCGGTGGCGAGGACAGTCTCGTCGGCGAAGCGGTCCACGCGCGCGCCGGAGGCGTCCATGCACGCAGCGCCGCGGACGCGTCCATGCGCATCCTGCAGAAGCGCATGCGCCGCCAGGCCCTGAACGATCTCGATGTGCTCGGCGGCGCGGGCGGCGGCGATCAAGGCGTCCATGATCGCACGTCCCGCCAAGTCGCCGGCGACGCGCACCACGCGTGGGCGCGAATGGGCGGCCTCGAGGCTGCGCGCCAATTGTCCGTCTACGGAACGATCGAACGGCACGCCCAAAGCCAAGAGGTCAACGACGCGGTCGGGCCCGCTCTCGGCGAGGAGCTGCGCGATGACGGGATCGACGAGGCCGGCGCCCGCGGCCACGGTGTCGGCGGCATGGAGGTCCGGCGCATCGTCGGCGCCCAAAGCGACCGCCAAGCCGCCCTGCGCCCAGGCGCTGGAGGACGCCTCACCGAGCGGCGCGGGAGAGAGCACGGCCACGCGGCGCGGCGCGAGCTTGAGCGCAAGGAAGAGGCCCGCCAAGCCTGCGCCGACCACGAGGATGTCGGCCTGCGCTTTAGCGCGCGCGCTCATGAGATGAGCGCGTCGGCGCCGGTGCGCTCGAACCGCACGGGCACATCCCAGGCGCGCTCGTCGTCGAGACGCCCGCTCATCTGGGTCGGAGAAACGGCGTCGAGACGGAAATGATCGGGCGCATAGTCCGGCATGTTCGTTTGCACGAGCCGGCAGCGAATGACCAATGCGTCCTCGCTGAGCACGCCGGCGCAGCGTTCGCTCACCCGCGCAACGCGGCCGAAGCTCGGGCAGCGCTCCTCGGCTTCGATCGCGATGACGTAGAGATTGGCGGCGACGCCGCGCGCCACGTCCGCTGTTCCTTCGATCGTGCAATCGGAGGCGGGATGGGGCGCGGTGGCGAAGCGCCAGCGGCCAAGAAGATTCTGATCGCCTGCGCGCGCGGCGGGCGCGAGCATGAGCAGCGCAAGGGCCAGGCGTGCGGCGGGCACGCTCATAAGATGTAGTCCGCGCCGGCGCGGCGCCAGCGCGCGGGCGCATCCCAGGTGGAGGTGAGGACGCCTTCCATCAGGCCCGGCGCCTTCAATTCCAGCACGAAATGATCAGGCGCGTAATTCGACGGCGTCGCCGACACGAGCGTGCAATCGATGCGCACGGCGCGGTCCCGTCGGGTCGCCCGGCAGCGCTGCACGCTTTCCCAGCGCGCGCCGTCGCCGCAGACTTCCAGCGCGCGCATCTGCACGTCGTATGCGTCGCGCGTGCGCGTGGCGGCCACCACAGCTTCGCCGGAGATGACGCAATTACGGGCCGTCGCGGGCGTCGTCTCGAACGACCATGCGCCGGCGAGCGAGGGGGCGGGTTGCGCGAGCGCGGGCTGAGCGAGCAGAACGACAAGAAGGACGCGTGCGGCGATCATGGGCGCGACCTCCCGGAAGACCACTCAGATCACGGTCACGTCTGCGCGGGGCAGGCCGGTCTCGAAATCGAGCGGCGCCGCGGTCTTGGGAAGCGCGAGCATGCGATCGATGGCGCGCTTGGCGCGCACGCGGACGGCCTCATCGACGACGACTTCATGCTTCATCTCCACGAGCGCGTCATAGATCGCTTCCAACGTGATGCGCTTCATATGCGGACAGAGATTGCAGGGGCGGATGAAGTCCGTCTCCGGCGCGGCGGCGGCGACGTTGTCGCTCATCGAGCACTCGGTCAGCAGCACGACTTTGCCGGGGCGGTTCTTCTCAACGTAGTTCGCGAGCGCGGCGGTGGAGCCCGCGTAGTCGGATTCCGCCATCACGTCGGGCGGGCATTCCGGGTGCGCCAGCACCACGAGGCCCGGATGCGCGGCGCGCAATTCGCGCACGTCTTCGGCGGTGAAGCGCTCGTGCACTTCGCAGCGGCCGTGCCAAGCGATGATCTTGAGCTTGGTCATCGCGGCGACGTTCTTGGCGAGGAATTCGTCAGGGATGAGGATGACGCGGTCGGTTCCCCATTCCTTGGCCGCCCATTCCGCCACCTGCACGGCGTTGGAGGAGGTGCAGGTCACGTCGCTCTCGGCTTTCACTTCGGCGCTGGTGTTCACGTAGGTGACGACGGGGACCCCGGGGAAGCGCTCCCCTATCAGGCGCACGTCTGCCCCGGTGATCGATGCAGCCAACGAGCAGCCTGCGCGCAGATCGGGAATGAGCACTGTCTTTCCCGGCGCGAGAATCTTCGAGGTCTCGGCCATGAAGTGCACGCCGGCCTGGACGATGACGTCGGCTTTCGATTGCGCGGCTTCTCGCGCAAGCGCGAGCGAGTCGCCGCGGAAGTCGCCGACGCAAAAGAAGATCTCGCTGGTCATGTAATTGTGCGCGAGGATGACCGCGTTCTTCTGTTTCTTGAGGCGGTTGATCGCAGCGATCAGCGGCGCGTAGGCCGGCCACTCGAATGGAGGGATCACGTGCTCGACCATTTCGTAGAGAGCGTCGGTCTCCCGTTTCACATCAGCGGTGAATTCAAGGCCGCGCGCCTTGGCGGCGTCGAGCGCGCCCCATTGCGCGCGCGGCCTGGTTTCGCAGACCGGATCGGCGGCGAGGGGGGCGTCAATGATGCGGACCATGGGGACCTCCCTACGAGGCTTATGCTCTCTATGAGCATATATAGGGCGGCGCTTCGCGTGGGGAAGGCCCCGCCCGCCACTTATGCTCACTTGTAGCATAAGTGAGGCCACCATAAGCGCCGGGATCCCAATGCGCAAGCGAAAGTGACAATTGTGATACACGCTTGCGGCGATTTTCCCGGTCCCTAGAACCTCGTGAGGGGCGCCGACACGGAGACAGTGCATGGCTCATCACCTTGCGGCGCAGCGCGCCTGGGCAGGTCTGCGCTGGGGCGCCGCGGCGGCCGCCGTCAGCCTCTCCGTGTCGGCGTGCGCGTCACGGCCGTCGCCGACGCCGCCGTCGCGCCCAACGCCGCCCGCGGCCGCGCCCGACTTCCGGCTGGCGCCGGTCAGTTTTTCGCAATTGCCGGGGTGGCGTGAGGCGGCGCTGGCGCCCGCCTTGGCCGCGTTCCGCCGCCAGTGCGACAGCTTCGAAGCGCGCACGCCCGACGCGTCGGTCGCGCGCGAGGCGCGGTATGGCGGGGCGGTGCGCGACTGGCTGCCCGCGTGCAGCGCGGCCGAGATGGTGGCGCCGGGCGGCGAGCGGGCCTTCTTCGAGAGTCATTTCGTCGCCAATTTTGTCGAAAGCGGCGGCGGGCAGGCGCGGCTGACCGGCTATTTCGAGCCGGTGGTGAATGTCTTGTGGTCGCGCGCGCCAGGCTACACCGAGCCGCTGCTGGAGCGCCCGTTCGACGCGGTGACCGTTGATGTCGGCGCGTTCGCGGAGGCCTATGACAGCGACGTGCTGCGCGGGGCGCCGCGGCGGCTGACCGGCAAGCTCTACGGCGACCGGGTGGGACCCTATCCCTCGCGTGCGGAGATCGGCGCCGCCCCGCCAAGCCCCGCGTTCGCGTGGGCGCATCCGGTGGACGTGTACACGCTGCAGATCCAGGGCTCGGGTCGGATCCGATTTCCGGACGGCTCGGAGCGGCGCGCGGCCTACGCCTTCCAGAACGGCTATCGCTGGCGCTCGGCGATCGGGCGCGCGCGCGATCTCGGGCGGATCACGGACAGCAGCTGGGGCGGTTTCCGCCGGTACATCGACAGCCTCGACGAACAAGGCGCGCGCGCCGCTCTGGCGGAGGATCCCTCGTACGTGTTCTTCGCCAACGAGGCGATCACCGATCCGACGATCGGGCCGAAGGGCGCCGCCAACGTGCACCTGACCCCGATGGGGTCGATGGCGGTCGATCCCGCGTTTCATCCCTATGGCGCGCTGATCTTCTTCGATGCGCAGTATGACGGCGGGCCGATGCGCGGCCTTGTCGTGGCGCAGGACACCGGCGGCGCGATCCGACGCGGGCCGCTGCGCGGCGATCTCTTCTTCGGCACGGGAGCGGACGCCGGCGCGCGGGCCGAGCGGATGAACGCGGAGGGCGTGCGGTTCTGGACGCTGATCCCGCGGACGGCCGGCACGCCCGTGGCGCTGGCTGATCCCGCGATCGCAGGCTGACGGCGCGGGTGGCGAAAACGGATGCGCGGCCGGGATCGCGCCGCTAAAACGGCCCTTGGGATGAGCCAGAGGGCCAAGCAATGAGCATTCATAAGTGGCTGGTGGGATTCGCGCTCGCGGTGGTGATGATCGCGGCGCTGATGATCAATGCGTATCTGTTCAGCGCGCGGTCGTTCCAATTCAACCTGGCGCAGGTGGCGCCGGGATCGAACGGCATCCTGGTGATGGACACGCTCGACAGCGTGCGCAGCCAGATCGACCAGTATCAAAGCGACACCGCAGGGTCGCGCGGCGACGCGATCCGCTATGAAGGCGAGGTCAACACCCTCACCGCGCAGATCAACGAATTGCAGACGCGCATCAACGCCACGATGATGCAATTGGCGCAGGAAGTCGCCACGCTGGAGGGCGTGCTGAGCCGCAACGAGGGGGCGCAACCGGCCGCGTCCCTGACGGCTGAAGAGCTTGAGGTGCGCGCCGCGTCGCTGATCGAAACGCCCGGCCTGCCGGCTGCCCAAAGCGCGTCAGCGTCCTCCATCGGGCAGACGACGCAGCAATTGCGCGCGCTGCAGGACGACCTGCAGAACAAGCGCAACGAGCTGAGCACCGCGCAGTACAATTATCGGCGCGTCGGCGGGATCGTTGCGGACGCGGACAATCGCATCATCGCGCTCAAGCAAACGGTCGTGACCGAGTACGACGATTTCGACCGCGTGGTCGCGGAGGCGGATTCGCTGCGGCGCACGAGCCCGGCGGGCATCGGGGCGGCGCTCGTTGCGGCGCATCCGGCGTTCACCTCGACGCTCCTGGTGCTGGTGATGGGCGCGCTCGGTGCGATCCTCTACCTCTTCCCGGCCTACATGACGCGCGCCAATCCGGTGACGTTCGCCGAGATCATCATGCGGATGCTGTTCGGCATGGTGTCGGCGCTGGCGTTCTACATCGTGGCCAACGCCGCGATCGCGGGAATCGCGTTCGTGCCCGGGCAATCGGAAGCGGCGAACAACGCGGCGCTGCTCAATCCGTTCACCGTCGGGCTCGTCGGCATCATCGCCGGGATCATGGCGGACGACATCGCCAAATGGATCCAACGGCGCGGCACCGAGATTCTTGGCGGCAATACGGGCGGGGCCGCGCGCGCGAGCGTCGCCAGCGATCCGGACGCCGGCATCGTCAATCCGCACGGCGGACCGCCGCCGGTTTAGTTTCGCGCTGGCGGCGCGAAGGCGAGCGGGCCCTGTCGAGGCGCGCGTAGGCCGTCGCCGACCTGCGCGCCGAGATGTGAATCGCCCCGCGATCCCCGTGTTGCGGTCGTCGCCTATTCGGCGCGCGCGAGGGCGGCGAGTTCGGCGCGGAGGTCGGGGATGCCGTCGCCGCGTTCTGAAGATGTGGCGATGATCTGGGGATGCGCGGCAGGGCGTTTGGCGAGGCGCGTTTGCGTTGCCTCCAAGATTCGCGCGGCTTCGCCGGACTTCAGCTTGTCGATCTTGGTGAGCACGATCTGGTAGACGACGGCCGCTGCGTCGAGCGCGGCCATGATCTCTTCGTCGTTGGCCTTCAGGCCGTGGCGCGCGTCGATCAGCAGGATGACGCGCTTCAAGCTCTGGCGACCGCGCAGATAATCGCGCATCAGCGCAGTCCAGCGGGCGATTTCGCTCTTGGGCGCCTTGGCGTAGCCGTAGCCAGGCAAATCGACGAGGCGCAGTCGATCGGCGACGCGGAAGAAGTTGAGCTCGCGCGTGCGGCCCGGCTCGACCGAGGCGCGCGCGAGCGCCTTGCGGCCGGTGAGCGCGTTGATCAGGCTCGACTTGCCGACATTGGAGCGTCCCGCGAAGGCGATCTCTGGAAGATCAGCTTCCGGCAAGCCGTCCATCGAAACGACGCCGCGCTCGAATTCGATCTCGCGCGCGAAGAGAAGGCGGCCAGCTTCGAGGGGATCGGGCATTGGGGCAATAGGCGGTTAGGGCGATAGGGCAATCGGCGATAGGCGGTATGACGACAGGGCGCTAGGGCAGTCGGTCGGACGTGCCGATGGGCCTAATTGTCTGCCGACTGCCTCATTGCGTTCATTCGACCAAAGCTTGTTGGTCTTTCTTGGGGAAGCGTTTGGCGAGCCATTTGTCAAACTCGGTGTCGACCTTCATGCGGCGCATGATCACGTATTGCTGGATGATCGAGAGGATGTTCGACCAGGTCCAGTAGAGAACCATCCCCGCGGCGAAACCGGCGAAGAGGAAGGTGAACACGATCGGCAGGAGCTTGAAGATCATCGCCTGCGTCGGATCGGTCGGCGGCGGCGAAAGCGCCTGCAACGCAAACATCGTCACGCCGTAAAGGATCGGCAGCACGCCAAGCGCGAGGAAGCTGCCGATCAGCGGCCATGTCGAGGGATCAAACGGCAGCAGGCCGAAGAGGTTGAAGATGTTGGTCGGGTCTGGCGCGGAAAGATCGCGGATCCAGAGCATGAACGGCGCATGCCGCATCTCGATGGTCACCGTGAGCACGCTGTAGAGCGCAAAGAACACGGGGATCTGCAGCAGGATCGGCACGCAGCCGGAGACGGGGTTCACCTTCTCCGTCTGGAACAGCTTGATCTGCTCCTGCTGCATGCGCTGGCGATCGGCTTTGTAGCGCTCCTGGATCTCCTTCATCTTCGGCTGGAGGTTGCGCATCTTCGCCATCGCCACGTTCGACTGGTAGACGAGCGGAAACAAGAGCAGCTTCACCACGATCGTGGAGAGCAGGATCGCGACGCCGAAATTGCCGACGAGCCCACCGAAGAAATGCAGCAACATGAAGAACGGGCGCGTGAGGAAGCCCAGGAAGCCCCAATCGACGGCGCTGTCGAAGCCGGGGATGGAGAGCGCGCTCTGATAATCCTGCAGCGTCTCGACTTCCTTGGCGCCGACGAAGAGCCGCTGGGTGTAGGTCACGGTCTCGCCCGGCGCGACGGTGCGCCATGCACCGCGATAGGCGGAGCGATAATCGGTTTCGCCTTCGCGATTGGTGCTGTCGAACCAGGCGTCGATGCGTTCGCTTTGATCCGGCACGAGGGCGGTGAGCCAGTAATGCTCTGAAAGGCCGAGCCAGCCGCCGGTTCCGGTCTGCGATTCAATGCGCTCATCGGCGCTGGCGCGGCCGCGATCCTTGTCGCGCGCGTGCTCGGCGGCCTTGCGGTAATTGATGTCGTTCAGCGACTGGTTCGGGCCGAAGACGCCGGCCATGCCCTGATGCACCATGCCGTTGTGCTTGAAGTCCTCGGCCATGCCGAGGCGACGCACAACGCCGTAGGGCCGCACGTCCTGGGTCGCATCGCCGACATTGCGCACCGTCTCTTCGATGGTGAACATGTAGCGGTCGTCGACCGAAATCTTGCGGGTGATTTCGAACCCGGTCGAGGTGCGCAGGCTCAGCGTCACGGGCGTCTCGGGCGTCAGCCGTTCGCCTTCGGTAAGCGTCCACACGGAATCCTGGTCGAGGACGCCGACGCCGGCGCCGTTCTGACTCACTTCCCAGCCGAAATCTGCGTCGGCTGCACCTTGCGCGTCGCGCGGCGCCAAGAGGCGCACGTCGGGGCTGTCGCGGTCGATCGTGCGCCGGTACTCGTGCAGCGTCACGTCATCGAACAGCACGCCTTCGCGCGAGAGGCTGCCGCCAACGCTCGGCGCGTCAATCGGGATGCGCTGGTCCTGGGTCGCGGCGACGGCGCGGTCGGGGTCGCCTGGCGCGCGCACCACCGGCTCGCCGCGCTCGACAGCCTCGGCCTGGCGCTCGGCCTGCTGCACGCGTTCAGCCCGCTCTCGCTCCTGCTGCGGGCCGGTGATGAAATACTGAAACCCGAACAGGACCAGCATCGAAAGCACGATGGCGATGATCACGTTGCGGGTGTCGCCGGCGCCGGGGCCGCTGGGGCTCGTCATGTTTGCTTTCTGGTTCGCATGAAGCGGCGCGCGTGTGACGCCGTCGCTAGGCCGGGCGATCCGCCTCGAGTTCGGCGCGGACGCTTAACAGCGCGTTTCCGACATCGTCAAGCAAAGCCGCCCAGGGCGCGTCGGGGGTGGCCGCGCGGGCGACGAAGACATAGTCGACGCCGGGGAGGCCGTGGCGGGGCATGAGCGCGCGGACGGCCTCGCGCAGACGGCGGCGGGCGCGGTTTCGGATCACGGCGGCGCCGATCTTGGTGGTGGCGGTGAAGCCGACGCCCGCGGGGCCGTCAGGCGCGCGACGGCGAGCTTCAACGATGACGGAGGGACAGACTGCCTTCTTGCCGCGGCGGACAAACAGGAACTGGGCGCGCTTGCGCAGGGTTTCGACGACAAGCGGCTTCTTGCGGCGGCGGGGCCGCCTCAGGCGCTGAGGCGCTTTCTGCCCTTCGCGCGGCGGCGGGCGAGCACCTTGCGGCCCCCCGCGGTCGCCATCCGGGCGCGGAAGCCGTGGCGGCGCTTGCGCACCAGCTGGCTGGGCTGGAAGGTCCGCTTGGTCGACACGTCTGGCCTCGTCGTTCATTGGGCGCCGGAAAGAGCGGGGCTGATACCGGCGCGAGGCCTTGAGGTCAAGGCCGAACGGGGTCTCGGCGAGGGGCGTCGCGCCGCGGCGACGGCCCCGATATGATAGACGGCCTCAGGATAATGGGGCGAGACGGAACGCAGCGCGCATGACGGAAAAGCAGGGGTTCAGTTGGGGGCGGATCGCGCCGCTCGCCCTGCTGCTGGCGGCGCTTGGGCTGTTTTTCGCGCTCGGACTGCACCGCGCGATCACGCTGGAGGGGCTGCGCGAGCGGCACGCGGCGCTCCAGGCCTGGGCGGCTGGCGCGCCGTGGACGGCGTGGCCGATCGGCGTTGTCGCCGCGGCGTCGGTGATGGCGGTGGGCTTCCCCTCGATCGGGGTGGTGATGGCGGCGTGCGGGCTGGTGTTCGGGCTCTGGGCCGGCTTCGGGATCGGGCTGCTTGGAGCGACGATCGGCGGCACGGCGCTTTTTCTCGCGGCGCGGCGGGCGCGGGGGGCGTTCATGGACTCGCGCTTCGGCGAGACGCGGATGGGGCGGCTTATCCGTGCGCTGGAGCGGCGGGCGCACGGCAATGAAGCGCTTTATCTCGTCTCGCTGCGGCTGATGCTGTTCCTGCCGAGCAATACCGTGACGATCGCTGCGGCGGCGGCGCATTTGCGGCTGCCGGCGTTTCTCATCGGCACGTTGATCGGCTCGGGGCCGGCGGCGTTCGTGTTCACAACCATCGGCGCAGGCGCGGGGGCGGCGCTCGACGCGGGCGGCGACGTCGATCTGTTGGCGGCGACGCTCTCGCCGTGGGTGATCGGGCCGCTCCTGGGGCTGACAGCGCTCGCCGTGTTTGCGGTGTGGCTGCGTGCGCGGCTGGCGAAGGCCAAGGGATGACGGCGCTCGACTCCGCGCGCGCGTTTGCGGAGAGCCTGGCGGGGCGCCTCCTCGCGTTCACGATTGTCATTGTGCTGTTCGCTACGCTGTTCCTGTTCCTGCCGGCGATGGCGTCGTTTCATCATCTGCGCCTCACCGACCGCACGACGCTGGCGCAGACGGCGGCGATCGCACTGCAGGAATCGCCGGAGCTCAGTCCTGAGCTTGAGAGCGAAATTCTGGAGAACGCGCAATTGCTGCGCGTGGCGCTTGGCGTCGAGGGCGTGCGCGAGCTGATCCTGGAAGCGCCGATGCCGGCGAATGCGAACGGGCTTGCGACCTACGATCTGCGTCAGGACAGCCAATGGCGCCGGCTCAGCCGGGCGATGGAGACGCTGTTTGCGCCGCGGGGACGCCTGTTGCTCGTCGTTGCGCAGCCGCGGTTCGAGCGTGGGGATTTCATCGAGATTCTGATCAGCGAAGAGCCGCTGAAGCGCGAGATGGCGAATTACGCCTGGCAAGTGGCGCTCTCGGCGCTCGCGATCTCGTTGTTTTCCGGACTTGTGCTCTACGTGGTGCTGACCTGGCTGTTCGTGCGGCCGGTTGTGTCGCTGACGCAGCGGATCGCGCAGTTCAGCGACGCGCCGGACAACGCAGCGATTTTCGCCGCGCCGTCCAAGCGGCGCGACGAATTGGGACGCGCCGAGCGCGCGCTGGCGGACATGGCCGAGCATGTCGCAGCCGCGTTCAAGCAGCGTGAAAGGCTTGCCGCTCTGGGGGCTGCTGTGGCGCGCATCGCGCACGATCTGCGCAATGCGCTGGCGACCGCCCAATTGGTGACCGAGCGGCTCACGCGATCGGATGATCCGAGCGTGCGCCAGGCGGCGCCGCGGCTTGAGCGCGCGATCGGGCGCGCGGCGGGGCTCGCGGCGGCGACGCTCCGCTACGGGCGCGCGGAAGAGGCGGCGCCGGTGCTGGCGCGCGTCGCAGTGCGCGGGGCGGTGGAGGAGGCGGCAGACGACGCGCTGGCCGCGTTCGCGGCCGTGACGCGGCGGATCGATGTCGGCGATGATCTCAGCGTTGTGGCGGACGCCGATCAGCTGCATCGCATCCTCGCAAACCTGATCCGCAACGCCGCCCAGGCGGTTGCGCAGACGGAGCGCGCGGCGACGGATCAGATCGTGATGCGCGCACAGCGGCGCGGCGCGCAGATCGCAATCAGCATCGCTGACCGCGGGGGCGGCGTCGCGGAGGGCGCGCGTGCGCATTTGTTCGAGCCGTTCGTTTCGTCGCGTCGCCAAGAAGGGACGGGTCTCGGTCTCGCGATTGCGCGTGAACTGGCGCGCGCGATGGGCGGCGATGTGATCCTTGGCGAGACGAGCGCGGAGGGATCAGTATTCGAGGTCAGCTTGCCGGCGGCGTGAGCGCTGCGCGCGGGACGCGCACGACGGCGCCTTCGCGGCGCGGATCCACCGCCGTCTCCAATTCGCCGTTCGGCATCCGCCGGAAGCCGTGCAGGCCGCTGTCTTCTGCAGACGCGGGGCGGAAGCGCCAGCCTCGCCCCGCAAGCGCCTCAGCGAGATCGCTGGGAAAGCCGGTCTCCACGCGGATATCGCCGCTGGCGGAAATGAGGTGGGGGAGATTGACCGCTTCCTGCAGCGAAAGGCCCCAATCCTCCGCCGCGATGATCGTGCGCGCGACGTAGGAGATGATGGCGCTGCCGCCCGGCGAGCCGATGGCGGCGTGAAACTCACCGTCGTCGTCGAGCATGATCACGGGCGCCATCGACGAGCGCGGCCGCTTGCCGGGCGCGACGGCGTTGGCGATCGGGCGCCCATCCCTCTCCGGCGAAAAAGAAAAATCCGTCAGCTGATTGTTGAGAAAGAAGCCGCCGGCCATGCGCTGGGCGCCGAACGGGCTCTCAACGGTCGCAGTCATCGAGACGACGTCGCCGTTGAGATCCATAACCACGAAATGCGAAGTGCCGGGCGCTTCGCCGTCTTCTGCGCGCCACCAGCGGTCGATCAGCGACGCGCCGCCGACGACCGCGGCGGGATCGCCCGGCGCCAGCGGTTCTTGCGGCGCCGAGGCGAGATCGACGATGCGCGCGCGCACGTCGTGGTAGCGCGCGTTGACCAAACCGGATGTCGGCACCGGCACGAATTGATCATCGCCGATGTAGAAGTCCCTGTCGGCATAGGCGAGGCGTCCCGCCCACAGATACGCGGCCCAATCGTCGATCGCGGCCGGCCCTGCCGGATAGGGGCGCGCCCGCTCATAGAGTGCGAGGCTCTCGATGACCGCGACGCCGCCTGAACTGGGCGGCGGCATGGAGCAGACGCGATAGACGCGATAGCGCCCACACACCGCGTCGAGACGGCGCGGGCGAACATTCTGCAGGTCTTCCAGGGTCAGGCCGCCCGGCAGCGGACCGGCTTGCGCCTGCGCCACGATCGCTTCCGCGATCGCCCCACGCTGCAGCGCGGTGGGGCCGTCCGCGGCGATGGCGCGCAACGTCTCTGCATAAGCCGGATTGCGCAGGCGATGGCCGACCGGGAGCGGGTCGCCGTTCGGCAGAAAGAGATATGCGCGCGAGGCGGGGTCGCGCTGCAGCCGGCCGAACTGCGCCACAGCGCTCACCAGGCGGTGCATGCGCGGCGACACCTCGAAGCCGTCCTCGGCGAGGCGGATCGCGGGCTCAAACAAAGCCGCCCACGGGAGCGCGCCATGGTCGTCATGGGCAAGCTTGAGCATCGCGATGACGGAAGGCGCGCCGATGGCGCGGCCGCTGGTGATGGCGTCGAGGCGCGGAAGCGGCCGTCCCTGCGCATCCAGGAACAGCGCAGGCGTCGCCGCCGCCGGCGCCATCTCGCGGCCGTCATAGGCGTCGATCCTCTCGGTCGCCTCGTCGTAGCGGAGGAGGAAGCCGCCGCCGCCGACGCCTGACGATTGCGGCTCGACCAGCGACAGCGTCGCCATGATCGCCACGGCTGCATCCACCGCGTTGCCGCCGCGGCGGAGGATTTCCGCGCCGGCCTCGGCGGCATGGGGATTGGCCGCCACAACGACCGCCTCGGTCGGCGGCGCCAATCGTTCCTGCGGCGCGATCGGGAAATAGGCGCACGCCGCCAACGCAGCAGCGGTTCCGGCCGTGACCATAGCGATGAAAAAGGCGCGCGGCTTGATGAGCATGACGGGACGTGCATACGGGGGGCGTTCAAGCGCGACAATCCCGCGCGCGGCTTTGGAGAGCGCCCCGTGACCGCGACGCCTGGTCCGCGGAACGATCTGACAGACGTTGCGGGCCTGCGCGTCGGCTGCGCCGCCGATGCGCGGGTGCGCACCGGCGTAACCGTGGTGCTCCCGGATCAGCCGGCGGTATGCGCGGTTTCGGTCCAAGGGGGCGGGCCGGGCACGCGCGAAAGCGACGTGCTCCGCGCCGGCAACCTGGTGCAGAGCGTCGATGCGATCACGCTGTCGGGCGGCTCGGTCTATGGCCTCGCGGCGGCGGACGGCGTGGCGGCGGCGCTCGGGGCGGCCGGGCGAGGGTTTCAGTTGCGCGATGCACCCGGCGTCCCGCGCAGCCCGATCGTGCCGGGGGCGATCCTCTATGATCTCGCCAATGGCGGCGACAAGGCTTGGGGCGATGCGCCGCCTTACCGGGCGCTGGGGCAGGCGGCGCTCGGCGCCGCGGCGCATGGCGTGCCGCTCGGCAATGCGGGGGCCGGCTTTGGCGCTGCCGCCGGCGCGCTCAAGGGCGGGCAGGGCAGCGTCTCAATCTGTACCGCGGACGGGGTGACGGTCGCGGCGCTCGTGTGCGTCAACGCTTTCGGCTCGGTCACCATGCCCGGCGGCAAGGCGTTC
>WGOB01000092.1 GCA_016124255.1 Alphaproteobacteria bacterium | reverse complement strand
GCCGGCGGACGGCGCGCCGCGACGATGGGGCCCCCGTCGCGGTTCCGGCGCGCCAATAAAAATTCAGCGGCGCGCAAAAAAGGGCGGCGCGGGGAGGTCGCGGTAGGCGCTGCGCAGCGCGTCGGACCAGCGGGTGCGGATGGTGTGGAAGTATTCGTCGCTTTCTTCGATGCGACGCTGCAAGTCGATCCGCAGCGCGTCGCGCCGGTAGACGAGGAGGTCCAGCGGCATGCCGACCGAGAGGTTCGAGCGGATCGTGGAATCCATCGAGATAAAGGCGAGTTTCACCGCATCCTCCAGCGGCGTGCCGTGCAGCGCGACGCGATCGAGGATGGGCTTGCCGTACTTGTTTTCGCCGATCTGGAAGAACGGGGTGTCGGTCGTGGCCTCGATGAAATTGCCGGCCGAATAGATGTGGAACATGCGCATCCGGCGCCCGGCGATCTGGCCCATGAGGATGAACGAGGCTTCGAACTTGAAGTTCTGCGCCTCAAGCGCGGGCCCGTCGCTCTTGTAGACGTCGCGGATGGCGTCGCCGACAAGGCGCGCGGCGTCGAACATCGTCGGCACCGTGTGCAACGTCATCTCGGGGGCGTCGGCGGCGGCGCCCACGCCTTCCATCACCCGCGTCATCACCGATTGCGTGACGGCGAGATTGCCCGCGGTCATCAGTGCGATCACCCGTTCGCCCGGGTTCTCCACAACATGCATCTTGGAGAACACCGCGATGTTGTCGACGCCCGCATTGGTTCGGGTGTCGGCCATGAGGACCGCGCCCTCCTGGAGCCAGAAGCCGACGCAATAGGTCATGGTTTGCTCTTCATTGCTGCTGCTGCACGTCGACATCGACATGCAGGGATTCTTCGGCGCCGCCGAACCGTACGCCCGCGATCGGGCGCGCGTCAGTGTAGTCCAGCCCGCCGGCCAGGCGCACATAATGATCGTTGACGATCTCGCGGTTGGCGGGATCGAGCGCGATCCAGCCGTCGCCGACATACGCCTCCACCCAGGCGTGGCTCGCCGCGTGCCAGTCCCCCGCGAAAAGATACCCGGACACGTAGCGCGCGGGCATGCCGTACGCACGCGCGGCGCTCACGAAAATATGCGCGTGATCCTGACAGACGCCTGCGCGCAGGGCGAACGCTTCTGCAGCTGTATGCGTCACGTCCGTCGCGCCGGTCTGGTACTCCACCTGGTCGCGCACCAGGTGCATCAGCGCGATCGCGCGCTCGCGCGCGGGGCCGTCTCCAATCTTCAGTGTGCGGAGCGCTTCGTCGGGCGCTGTAAGCGGCGTGGCGCGCAGGAAGTAGGAGGGCGGCAGCGTTTCCTCCAGCCCGTCAATTGCGCCCTGCTTGTCGAAGGTCTCGACATGGCCGTTCACGCGGATCTCCGCCTGGGTCACGCCGCCGTCGAGATCGACCAGCGCGCAGCGATTGGCGAAGCCGTCGAGGAACGGCTCGCCCACGCGCCCGCCGCTCGCCTGCACCCGCCAGGAGAGCACCGCGACGCCCGCGTGCGCGCTCGGGAACAGGCGCACGAGCTGGACCCCGCGCGCGAGGGGCGCGCCGTAGCGGTAGATCGTTCGGTGCTCGATCCGGAGACGCATGGGCTCTGGGGGTTTGCGGCTTAGGGGCTCAACGCATGTAGAAGGCCGCGATGTCCTGCCCAAGATCGGCCGTGCGGTCGATCATGTTGGTCAGGTGCTCGTGCAGCCCGCTCTGGAAGATGTCGCCGATACGCGCGAAGCGCAATTGGGCGCCGAGGGCGCCGGCGAGGCGGTGGCATTCGCCGCGGCGCCCGCCATGTTCGGACGCGAGCCGCTCCAGACATTCCACGGTCTCGTCATAGCAGCGCCGCAGCGAGCGCGGCATCTCCGGGCGCAGGATGAGAAGTTCCGCGACGTTCCATGGCGACACCTTGCCGCGATAGACCCATTGATAGGCCCGCACCGCCGACACCGAGCGCAGGATCGAGGTCCATTGATAATAGTCGAACGCGTCGCCGATCCGGGCGTAGTCGGGCAGGAGCACGTGGTATTTCACGTCGAGGATGCGCGCGGTGTTGTCGGCGCGTTCGAGGAAGCAGCCGAGGCGCGTGAAATAATACGCCTCGCTGCGCAGCATCGAGCCGACGAAGGCGCCGTAAAAGCGCATCGAGACGGTCTTCACCCACTCGATCGTGTCGTCGAGCCGAGCTGGCGTGAAGGCGTCGCTGTCGATCCGGCGCGCAACCAGCCAGGCGTCGTTCACCGCGGTCCACATGTCGCGGGTGAGATTGGTGCGCATGGCGCGGGCGTTGAGGCGCGCCATCTCCAGGCAATTGAGGATCGAGGAGGGATTGTCCTTGTCGCAGCCGAGATAGAGCGCGGCGGTCTCCAGGGTCGCCGTCTCGTGCTTGGCGAAGAAGGCCTCCTCGCAACCGGCCGCGATCAGGGCGCTGCGCCATTCCTCCGCCTCGGTCGAGACGCCGCTCATCATCTGCGCGGCTTCCAAGAGCCGGCCGACAAAATCCATGCGCTCCATGTAGCGCGCCAGCCAGAACATCGAATCCGCCGCCCGCGCCAGCATCAGGAGCGCTCCGTGTGCGGATCAAATCGGCGCGTCCGCGCCAGCCCGCCCCCGGGGGCGCCGCGCGGGGAAAGGGCGCGATAGCGCGCGTGCCCCCTCATTTCCGCAGCACCCAGGTGTCCTTGGTGCCGCCGCCCTGGCTTGAATTCACCACCAGGGAGCCTTCGCGCAGCGCCACCCGCGTCAGTCCGCCCGGCACGATGCGCACGCCGTCGGCGCCGGAGAGCACGAAGGGCCGGAGATCGATGTGCCGGGGCGCGACGCCCTTCTCCACGAAGGTCGGGCAGGTGGAGAGGGAGAGCGTGGGCTGGGCGATATAGACGTGCGGGTGCGCCTTGAGCTTCTTGGCGAAATCGCTGCGCTGCGCCTTCGTCGCGTGCGGGCCCACGAGCATGCCGTAGCCGCCGGAGCCGCGCGCCTCCTTCACCACCAGCTCGGCGATGTTGTCGAGCACGTATTGGAGATCGTCCGGACGCGAACAATCATAGGTCGGCACGTTGTTGAGGATCGGCTCTTCGCCAAGATAGAAACGGATCATGGCCGGCACGTGCACGTAGACGGCCTTGTCGTCGGCGACGCCGGCGCCGGGCGCGTTGCACAGCGTCACCGCGCCCTGCCGGTAGGCGCCGATGAGCCCGGGCGCGCCGAGCGTCGAATCCGGCCGGAAGGCGAGGGGATCGAGAAACGCGTCGTCGATCCGCCGGTAGATCACGTCGACGCGCTTCAGCCCGCCGGTCGTGCGCATGAACACCGCGCCGTCCTGCACCACGAGATCGGCGCCCTCCACCAGCTCCACGCCCATCTCGTCGGCCAGGAAGGAGTGTTCGTAATAGGCGCTGTTGTATTGGCCGGGGGTGAGGATGACGACGGTCGGCTCGCCGCTGCAGCGCGGCGGCGCCACGCTCTGGAGCATCCGCAGCAGGAGCTCGGGATAATACGACACCGGCTCTACGCCCGCCTTGGCGAAGAGTTCTGGAAAGAGCCGCATCATCACCGCGCGGTTCTCCAGCATGTAGGAGACGCCGGAGGGCGTGCGGCAATTGTCTTCCAAGACGTAGAACTCGCGCGGTCCGGTGCGCACGATGTCGATGCCGGCGATGTGGGTGTAGACGCCGGCGGGAACCTCAAGCCCGACCATGATCGCTTCGAACGCCGGGTTCTGCGTGATCAGCGCTTCGGGCACGGCGCCGGCGCGAAGGATTTCGCGCGGCCCGTAGACGTCCTTCAGGAACGCGTTGAGCGCCTTGACGCGCTGCTCCAGGCCGCGCGCCAGGAACGACCATTCCTCGCCGTCCAGCACGCGCGGGATGATGTCGAACGGAATGAGCCGCTCAGGATCGCCGCCCTCGTCGTAGACCGCGAACGTGATCCCGATGCGGCGGAAGAGGCGTTCGGCTTCAGCGCGCTTGGCGACTAGCGCGTCAGGCTTCAATGCGTCGAGCCATTCGCCGACATGGGCGTAGGAGGCGCGCAGGTCGCCGCCGGCGCCGCGCATTTCATCAAACATCGCGCGCCAGCTTCGTGCGCGTCGCGTCCGCGCGCAAGGCCGAGGGCCGAGCGGCGGCGCCCACGCCCATTTTCTAGGCGCCGACGCTCAGCCTGGCGGCGCATTCTCCGGCTTGGGCGGGGCGTCTTCCGTTTTCGCGGGCTCGGCCGGGGCCGGTTCCGGCGCGCTCGGGGGGGCGTCGGACGCCTCGATGTCGGCGGTGGCTTCGGGGGCCGAGGCCGGAGGGCCGGCGTCCGCCGGCGCGGTCCTGCGGGCCGTCGCCAGCGAGAGCGCGCCGATCAGCGCCAGCCACACCGCCATATAGCCGGCGACATTGCCGGCGATCGAGACGGGATAGAGGTCGTCCTCGGGGCCCAGCTTGCCGGTATTGGCGCCGCTGCGGCTGTCGCTGATGTGGATCAGGGGGAAGCCGCCCTGAGGGCGCATGTCGCGGCAGAGGCCGTAAGGGTTGTTGTCGTCGGTCGCGCAGCCGGTCTCGCCGGTCAGGCCGGCCGCATAGGGCCGGTTGACGAACGTGGTCGCCGCCGTCGTCACGACCGCGAGCGCCAGCGCGATGGGGATCAGAAAGCGCAGCCGCATCGGTCAGGGCTTGGCCAGGAGAAATACCGCCTCTTCGGCGAACCAATTGGCGCGCCAGAGATTTTTCGCAAACGGCGCGCCGGGGCGCCCGCCGGAGATCGGCACCGCCGTCTCGATGCGGAGGCCCATTTCCTCCACCAGCTCGGCGAAGTCGCGCACGGTGCAGAGGTGCAGGTTCTCGGTGTCGCACCAGCGCGCGGGCAGGCAGCGTGTGTTCGGCATGCGGCCTCGAGTGAAAAGACGCCAACGCACGCCGATATGGCCGAAATTCGGGAACGAGACGATGGTTCGATCTGCGATCCGCGCCAATTCTTCCAGAACGCGGCGCGGATACCGCACCTGCTGGATCGTGTCCGACAAGATGACGAGATCGAAAGCGCCGTCGGGGAAGTGCGCAAGGGCGCGGTCGGCGTCGCCCTGGATCACGGAGAGCCCCTTAGCGACGCACGCGTTCACGCCGGCCTGGCTGATTTCGAGCCCCCGTCCCGTCACGCCTTTCGCGCGCTGGAGAAGCTGCAGCAACGCGCCGTCGCCGCAGCCGACGTCAAGCACGCGCGCGCCCTTCCGGGCCAACGACGCGATGACCTCGAACTCGACGCGCGCCTGCCCGCGGGCAAGCCCCGCGAGCGCGCGTTGCGGAGCAGGCTGAGACGAATCAAGAGCGAGCGACATGGCCTCTTATCTGGCGCGCCGGCTCCGCATCGCAAGCGTCGCCGTTGCGGCGCGCCGAAGTCGGCAGCCGGCCGCGCAGCTCGAAACGTCTTTACACCGCTCCCAGCGGCCGATGTCCGATCGGAGAAGGAACGGATGAGGCGCAGCCGGCGATGGGGTCTCCATCGCCGTTCCGGCGCGCCGGATTCAAGGCAGCGGCAAGCCGCGGCTTGCGGCTGCGCTGTCGATGAAGCCGGTGAGCGCCTGTTCGAACGCGTGCTCCTCCAAGAGGAAGGCGTCGTGGCCCTTGTCGGTCTGCACCTCGACATAGGAGGCGTCGCAGCCGGCCGCGATCAGCGCCCGGACGATCTCGCGATTGTCCGTGGGCGGATAATGCCAGTCGCTGGAGAAGGAGAACACGCAAAAGCGCGTCGTTGCGCCCTGGAACGCCTGCGTCAGCGTCCCCCCGAAATCGGCGCCGAGGTCGAAATAATCGACCGCGCGGGTGATGTAGAGATAGGAATTGGCGTCGAACCGATCGACGAAGCTCTGGCCCTGGTGGCGCAGATAGGATTCCACCTGGAAGTCGGCGTCGAAACCGAACGACACCGCCTCGCGATCCTGCAAGCGGCGATCGAACTTCCGCCGCAGTGAGCCTTCCGACAGATAGGTGATGTGCGCCGCCATCCGCGCCACCGCCAGGCCCTTCAACGGACGCACGCCCGCGGCCTGGTAGGCGCCGCCGCGCCAATCGGGATCGGCCATGATCGCCTGGCGGCCGACTTCGTAGAACGCGATGTTCTGTGCGGAGTGGCGCGCCGCGGTCGCGATCGCGGCGCAGGCATAGACGCGCTTGGGATAGGCCGCAGCCCATTGCAGCGCCTGCATCCCGCCGATCGAACCGCCCAGGACGCAGAAGAGCGAATGGACGCCGAGCGCTTCCAGCAGCATCGCCTGCGCGCGCACCATGTCGGCCACTGTGAACGCGGGGAAGGCGAGGCCGTAGGGTTCGCCGTCCGGTCCGGAGGAAGAGGGGCCCGTCGTGCCCATGCAGCCGCCCAGCACGTTCGGGCAGATGACGAAAAACCGGTTGGTGTCGATCGGCAGGCCAGGGCCGACGATTCGCGGCCACCAGGCAGGCCGTCCGGTGATCGGATTGGGGCTCGCGACGTATTGATCGCCGGTCAGCGCGTGGCAAACGAGGATGGCGTTGGACTTGTCGGCGTTGAGCTGGCCATAGGTCTCGAACGCAATCGTCAGCGGCGCAATCCGTGCGCCGGATGAGAGCAGCAGCGGCTGATCGGCGCCGAACTCAATCTTGCGCACCCCGCCCGAGGCGGACCATTTGGTTGGCGAAACGGCCTGAATCATGTCGCGATCATAGCGCGCGCGCGGCTGCGCGCATCCTGTCCCAGCGTGAGTTTCGCTGCACTTAAAGCAGTTTCAGCGTCGCGTCGCTGGGGCATCGCATGGCCGTTAAGACCTTTCGCGTTTAAATTCCCGACATGGACGACTCAGTCACCCTGCCGCCGCCTTTCGCGCCGTCCGCACCGGGCGAGAGCGCCTCTCCCGAAAGCCTTGCGCCGTCAGGCGCTGCGCCGGCCGCGCCGTTGGCGCCGCACGATCCCGCCGACATCGCGCGCGGCGAGATCGAGCGGATCGACGCGGCGCTGCTCGATCTGCTGGGCGAGCGTCTGCGCCAGGTGGAGATCCTGGCGCGCGCGGCGCCCTCCGGCGGGCTGCCGATCTCGCCCGCCCGCGAGGTGCGCCTGCTGCGCGCGCTGATCGCCGGCGCCAAGGACCGCGTCGAGCCGGAGCACGTGGTCGAAATCTGGCGCGCGCTGATCGGCGCTGCGGCGCGCCGGCAGCGGCCGATCGACGTCGCGGTCTGCGTCGGCGCGGGGCCGGACAATTACCGCGCGTTCGATCTGGCGCGGCGCCATTTCGGGGCGCGCACGCGGCTGCATCGGTTCGACGACGTCCGCGCCGCGCTCAACCGCGTGGCCGAGAGCGACGATGTCGTCGCGGTCGTGCCATGGCCGGGCAAGACCGGCGCAGGCATGTGGTGGCACGCGCTCACCGAGAGCCGCTATGCGCGGCTACGCCTGATCGGCGCGCTGCCGATGCGGGCGTTCGAAGGCCAGGCGCCGGAGGCGGCCATCGTCGCGGCGGGCGCGCCGCTGGAAGCGGCCGGCGGCGACGCCTGCCTCGCCATCGCCTTCGACCGGCACTTCCGCATTGCGCGCGCGCTGGCCGACGCCGGGATCAAGGGCGAGGAGATCGCGCGTTCCGACAACAAGGTGCTCATCCGCATCGAAGGCTACGTCGATTCAGACGATCCGCGCTTCGCTGCGGTCGCGCGCGCGGGGCTCGACCAGTTTCGCGTCATCGGCGCATTCGCCCAGGTCTGACGGCGGCAGGGTCAAAGCGCGGCATTGATCCGCGGGCCTGATTGCGTGCATGTGCGCGCGATATCCGGAAGAGACCCCAACATGCCGCTCAAAGCGCTGAAGACCGTCCTCGACATCGAGCCCTACAAGGGCGGGGAGTCCAAACTCGCGGGCTTCGCCAAGCCGATCAAACTGGCCAGCAACGAAAACCCGTTGGGCTGCAGTCCTGCGGCGCGCGAGGCGGCCGCGGCGGCGCTGGCGCGCACCGAACTCTACCCGGACGGCGCGGCGCCGGAACTGAAGGACGCCATCGCCCACCGTTACGGCCTCGATCCAGACCGCATCGTCTGCGGCGCCGGGTCGGACGAAATCTTCCAGCTCCTGTTGCGCGCCTACGTCGCCGAAGGCGACGAGATCGTGCAGTCGCAATACGCGTTCCTGATGTACCGCATCTTCGCGCGGCCGATGGGGGCGGTGGTGCGGACCGCCGCCAATGACGGCCTGCGCGCCGATGTCGATGGGCTGTTGGCGCAGGTGACGGACAAGACGCGAATCGTCTTCCTCGACAATCCGAACAACCCCACCGGCACCTATCTGCCGTTCGAGGAGGTGCGCCGGCTCCACGCCGGGCTTCCGGATTCGGTGATGCTGGTGATTGATGCGGCGTATGCGGAATATGTCGAGCGGAACGATTATTCCGCCGGCGTCGATCTCGTCAGCGCGTTCGACAATGTCGTGATGACGCGCACGTTCTCCAAGGTTCACGGCCTGGCGGCGCTGCGGGTGGGGTGGTCCTATTGCCCGCGCCCGGTCGCGGATGCGCTCAACAAGGTGCGCTTGCCGTTCAACGTCTCGACGCCGGCGCAAGCGGCGGCTGCGGCGGCGATGGCGGACGGCGCGTTCGTCGATCAGAGCCTGCGCCACAACGCCCGCGAACTCGCCCGCGTGCGCGACGCCATTCGCGCAATGGGTTACGAGGTCGCCGACAGCGTCGGCAATTTCGTGCTCGTGCGGTTCGCTTCGCCGCAGGCGGCGGGCGCGGCGGACGCGCACTTCCGCAAGCACGGCTATATCGTGCGCGCGGTCGGCGCCTACGGCCTGCCGGATTGTTTGCGCATCACCATCGGCACGGTTGAGCAGAACACCGGCATGCTCGATGTGTTGGGGGCCTTGCCGCGATCATGAGCGGCGTCGCGCGCCTCGCCATCGTCGGCGTCGGCCTCATCGGCGCGTCGATCGCGCATGCGGCGCGGGCGACGGGCGCATCGGCCGAGATCGATCTTTATGACACCGATCCGGCGGTGCGGGCGCGGGCGCGCGCGCTTGATCTCGGTCGCGTGCATGAGAGCGCGGCCGATTGCGTGCGCGGCGCAGACCTCGTCGTGCTGGCGACGCCGGTCGGCGCGATGGGCGCGGCGATGGGCGATATTGCGCCGGCGTTGAAGCTAGGCGCGATCCTTACCGACGTCGGCAGCGTCAAGGGCGCGGTCGTCGCCGCGGTGCGCGCGCAAGCGCCGGCGGGGGTCTTCTTCGTGCCGGGCCATCCGATCGCGGGCACCGAGCGCAGCGGCCCCGACGCCGGCTTCGCCACGCTCTTCCGCGGGCGCTGGCATATCCTCACGCCGCTCGATGATCCGCATCCGGACTATCCCGCAGCGGTGGCGCGCCTGGCCGATTTCTGGCGCGCGCTGGGGGCCGAGGTGGAGACGATGGATCCCGCGCGCCACGACGTCGTGCTGGCGGTGACCAGCCACCTGCCGCACCTCATCGCCTTCAACATCGTCGCCATGGCCGAGGATCTGGAAAGCGTCACCGAGAACGAAGTGGTGAAATATTCGGCCTCGGGCTTCCGCGACTTCACCCGCATCGCCGCATCGGACCCGACGATGTGGCGCGACGTTTTCCTCGCCAATCGCGAGGCCGTGCTCGAAGTGCTTGGGCGGTTCAGCGAAGACCTCGCGGCGCTGCAGCGCGCGATCCGCTGGGGCGACGGGCAGCTCCTCTTCGACACGTTCGCGCGGGCGCGCCGGGTGCGCCGCGAAGTCATCGAAGCGGGGCAGGACAGCGCCGCGCCCAATTGGGGCCGCGACGATGCCGACCAACCTTAGGTCTGGGCGGGTTCGAGCGCGGGCGCGGGCGCATGGGCCGCCGGCAGAAGCGCGTTCGAGGCGGTTTCGATGCGTCCTTCGAGTTCGCGCATGAAGTCGGCGCGCGGGAGGCCCGGCGCGATCGGCGGCAGGATTTGCACCGTGATCACGCCTGGGCGGCGCAGCACGCCCTTGGCTGGCCAGCACAGGCCCGAATTGGTTGCGATCGGCACGCACGCGCGGTTGAGTTCGCGATAGAGCGCGGCCACGCCCGGCTTATATTGCGGCGGCGCGCCGGGGCGCACGCGCGTACCCTCGGGAAAGATGAAGATCTCGCGGCCCTCGTCGGCTTCGGTGCGCGCGGCGCGGAGCATGCGCTTCAGCGCCGTCGCCTGCGTCTCGCGCGCGACCGGGATCATGCGGGCGTGCTTCAGATAGAAGCCCATGAACGGCGTCGAGGAGAGCTCGTTCTTGTAGACGATGCAGGGATCGCGCAGCGTCAGCGGCGGGATGGTGACGTCGAACATCGATTGATGCTTCATCGCCACCAGCGTTGGGCCGTCGGGAATGTTCTCAAGGCCCTCGATCTTGATCCTGATCCCCACGATCGGCAGCCCTGCCTGCGCGAGCCTGCTCCACGCGCGCATCGCGGCCATCGCGCCTTTGCGCGAGAACAGCGTCCACGGCGCGTAGAGCGTCGCGATCGCGGCCATGCCGAGATAGATCCAGATCACGTAGAGGAGCGAGCGCGCGAGAATCATTCGGCGCTCTTGGGGGTGCTTTTCTCCGGCGTGTCGGCCATGGCGCGGTCATCGCCGCGGCCGAGGCCTGCGAACCCTTCGCGCACGCGGATCGTCAGGTATTTGAGGTATTCAGCGCCCATGCGGGCGGCGGCGCTCATGTCGCGCTTCCACAATTCATCGCGCGCGAACCGCGTCGGCACCGGATAGGCGATCAGCTCCACGTCCGGCAGCGCCAGCGACAATTCCGCCACCGAGCGCGGCATGTGATAATCATCGGTCACCACGATCAGGGTGCGGACATTGTAGCGCGCGGCCCATTCGGCGGTCTCCGCCGCGTTGCCGAGCGTGTCTTCGGCGGCGCGCCCAAGCGCCACGCAACACGCGCGCGCCTGCGGCGAGACGTCGAGGAGGCTCATCAATTCGTCGTCGGTGACCTCGCGGTTGACGCCTGAGATCAACAGCCGCCGCGCGCGGCCTTCCTCCAGGAGGCGCACCCCGGTCTCAAGGCGCGCCTGCGATCCCCCGGTGAGCGCGACGATGGCGTCGGCGCGGGGCATGGGATCAGGCGCGGCGTTGGTGCGCACCGCGTGCGCGAAGCCGAGGAAGCCGAGCGCCAGGCCCAGCACCAGCGTCACCACAAGCGCGCCGACGGCGCCGTTGATCCAGCGTATGCTTCGGCTCTGCTTGGCCATGTCACGCAAGCCTTGCGGCGCGGGCGTGCACGGCGCCGGCGCCGGCGCGGGCGCCTAAGCTGGCGAACAAGGCCGCAAACAGCGGCGTCAGCGCGAGCGCGGCCCATTCCACGGGCCCGGCGCTGCGCAGGATGGACAACGGCGTCGCCGTCGGGGTGGAGAGATAGACGGCGCCGGCGCCGGCCGCGGCGGCGAGCACGGCGCCTGCGACGCCAGCCCAGAGACCAAGCCGCCCGGCCTCAACGCCGAGTTCGGCGCCGGCGCGTTCGCGGGTTGCGCCGATGTCGGTGAGGGCGGTGATCAGATCGGCGCGCCGGAGCGCCAGCGCGCGCGCGGAAAACGCGATCACGGCGGCCATCATCGCGCAGATGAACGTCGCGCCGATCAGCGCGGCGAGGCGCATGAGCTGGGCGTTGCGCGCGGCTTCGGTTTCGGCGCTGCGCGGCGACACCACCTGCACCGCGAGGCCCTTTTCGGCGAGGTGCTCTTCGAGGCGCTGCGCGGCCGCGCGCGGGGCGCCGGCGGCGAAATCAACCTCCACCAATTGCAGCGGCGGCAGATCGGAGGGGCGCACCTGGGCGCCCTGCCAATCGCGCATCAGCGCGGCGGCGCGCTCGGCCGTCACGATCTGCGCGCGGGCCACCGCAGGCCCGGTCTTGATCGCCTCCTCGGCTTCGGCAAGCGCGTTGGGTGCATCGGCCGCGAGGATGCGCACGATCGCGACGCCCGTCGCTTCATGCGCCCAACGGTCAGCCATCGTGAACGCGGCGCGCGAGAACAGGAGGGCGGAGGCGGCTGCGAAACACGCCGCCGCCATCACCCAGAAGACAGCGCGCATGCTGCCGCCAGGATTCACCGATACGTCTCCGCGTCGTCGTCGCCGTAATAATCAGGATACTCGCCGTCCTCTTCGTGCGGCGCGTAGCCGTGCTCTTCGTGCGCTTCATAGCCGGAGTCGGCGAAGCCGAGAGGGGCGGCGGCGTCGGGATCGGTGCGCAGCACAGCGCCGTCCTCGATGTGCCAGTGCGTCGCGTCGATGCCGTCGGCGAATTCCGGGCTCTGGGTGGCGATGACGATGCCCGCGCCGATGCGCCGCATCTCCGCGATCAGCCGGAAAATCCGCATCGCGCCGTCAAGATTGAGCCCGGCGCCGGGCTCGTCGGCGACGATCAGGTCCGGTTTGCCGGCCAGCGCGCGCGCGATGGCGACACGGCGGCGCTCCGCGAACGAGAGGTGCCCAGCCGGCTCGTTGGCCGCGTCCTCCAGGCCGACGAACGTCAGCAGCTCGCGCACGTCAGCCTCGTATTCCGCAGGCTTGCGCTTGGCGACGCGCAGCGGCAGCGCGACATTGTCGAACACGCTCCAGTCCTCGATGAAGGTCGGCTCCTCGCCGACGTAGCCGATCTGGCGCTTCAGGCGTGCGCGACGGCGTTCGTTCAGCCGCAGGATGTCCTCGCCCAGCACCAGCGCCTCGCCCTGGCGGGGCGGCAGCGCCAGGCGCATGACGTGCAGCAAGCTCGTCTTGCCGGCGGCCGTCGGGCCCGAGAGCACCGCCACCTCGCCGGCCGAGACCTGGAAGTTCACGTCGCGCAGAACGTCGGGGCCGTCATAGCCGGCCCAGAGCCCTTCGAAACGGACGATTAACCCAATCTGCGGCACGGTGTGTTCTATGGGGTAGGTTTGGGCCATTTCTGGACAAACTTAGCGGAATCGACGCAACATTTCGTTTCTCGGAGCGATATCCAGAATCCGTACCATGATCCTGACTTGCACGTCCTGCCTGACCCGCTACTTCGCGGAGGATGACGCGATCGGCCCCGCCGGCCGGTCGGTCCGCTGCGCCGCCTGCGGCCATACCTGGTTCGCTGAGCCAGCGCTGACGCTGCAGCCCGGCGAGACCGTGCCTGCCGACCCCGCCGCGCCGCCGCCGCTCACGCGCGAGGGCGTGGAACGGATGCGCAAAGCCGCCTCCGGCCCCGGCCCCGCCCCTTCAGCCGCCGCGCTTTACCGCGCCCAGCAGGGCGAGCGGATGCGCGAGGAGCGCGCCCGCGCCGCCATCTTCGCCTGGACCGGCGCCGGCGCGGCAGTCGCCGCCAGCGCCGCCGGCGCGGTGGTCTTCCGCCAGGACGTCGCGGAATTCTGGCCGCGCTCGGCCAGCGCCTACGCCGCCTTCGGGTTCGATGTGAACGTCTATGGCCTCGAGGTCGAAGGGCTGACGGTCGAGCGCGCGTTCGAAGGGCCCACGCCGGTGCTGCTGGTCAGCGGCGAGGTCCGCAATATCGGCCGCGATGACAAGCCCGCGCCGCCGCTGCGCATCACCCTGCGCGACAGCCAGGAGAACGAGCTTTACGAGGTGGTGCACGCCCTGGAGGCGCGCGTCATCGAAGCCGGCGGCGCGCTGCCGTTCATGGTGCGCCTCGACAATCCCCCGGTCGACGCCGTCGATCTGGAGGCGGCGTTCGCCTCCTATCGCGAGGCCGGGGACGCGCCGATGGCTTCGCCCGCCGCGCGCCCGGCGCCTGTCGTCGATCCGGACGGCGAGCCGCTCGAACTGAGCGCGGACTCGGTCGTCCCGGACGCAGCCGTCGCGCCCGCGGGCGCCGCGGGGGGCTTGCGCTTGGGCACGACCTCTGATCCCGAGGGGCATGGCTGAGGCCCTGCGGATTCTTTTCACGGAAGAGCAGATCGCCGCCCGCGTGGACGCGCTGGCGTCGGACCTGACGCGCGAGGTCACGTCGGACTGGACCGTCGTGGCGCTGCTCAAAGGCGCTGCGCCCTTCGCTGTCGATCTCCTGCGCGCGCTGGCGCGGCGCGACATCCATCCGATCCTCGATTGCCTCTGGCTTGAGAGCTATCGCGACGCGCGGGAGAGCACGGGGCGCGTGGTCGTGCGCGCCGATATCTCGCGCAGCGTGGAGGGGCGCAGCGTCCTCATTCTCGACGACGTGTTCGACAGCGGCCGCACCATCGCGTTCGCGCGCGCGCAGCTGACGGCCAAGGGCGCGCAGCTGACGCGCGCCTGCGCCTTCATCCGGAAGCCGAGCGCGGTCGACGAAGCCATCGACTATGTCGGCTTCGATGCGCCCGACGTGTTCCTCGTCGGCTACGGCATGGACGACGCTGGCCGGTACCGCGGCCTCGCCCACATCGCCGCCATCGCCTGAGCGCGCGCACGGCGCGATCATCCGCGCTTCATGAAATCTGCGCCATCGAACGGCGGAAAGCGTCCATGCATCCTATTTCAACGTCTGGTTCCGGCGCCGCGTATGCCGCGTCGCCCGCCGACGCTTTGGAAGGAAATCACGCCATGGGCTATGTCACGACCGACGACGACGTGCAGATTTTCTACAAGGATTGGGGTCCCAAGGACGCGCAGCCAATTGTCTTTCACCATGGTTGGCCGCTGAGTTCCGACGACTGGGACGCGCAGATGCTGTTCTTTGTGGCGCGCGGCTATCGCGTCGTCGCGCACGACCGGCGCGGGCACGGGCGTTCGCAGCAGGTCGCCGATGGTCACGACATCGATCATTACGCGGCGGATGCGTTCGCCGTTGCGCGGGCGCTCGATCTCAGGAACGCCGTGCACATCGGCCATTCCACCGGCGGGGGTGAAGTTGCGCGCTATGTGGCGCGGCACGGAGAGCCTGCGGGGCGTGTGGCCAAGGCCGTGCTCGTCGCCGCCATTCCGCCGCTGATGCTGAAGACGAGCGACAATCCCGAAGGCACGCCGATCGAAGTGTTCGATAATTTTCGCGCGGCGCTGGCCGCCAATCGCGCGCAATTCTTCCGCGATGTGCCGTCGGGCCCGTTCTATGGATTCAACCGCGCCGGCGCGACGGTGCATGAAGGCGTGATCCAGAATTGGTGGCGCCAAGGCATGATGGGCAGCGCAAAGGCGCACTATGACGGCGTCAAGGCGTTCTCCGAAACCGACCAGACCGACGATCTCAGGTCCATCAGCGTGCCGACGCTGGTGATGCACGGCGAGGACGACCAGGTCGTCCCGATCGCGGCCTCGGCGCTGAAGGCGGTCCGATTGCTGGCGAACGGCCAGTTGAAGACCTATCCAGGATTGTCGCACGGCATGCTGACGGTGAACGCCGACATCTTGAACGCCGATCTCCTGGACTTCGTCACCGGCTGAGACACTTGGCGCATCGCGGCTTCTCCCCGATCCGGACGCCGGCCGCGCGCCGGCGCGCGCGCCGAAAGAAACGGCTCGACGCCTTGGCCCGCCCCTTGTTCTTTGGTTAATTGCCCCCAAGAGCGCCGTCTGCGTGCTGGGGGTCAGACCGGACGGCGGCGAAAAAAGGGGGTTCCAAGATGCGGCTTTTGCTTCTGGCGACGACGGCGGCGGCGCTGTCCGGCTGCGAGACGATGCAGGATTCCTGGGATCGCACCTGGACCCCGCCGTCGGCCGGCAGCACGGCGGCGGCCGGCGACACCACCGAACCGCCCGTGGGCGAGACGGTCATCCAGATCGCGCCGAACTCGCGCCAGCAATTGCTGGAAATGGAGCGGGAATTGGCGGCGGCCGCCCAGGAGCGAGGCCTCGGCAGCGCGATCGCGGAGATCATCGATCCGGTGGACGGGTTCGTGATCCGCCCCGGCGCCACCTATGAGGGCGCGGCGGCCGTGCAGAGCGGCCTCGCCACCACCGTGAACCGCCCGATCTACTGGCAGCCGGACAAGATCTTCGTGTCGGCCGCGGGCGACATGGGCGTCACCAGCGGGCGGTACGTGCAGGTGCTGCAGGGGTCGGAGGCCGTCCAGGGCCGGTACCTGATCGTCTGGCGCCGCGACGCGATGGGCCAGTGGCGGGCGCTCACGGAAACGCGCACCGCCGATCCCGCGACGCCCGCCACCGTGACCACAACGCGGCGCCGGCGCTAGATTTTCTTTTGGTCGCAATGTCTTTCGCTCAACCGGTCTCCGCGTGGCGGGCATTGCTCTAATCGCCGAGATCGAAGAACGGCACGATCATGTTGCCGCTGTCGTGGCCGATGTCGGCGCGGCCGAGATAGGCCATTCCGGCCCTGGCGCACCAATGCCGCACGATCTCTTCCTCGTTCAACGCGAAGGGCGGATCGTTCGGCGTGATCTCGCTGACGCGCCCCAGACGCACGCCCGCGGCGCGCCGGCCGGCGGGCGATGAGAGAATGTGAAAGAGCTCCCGGTCGATCCGGTAGAGATACTCGCCCACGTCCTCCAGCATCAGCACGCGGCCGGAGAGATCCGGCTCGTACGGCGTGGCGATCAGCGTGGAGAGGATCGTGATGTTGAACGCGGCCGCGCGGACGCCCGCGCGCGCCGACGGCTCGATCGTGTCGGGGGCGCGCTCCACCAGGAAGCGCAGCGCCCGCTTGATCGCGGCGTCGCCGCCGGCGCGCTTGAAGTCGCTCGCCATCGGGCCGTGCGCGACGCGGCATCCGGCGCGGTCGAGCATCGCGAGCAAGACGCCGGCGTCGCTGTAGCCGAGATAGAGTTTGTCGCGTGCGGCCGGCGCAAGGCCGTCCGCGGCCGCTTCGACCATGCGGCAGGCGCCGTAACCGCCGCGGGCGAACCACACCGCGTCGAACGCGGGATCATTGGCGACGTCGAGGAACGCTGCGGCGCGGGCTGCGTCCGGTCCGGCGAAGTGCCCGTCCTGCAAAAAACATTGCGGGTGAAAGATGATCTCCGGCGCCTCTGCGCCGTAGAGCGCATCTGCGATCGCTGCGACGGCGTCGGGCGCTGCGGCCTCCAGCCGCGCCCCGGGCGCGACGACCCCGATCCGTTTCCGCGCGCGCGCCATAATCTAAACGTCGCCTCTCGGGCTTGCTTGTCTCTGCAGACGCCCGCTCATAACGTCGCGCGATGACTCGCAACAAGGCCTATTTCTTCTGCGGCGTGGGCGGCTCGGGGATGCTGCCGCTGGCGCTGATCCTGGCGGCGCGCGGCGCGCAGGTGGAAGGCTCCGACCGCGCTCTCGACCAGGGCCGCACGGCCGCGAAATTCGACTATCTCCGCGCGCGGGGCGTCGTCTTGCATCCGCAGGACGGCTCCGGCGTGCGCGGCGCCGAACAGATCGTGGTCGCGTCCGCCGCGGTGGAGGAGACGGTGCCCGACATCGCGGCTGCGCGCCGCGTCGGCGCCCAGGTGCTCAAGCGCGCCGATCTGCTGGCGGACCTCTTCAACGCAAGCCTCAACGCCATCGCCGTCGGCGGCACCAGCGGCAAATCCACGACGACGGCGATGATCGCGTGGATCCTGCACAGCGAAGGCCATGCCCCCACGGTGATGAACGGCGCGGTGATGAAGAATTTCGCCGACGCCGAGGCCCCCTTCGCCAGCGCGCTGGTGGGCGAGGGGCCGGCGTTCGTCGCTGAAGTCGACGAGAGCGACGGCACGATCGCGCTCTACGAACCGCGCATCGCCGTGCTCACCAACATCGCGCACGATCACAAGAGCATGGCGGAGCTGCGCGGGTTGTTCAGCGATTTCCTGCGCCGCGCGGTCGTCGGGATCGTCAATCTCGACAATGCCGAGGCCGCGCTGCTGCGCGAGGCCGCGCCGCGCACCGTCACGTTCGGGATCGATCATCCGGATGCGGATTATCGCGCCGACGCCATCGCCCCGGCGATCGACGGGATATCATTCGACGCCGTGGAGCAGGCGACGGGCGCGCGGGCGCGCGTGCATCTGAAGACGCCGGGGCGCCACAACGTCGCCAATGCGCTCGCCGCGATCGCGGCTGCGCGCGCGTCCGGCGTCGGGTTCGCGCAGGCGGCCGATGCGCTGGCGCGCTTCGCCGGCGTGCGGCGGCGTCTGGAAACGGTCGGGGAGGCCGACGGCGTCGCCGTGATCGATGATTTCGCGCACAATCCCGACAAGATCGCCGCGACGCTCTCCACGCTGCATGCGTTTCCAGGACGCCTGCTGATGATGTTTCAGCCGCACGGCTATGGGCCGCTGAGGCTCATGGGCGAGGAGCTGATCGCGGCGTTCGCCGCACACATGCACGACGACGACATGCTGTTCATGCCGGACCCCGTCTATTTCGGCGGCACCGTGGATCGCAGCGTGACCAGCGCCGACATCGCCGCCGGCGTCGTCGCGGCGGGACGCAAAGCGCGTGCGCTGGCCACGCGCGGCGCGTGCGGGGCAGCGATCCTCGCGCTGGCGCGGCCTGGCGATCGTATCGTCATCATGGGCGCGCGCGACGACACGCTTTCGGAATTCGCTGCGGAATTGCTGCGTGATCGCGCGGCCGCGCCGCTTGCCGCTCAGGCGACATAGAGTTTCCGCTTTTTGCGGCGCGCCCGCGCAGGCGCCTTAGCCGGTGTAGCCGGGCCCGCCGTCACCGCCGGGCGGGGTTCCCTCGCCGGGATCTTCACCGCCGTCGTCGCCGCCATCGTCGCCACCGCCGCCGCCACCGGCGCCGCCTCCGCCGCCGCCCGCGTCGCGGAACGGCTCAAGCGGCCGACGCGGCGCAGGAGGCCGGCGCATCTCGGGCAGCGCCGCCACCTGAATGGCGTCGACGACATCATCGGCCGCGGCGAGCGCGCGCGAGACCGTGTCGCAGCCTTCGAAATCGCTCATCGCCTGCTGGATGGCGCTGTCGATCTGGCCGATCTCAGCGTTGTCCATGGCGGTGCGCACCATGACCAGCGCCTCTTCGTAGCTCGGGCAGGTGACGGACGCTTGCAGCGGCGCTTCGATCATCGGTTCGGACGCCGCCATCGCCGGCTCCGAGTCCGGCCCGCCGAGCAGGTCCGGATACTCCGCCACCTCGCTTGAGGGCGCCGCGGCTGCTTCTTCGCCGGACGCAGCGGGGCGGGGCTTCCGCTCGATGCCGTCCGCGGCGGCAACCGCCGCCAGCGCAATCAGCCCCGCGGTCGCGCCGCCGAGCACTGCCAGGAAGTCTGTCCGAACGCCCATATCGTGGCCCGTCCCCGCTGGAGAGGTCTTGACGGACTTAACGAATCATTAACCAGTCGGGTCAATCAAAAACTGCCCCTGGCGCCCGTGTTCCGGCGGAGTGCGTCCTTTGCGCCGCATCCGCGCGCGCACAGCGCGGGTCGGCGCCTCAAAACGGCGAATCCTGGATCAAAACTCAGGATTCTCCGGCGAAGCGATCCAGCAGGCGGCGCAGGTACTCGCGTTCGCCTTCGGGCCGGCGCGGATCCTGCGCGCGGCGGCGCAATTCATCGAGAATCTCGCGGGAGCGCGCCCGTTCCGCCTCCGCCGGGATCTGGGTGTCGCCGCCGTCGCCGACGCCGCCGCGCGAGCGCCCAAGCGGATCGCGCTCGCCGCCGGACTGGCCGTCGCCCTGGCGGCCGCCCTGCGCGTCCTCGGCGCGGCGCGCGCTTTCGTTGGCGAGGTCCTGAGCCCCCTGCCGCAGACGGCGCAACGCTTCTTCCTGGGCGTTGGCGGCTTCGTCGAACGCGCCGCGCCGGAGCGCCTGCTCGGCCTGGCGCATCGCCCGTTCGGCGTCGCCCAGGGCCTGGCGGCCTTCGTCGGCGCCGGAGCGGGACGCCTGGCGGCGCGCGTCGTTGACCCGGTCGCGGATTTCGCCTTGGCGCTGGGCGAGGCCCTGGCCTGAGCCGCGGCCCTGCTGGCCCTCGGTTTGGCCTTGTCCCTGCTGGCCGCCGTCGCCTTGCTCGGTTTGCTGTTCGCCCTGGGCGCCGCCGCCTTCGGACTGGCCCTCGGTCTCGTCGTTCAGCGCGCGCTGTTCGGCGATCGTCTCGCCGAGGTCTTCAACGCTCTGGCTGAGATCGTCCTGCGGGCCCTCTTCGCCCTGCTGGCCTTGCCCTTCGCCGCCCTGGGCGAGCTGAACGTCGAGATTGGCGAGGATGCCGGCGAGCTGCTGCATCAGCGCTGCGGCTTCCTCGGTGCGGCCCTCGCGCGCCAGCCGCTCGATCTCGTCGAGCACATCCTGCAGGTCCTGGCCGGACAGCGTCGTCTGCTCCTGTGTGTCTTCCTGCGTCTGCGGCGTGCCCTGGCGCATCGCCTCCTGCACCAGCGCCTGGAGGTAAGCGTCCATAGCGTCGCGCAGCGCTTCGGCGAGCTGTGCGATGCGTTCGGGCGATGCGCCGTCGCGCAGCGCCTCGGCCATCGCCTGCTGCGCGAGGTCGAGCTGCCGGCGCGCATCGGCCGAGCCGCCATACTCGGCGCGCAGCGCGGTGCGCCAAAGCGTGTCGGCGGCGAGGTCGGTGTCGTCGATCTCGCGCGCGCCCTCCAGTTCCGAGCGCGCCAGCGCCAGCCCAAGAAACACCGCCCGGTCGGCGAAGAAGCCATCGTCGGGGCGCATCATCAGCGCGTCGAGAAAGCGGACCGCGCGCTTGATCGCGTCCGGCGCGCGCTCCAGGCGCGGGTCCTGGTCGGCGGTGCGGATGACGATCTCTTCCTGCCCCGTCAGCACATCGCGCGCCGGGAGCGTGGCCGGACCGCCCGGCGCCGGACGCGCCGATGCATACGGGCGCCGCTCCCACAGGATCATGCGCCGGATTTCGATTGCCGCGAGCGCGAGCGGCTGCAGGAACAGCTTCTCCGGCAGCGTGATCCGCACCGGCGCGCTGACGCCCTCCTGGCCAAGCGCATCGCGTGCGACCACCTGCGCATCGACTTCGAGCCCGGCGTATGGGTGCGCCGCAAGGTCGATCTCGACTTCGTCTTCGGCCTCACGCGGCTCGCCGGCGGGGCCCACCACCGGAGTGTCGACCGGCGCGGCGCTGACGAGGCCTTCCGGCGGCTCGACAGGGCGCACGCGCAGCGCGATTTCGCGCACGCCGTAATCGTCACGCGCGCGCCACGAGAAGCGACCGCGTTCGGCTTCCTCGATCGTGAGCGGCTCGACGAAGACGATCTGCGGCGCGACGTCAGGGCCCGGATTGATCCGCCAGAACGCCTTCTCATGAAACCGGACGATCGAGAGACGCCCCGCGCTCTGGATATCCAGATGCGCTTCAAAGGCGCCGTCGGCCGCACGGGCGAAGCGGACGCGCTCGCGCCCGTCGTCGGTGCGGAAAAACAGAATCGGTGCGCCGCGCGGCCCGGTCACGCGCACGGTCACCTGCGCGCGCGGGGGCGCAGCGACCGTTTCGCCCACGCGCTCCGACAACGAGATCGGCGGCGCGCCGGTGTAGGCGGCCGGCGTCAGCCAGGCTTCAATCGCCATCGGCTGGTCGCCCAGCAGGGGGCCGGGATCGGGCAGAAACGCCTGCCCCAGCCGGCCCGGCGCCGCTGGCCCGGCCGCCACGCCCGCCACCACCAGCGCCAGGAGCGCGAGATAGCGCAGCCGGAACGGATCGGCGGCGTTCCAGGCGGGACGCGGCGGGCGCGCCTTCGCCGTGCGGGCGCGGCCGATCGCGCGTTCCTGCTCGATCCGCCACAGCGCAAGGCCGGCCGGATCAAGCTGCGACGGGCGGTCCTCCAGCGCTTCGAACGCGCCGAAATCCAAGCCGGAATCTGCGGCGAGCCGGGTGCGCGCCTCGGCCTCGGTCGGGCGCCGCCAGCGCCAGGCGGCGCGCACGAGCACGGCCGCAAGCGCGACCAGCGCGGCGACGCCGATCAAACTCCGCGCCAGCGGCGGGATGAAGTCCAGGGCGCCCGTCAGCGCCAGCGCACACCAGGCCGCGAACGCCAGGAGCGGGACCATGGCGATCGCCCAGAACCGCTCCCACGCGATGGCGCGCCGCGCGCGGGCGATCTCGCGCGCAAGCTGGGCCAGGGCGTCGGCGTGCTTCATGGGAGGTGAGCCTAGCCGGGCGAAAGGGGCGCCGCCATGGCGCACACGCTTACGATTGCGCCATTGCGAGCGGTTGCCGCGTTCAGGGCGTGGGCAGGCTTTCCAGCGCGATCTGCTCCGCAACGCTCAGCCTACGGCGCACGACCCAATAGCGGTCCCCCCGGACGAGGGTCTCCGGCACCAGCGGGCGGGCGTTGTAGGTGGAGGCCATCACCGCGCCATAGGCGCCCGCCGTCATGAACGCGCAGAGATCGCCCGGCTGCGGCGGCGCCAGCAAGCGGGCGCGCGCGAAGGTGTCGCCGGTTTCGCAAATCGGCCCGACGAGATCGAACGGCGCGGGCGGTTGCGACGAGGGCCGCACCGGGCGGAGGTCATGGAAGGCGTCGTACATCGCCGGGCGCAGGAGATCGCTCATGCCCGCGTCGAGCACCAGGATGCGGCGGTCGGCGCGCGCCTGGATGCGGATGACGCGGGTCAGAAGCACGCCCGCGTTCGCCGCGATCAGCCGTCCCGGCTCGATCGCGAGATCGACGTTCAATCCGCCCAGCGTCTCCTTCGCCATCGCGGCGTAGGCGGCGGGCGCGGGCGGATCCGGCTCGTTGAAATAGGGCACGCCGAGGCCGCCGCCGAGATCGAGGCGGGTGAGCGGCAGGCCCTGCGCGCGCAGCGTTTCCGTCAGTGTACGGAGCGTCTGGAAGGCGGCGCGCAAGGGCTCAAGATCGCGGATCTGGCTGCCGATGTGCACGGCGAGGCCTTTGGGGTCGAGATGCGGATGCGCCTGCGCCGCCGCGTAGAGCGCCAGCGCATCGGCGGCGCTCACGCCGAACTTCGCGTCGGCGCCGCCGGTGGAGATCTTCTGATGTCCGCCGGCGCCGATCGCCGGATTGACGCGGATCGCGACCGGCGCCTCGACGTTGCGCCGCGCCGCGATCTCGCCGAGGCGCGTTAGTTCATGCGCGGATTCCACATTGATCTGGTGAATGCCCTGCGCCAGCGCGTAATCCAGTTCTTCATCGGTCTTGCCGACGCCGGAGAAGATGATCCGCGACGGCGGGACGCCGGCATTCAGCGCGCGCATGATCTCGCCGGCGGAGACGGTGTCGGCGCCGGCGCCTTGCGCTGCCAATGTCGCAAGCACCGCAATGTTGGCGTTGGCCTTCACCGCGAACGCAATCAGCACCGGCGTCGGCGCGAACGCCTCGCGCATCACCTGGACGTGGCGCTCCAGCGTCGCCGTCGAATAGACGTAGACCGGCGTCCCGACCGCGGCTGCGATCGCCTCCAGCGCCACGCCTTCGCAGTGGAGCGCGCCGTCCTTGTACTCGAAGTGATTCATGGGGGCGCGAGCATGCGCTGTAAGACCGCGGGCTGGAAGCCCGCGGGTCCTAGCGGCGTTCGTCTTCGTCCTGCTCGTCGCCGTCGCCTTGGCGGTTTTCGTGGGCGCGTTCTTCGGCGGTGCGGTTGTCTTCGCCCCACCAGGGGCCGGGACGCTGCAGTTCGCCGCGATGGCCGCAGCCGGCCAGGAGCGGAAGGGCGAGCGTCGCCGCGCCGATCGCCAACAGCATCGTCTTCTTCATCCCAATTGCTCCTTCCAGCGGGCGATCTGTTCGCGGACGCGCGCCGGCGCGGTTCCGCCATAGCTTGCCCGGCTTTCCAGCGATTGTTCAACGCCCAGCAGCGCGCGCGCCGCATCGGTGATCCGCGGGTCGATGGCCTGCAAGTCCGCAAGCGGCAGGTCGCCGAGTTCGGAGAGGCCCAATTCTTCGGCCCGCTTCACGGCGCGCCCGGCGACGTGATGGGCGTCGCGGAACGGCGTCTTCAGTTCGCGCACCAGCCAGTCCGCCAGATCGGTCGCGGTGGAGAAGCCTGCGCCCGCGGCCGCACGCAACGCGGCCTTGTCGAACGTGATCGTCTCGATCATCCCCGCCAGCGCATCGAACGAAAGCATGAACGCGTCGAATGCTTCAAACGTCAGCGCTTTGTCTTCCTGGAGGTCCTTGGCGTAGGCGAGCGGCAGCGCCTTCATGATCCCCAGGAGCGCCGCATAGTTCGCGCTCACCCGCGTGGCCTTGGCGCGGATCAGTTCGGCGGCGTCGGGGTTGCGCTTCTGCGGCATGATCGAGGAGCCGGTGGACCATGCATCGGAAAGCCGTGCGAAACGAAAATGCGGGCTTGTCCACAGGACGATCTCCTCCGCCAGGCGCGACGCATGCATCAGCGCGATCGCCAGACCCGACAGCGCCTCAAGCGCAAAGTCACGTGCGGACACCGCATCGAGGGAGTTCGCCGCCGGCGCGGTAAAGTCGAGTATCGCGGCGGTGCGTTCGCGATCGATCGGAAAACCCGTGCCGGCCAGCGCGGCTGCGCCGAGCGGGCAGTCGCTCAGCGCCGTCGTCTTCGCCTGCAGGAGCCGGTTGCGGTCGCGCTCCAGCATCTCGACATAGGCCATCAGATGGTGGCCCAGCGTGATCGGCTGGGCGGTCTGCAAATGCGTGAAGCCGGGCATCGCCCAATCGGCGTGCGGTTCGGCCTGGGCCACCAGCGTGCGCTGCAGCCGTTCAATCCGTTCCATCGCCGCGTCGATCGCGGCGGCGATCCATAGCCTGAAGTCGGTCGCGACCTGATCGTTGCGCGAGCGCGCGGTGTGGAGGCGGCGGCCCGCGTCGCCTGCAATCTCGGTCAGCCGATGCTCGATATTGAGGTGGATATCCTCCAGATCGCGGCGCATCGCGAGGCGGCCGTCCTCAATCTCTGCGGCGATCTGGTCGAGGCCGGCCTGTATCTTCTCTTCATCCGCAGCCGTAAGAATTCCCTGTGCGGCGAGCATTGCCGCGTGCGCCTTGGAAGCTTGGATATCCTGGCGCCATAATCGCTGGTCGATGTCGATCGAGGCGTTGATCGCCTGCATCGCGTCGCTGGGCGCAGCCGCGAAACGGCCGCCCCACATCGCGTTGGCGGCGGCGGGATCGTCGGGTTTGTCGGAGGAAGCGGCGTCGGACATGGGTGAGGCGGGCGAACGTCGGATGAGCGTGGTCTTCAGAGCCGTTGCGCTGGCGGGCGCCGCGCTCCTGGGCGCCGTCCTTTACGTGCTTTTCCTCTCCGCATCAAAGCCCGGCGGGAGCGTGCTGCAGCGCCTGGCGGTGGGCGACATGGCCGCGCTCCAGGTCCATGACGCGCCGGCGCCGCAGACCGACCATCCGTTCCTTGACGCGGAAGGGCAGACGCGGTCGCTGGCCGATTTTCGCGGCCAGGTCGTGCTGCTCAATGTCTGGGCGACCAATTGCCCGCCGTGCATCGGCGAACTCCCCTCGCTCGCGAACCTGCAGCGCCGCTATCCCGACACTGTGCGCGTGGTGGCGGTCTCGATCGACGGGGTTCCGCGCCGCGCACAGGCCGAGGCCGAATTCACCGCGCTGACGCAAGGCGCGCTCGGCTTCTATCTCGATCCCGCCAAGAGCATGGCGTTCGCGGTCGGCGGGGCGGGCCTGCCGGTCAGCGTCATTTATGACGGGCAGGGCCGCGAGGTGGCGCGGCTCGTCGGCGGGGCGGAATGGGACGGCGCCGACGCGTTTGCGTTTTTTGACGCGGTGCTGGCGCGGGAGGGCTGAGCCCCCGTGTTTCAGCGGCGAGCCCGTTGCTCCGGCAGCGCCGGCGTCTATGCTTGCGCGTCCGCAGCGGGAGGGCAGGCGCATGCGCAGATCGATTTCCCTGGCGCTGAGCGCGCTGATCGTCCTCAGCAGCGCCGCGCCCGTCGCTGTCGCACAGTCGCAGGAAGAATTGCGGCAGCTCGCCTTCATGCAGCGCGAGATGGATCGGCAGCGCCGGGCGTACGAGGCGCGCCTGGATGCGCTCCTGGCCGCCAATGAACAGCTCTCCGCGCGCGTCGATCAGATCACCCAGCTGGTGTCGGCGCCGAGCCAGAACACCAGCATCGCGGAAGCCCGTGGGGCGGAGACCGAAGCGCGCTATGCGGCCGCCGCCCTCATCGTCGACGGGGCGCCGGAGGAACAGCGCGCCGCCGAACTCCTGGCGTCGGGCGATGTGCGCGGGGGCTTCGCGCTCCTGGAGCAGGCGGCCGCGCAAGGCGCCGACAGCGCCGCGGAGCGCTGGCGCAGGCTCGGCGCGCTCGCCTACGAGGCTGACGTGCAGACTGCGCTGCGCGCCTACAGCGAAGCCGCGCGGCTCAGCCCCAACGATCCCGACACGCTGACGCGGCTGTGCGTGCTGCAATCGCGGACGGCCAACCTGGCGGGCGCGCGCCAGACCTGCGCTGCGGCGCTGCGCGTCGCCGTGCGCGACAAGGATCGCCTGCAGGCGCTGATCGCGACGGACGCGGTCTATTCTCTCACCGGCGAGCACAGCGCCTCCGAGGCGATCAGCGGTGAGATCAGGACGCTGGCGCGGAGCGTCTTCGAGGCGGAGCCGTCGATCGATTCGATGGGCAATCTCCTCAATATCCTCACGCTGCAATTGATGACCGATGCGGGCCTCGGCAATATCGACGCGGTGCTTGTGCGGGCCGGCGAAATCGCTGCGCTCGCCCAGGAAGACATTCCCGGCGTCGATCCCGCCACGCGCGATGCGCGCTTGCTGCGTTCGGACATGGTTCTCGCCGCCGCGTATGCACACATGACCGATCCGTCGCGGATGCTGGGCGCGTTCGAGGAGAGCATCGCCATTCTGCGCGAGGTCGCTGTTGAGCATCCCAACCACACGCTGACCCAGATGCGGCTGTGGGATCGCCACAACGGCCGCGCGGGAATCTATCAGCTGATGGGCGACACCGCGGCGGCGCTGCGCGAATACGACGAGGCCGAGCGCATCGCGCGTGCGATGTTCGACAGCGATCCCACCGACAGCGCCAAGGCGATCATCCTGATCAGCACGGTGCTGATGAGCATGCAGTCGCGGTTCTCCGATCCTGCCGCGATCGAAGACGGGCGCGCGCGTCTTGCGGACGTCGATGCGCGGCTCGCCGCGCTCGCCGCCGCGGACCGCGAGCACGCGATGTTCGAGGTCATGTACGCGTTCGTGCACGCCATGGTCGGGATCATCGACGAGGTGCGGCGCATGCAGGGCGTGTCCCTCGATCACGACCCGCGCGCGATGATCGAGGAGGCGCGCGCGGTGATGGCGCCGCATCTGGAGTCCGGACGCGTGCCGCCGGAAATGCGCCCGCTGTGGACGCAGCTTGAAATGCTCATCCGCATGATGCCGGCGGAGGCATCGCCGGGCGACGCGTCGCCATGAGGATTTTCGTTTCCTATCCATCCGAGCGGCGCCCGCAGGCGGAATCGATCGCGTTCGCCCTGCGCGACGCCGGCCACACCGTCTTTCTCGACAAGGACGATCTGCCGCCGGGCAAGACCTATGACGACCAGATCCGCAACGCGATCAAGAAGTCCGAACTCGTCGTTTTCCTGATGGCGCCGGAGGCGTTCGAGGCCAATCGCTACACGCTCTCGGAACTGGCGATGACGCGCGCCAAATGGCCCTCGCCGAAGAACCACGTGCTGCCGGTGATCATCGCCGACACGCCGATGAGCGCGATCCCGCCCTATCTCTCCGCGATCACGTTCCTGAAGCCGGCCGGCAATCTCGTCGCCGACGTCGCCCACGAGATCGAGCGACTACGCCGGCGCCGGTTCGTGCTCGGCGCGGTGCGCAACACCGCGCTCGTCATCGCCGGCCTCGCCGCGGTCGGGGGCGTTGCGTATTACGCCACACGCGCCGGCGCGCCGGCGCAGGCGCGGTTCGCGCTCGCAGGGTTCGACGAGCAGGTCGTGCACGAGATCGGCGCGACGGAAGACTTTCAGATCGTCAACGAGACGCCCGACGCCGCAAGCGGCTTCACGTGCCGTCTCGAGGCCGGCCCCAGCGCCAATGTTGCGGAAGCGCGCGCGGACGCGGCCTGCACCGAAGCGTCGATCACGCTGATCGACCGTCCGTTCATGGGGCCGGACGGGCAGGCGCTCGCGCCCCCGTCGCAGGCGCCGCAGACGATCGAGATTCCGGTGCGGCTCAGCTTCTTCGATCGCCGCGGGCGCCCGATCGCGGATCTCCAGCGCACGCTGCGCGCGGCGAACACGCTCGCGACGGGCTTGCGCGTCGAGGGCCGGCCGCCGCGACTTGGCCTGTCGGAGAGCGCCGAAATTCGCCTGGCCTATCGCGACGGCGCGCTGCCGGCGGCGTTCTCGTGCGCGCCAAAAGAGGTGCGCCAGCTGACGGTCACGGAGACCGGGCGGTGCGCCTACCGGGTGGCGCCGGTGCGCGCCGCGGTGGACGCGACCTGGCTTGCGGAAGGCAATACGCAGCCGGTCTTCCTCGCCATCGAGGTGCGCGATGGATCGGGGCGGCTCTTCGCGGAACACCTCACGCAGATCGAAGTCGCAAACTAGGGAAGTTCTGAACAAAGCAAGCACCGTCATTCCGGACGCGACGACGTCGCGATCCGGAACCACGACGCTTTAGCGCCTGCTACTGCGCCGTCGGCGCGCTCTTCAATGCGCCAAGCGCCAATGTCGCACGCGCGCTTTGTGCGGAGACCTGCTGCATCGTAGAGGGCCGCTCCGGCGCCGTCGGCGTCGGGAAGAGCGCGACGAGCCGGTTCACTTCACCGAGCGCTTCCTCGTAGACGGCCGCGTTGCGCGCGCGCAGCGCTGCTTCGTTGCGGGTCAACGCGTCGCGCGCGGCGAGCGCTGCGCCGAACGCATGCTGATATTCCAGCGGATCGACGCCCGCGGGGCTGTTCACCTGCGCGTAGAGGCCGGTCGCCACCTGCACCATGCGGGCGGCGATGTCGGCGGGATCGCCGTCGAGGCGGCCTTGTGCGGCGCTGATCGCGTCGATCGCCGCCGCCAGCCGGCGCGAGACGACGGCGCGCGGCTGGCCGTCGAGCGCATCAAGCCCGGCGGCGCGCACGGCGGAGACATCGGCGCCGGCGAAATCCGCTTCATGCGCGGCGTGGACTTCAAGCAGGCCCTGATCGACGAGCACGCCGGCGTCGGCGCCCGTGTTGCCTTCACTCGCCTGCTGCGCGACCAGCACAAAGCCCTTGAGCTGCTGCAACCTTGCGTTCGCCAGCGGCGCGCCGGAGAGCCGGGTGAACGCGCCGCTGATCCCGGCTTCGCCCGCCTCGCCGCCGCCTTCGCCGCCTTCGCCCTCGCCGCCCTCGCCCGTCGCGACCGCCGGGGCGGGCGTTCCGGCCGCTTCGCCCTCTTCGCCGGCCTCGCCGCCGCACGCCGCCAGCGACAGCGCGCTCGCGCTCACCAGGGTCGCGGCGGCGACGCCGCGCCACAGCTTCAGCTTCGTCTCGATCATGCATGACTCCAGCGGTCGCAAACGCGACGGACCATGATACAACTGAAAATCACTCGCAAGAGCGACGAAATGTCGACGCCGTCATGCTGATTGTTCTCGCTGGGGTGCTGGAGGGAGAGGATCTCGCCCGCGTGCGCGCGCGTCTGGACCAGGCCGTCTGGCGCGACGGCAAGGCGACGGCGGGTCCTGCGGCGCGGGCGGTGAAGAACAATCTGCAGGCGCCCGGCCTCGCCGATCTCGGCGCGTTCGTGATGGACGCGCTCAAGCGCCATCCGCTGTTCGAGATCGCCGCGCGCCCACGACGCGCGTCGCCGGTGATGTTCTCCAAGTACGAGCCGGGCATGGATTATGGGCCGCATACGGACGATGCGCTCATGGGCGTGGAGGAGCGGCTGCGCGCCGATCTTTCCTACACGCTCTTCCTCGCCGATCCCGAAAGCTATGACGGCGGCGCGCTGACGATCGAGAACGCCGCCGGCGAACAGGCGATCAAGCTCGCCGCCGGCGATTGCGTGCTCTATCCGTCCGGCACGATCCACCATGTCGCGCCGGTGAGTGCGGGCGCCCGCCTCGCCGCGGTGGGGTGGGTCCAGAGCACCATCCGCGACGCCGGCCAGCGCGAAATCCTGTTTGATCTGTCGATGACGCGGATGCGCCTCGCCAACGCGCCGCGCGAAGACGTGCTGCGCCTGGATAAATCGATCTCCAACCTCCTGCGGATGTGGGCGGAGGTGTAGGACCGCGGGTTTCCAGCCCGCGTTCTGATCCGCCGCGATTGAAAGCATGCGGGCTGGACGCCCGCGGTCCCAAACTAAATCCGCGTCAGGCTGGCGTAGCTCGCGGCGACGGCGCTGATCGCGCCAGCCACTGCGCCGATCACAGTTCCGAGCGCCATTTCGTCGAGCGCGCCGAGGAACGCGTTCATGTCGCCGTCGAACAGCGGGAAGACACTGAAGGACAGCGTCCATGCGAGCGCAGCAGCGCCGAACGACACGGCGCCGCGCACCAGGGTTTCACGGCGCGTGATCGCGCCCATGCGGCGCAGGCGCCCGCCGATCGATCCCGCCGCCAGCCCCGCGCCGATCGAGGCAGGCCACACGAGTCCGACGAATGCTTCGGGATTGAGCGCGGCGAAGCCGCTCACCGCCCACACGATCAGCGTCGAGGCGATCGCGAAGATCAGCGCGATTCCGAGGATCGCGAACGCGAACGCTGGCCGCCGCAGCTGCAGCGTTTCAGACCGAAGCGCTCTAGGACCGGGTGAGCCGGGCGGACTTGTCATGCGTGAGCTCCGGCGCGCGGCGCGCGATCAGCACGCCGGGCGCGCCCGGTTTCTCACGCCTGAAGCCGAGAATCGAGAGCGTCAGCGCCGCCGCGATCGCGGAGGGCGCGCCGACGAGGAATGCGATCGGCGCCAGCGCCCACGCCATGCTTTGCGAGAGCCCCGCGATCTTGAGGCCCGGTTCGTCGAGGCTGCTTTCGATGCCCGCAAGCAGCCCGAGCAGACCGACGAAAACGAACGGCGCAAAGAGCGCGACGACGCCCGTGCACGCAAGCACGATGATCACGATGTGACGGCGCAAGGTCGGCGGGCGGCGGATCTTGTCGCCGATCGCGATCACGCCGAACGCGAGCAGCAGCGCCGCGCCCACCGAGATCGCGGCGAGCTGCGCCAGCCCGCCGTCGCGGGAGAGGAAGAAAAGCGGCCAGACGACGCCGATCGCGAACGCCAGGCTCGCCCACAGCCACGCGGGGCGGCGCCAGACCAGCGGCGGCTGCTTGTACTCGGCGTCCACCGGACGGAATGCGGACCCATCGGCCATCGGTGGAGGATCACGGCTCATTGCGGCTGACGTGAGGTCCTTCCACGGCGGTTTCAACCGAAATCGCGTCCCCGGCGGCCTCGTAGCGAAAGCCGAGGAAGGCGAGCCACGCGCCCGCGAACGCGCCCCACACGAATCCGAATGCGACCGCATAGACCTGCATCGCAAGGTAGAGAAACAACGCGCCGGTCCACGCCTCCGCCGTTTGCGCGCCAAGGTTAGGGTCGTCCACCGTAATATCGACGAAGAGCGTCAGCCCGGCCCCGATGCTTCCCAAAAGCCCCAGCCCAACCGAACGCGCGAACACCTCAACACGCCCGCGATGCGGATTTGTTCTGAGCGCTTGGGCAAACGTCCACAGCCCAAAGCCATACGCCAACGCAGCCCAGATCATGATAATCGGATGGATGAGCGCCGGCGCCAGACCAAGCAACGCCGCCAGCGGCACAAACAGCCAAATCGGCCTACGCCAGACGAGCCTGGCGCGGGACGTTCCGAGCGCTGTTCCAGTCGCTTCGGCCATAAGAGAATGTACCACGCCGCGCCGCTGTCCCTCCGCGACGCGAGCGCACACCAGTTTAGAAAGTGAGATTCATCCGCGCAAAGGCGAGAACCGATATCCGGACCGTATCCTGGATGGAGCCTTAGCGCGTGGGCGTCGGCGGGTCGGTGCGGTAGTCGTAGAAGCCGCGGTCGGATTTGCGGCCGAGCCAGCCGGCTTCGACGTATTTCACCAGCAGCGGGCAGGGTCGGTATTTCGTGTCCGCCAGCCCCTCGTTCAGCACCTGCATGATCGCAAGGCACGTATCGAGCCCGATGAAGTCGGCGAGCTCCAGCGGCCCCATCGGATGATTGGCGCCGAGCCGCATCGCCTTGTCGATCGCTTCGACCGAACCCACGCCCTCATAGAGCGTGTAGACGGCCTCGTTGATCATCGGCACCAGCACGCGGTTGACGATGAACGCGGGAAAATCCTCGGCGTTGGCGATCGTCTTGCCGAGGCTTTCCACGAAGCGCAGCGAGGTGTTGTAGGTGTCCTGGCTTGTGGCGAGCCCGCGCACCAGCTCCACCAGCTTCATCACCGGCGCCGGGTTCATGAAGTGGACGCCGATGAATTTGTCGGGGCGGTCGGTGGTGGCGGCCAGCCGCGTGATCGAGATCGACGAGGTGTTGGTCGCGAGAATCGCGTTGGCGCCGAGCACGGGCGAGAGATCGGCGAAGATCTTCTTCTTCACGTCCTCGTTCTCGATCGCGGACTCGATAGCCATGTCGCAGGCGCCGAAATCCTTGAGCGAGGGCGCGCGCTTGATGCGGCCCATCGCGGCGCGCATGTCGTCGTCCTTGATGAAGCCGCGTCCGACCTGGCGGTGCATGTTGTGTTCGATGGTTTCGATCGCCTGGTCGATCGCGCCTTCGGCGGCGTCGTTCAGGAGGACGTCGTAGCCGGCGAGGGCGCAGACGTGCGCGATGCCGTTTCCCATTTGACCAGCGCCGACAACGCCGACGGTCCGGATTTCGTTCAAGATGGTCACCCGATGGCCTTGACCCGTCTATTGAGCGCATCCGGCGCCCAATTCAACAGCAGAGGATAAACCCATTGCTGCGGTGCAGCAAGCCTCTTCGGCGCTGCAATAGGGCCGTCGATCGTGGATCTGGCGCGGCTGCGCCTAGAGCCCAGCCTTCTCCAGTGCGGCCATAAGTTCGGGCACGGCGGTCTTGTAGTCCGCGACCAGGCCGAAATCCGCGATCTGGAAGATCGGGGCTTCCTCGTCCTTGTTGATCGCGACGATGACCTTGGAATCCTTCATGCCGGCGAGGTGCTGGATCGCGCCGGAGATGCCGATGGCCACGTAGAGCTCGGGCGCGACGACCTTGCCGGTCTGGCCGACCTGGTAGTCGTTGGGGGCGTAGCCCGCATCCACGGCGGCGCGGGACGCGCCGATCGCGGCGCCGAGCTTGTCGGCCAGCGGCTCGAGCACCTTGTGGAACTCTTCCGACGAGCCGAGCGCACGGCCGCCGGAGACGACGCGCTTGGCGCCGGTCAGTTCCGGCCGGTCCAGCTTCACAATCTCTTCGCGCTCGAATGCAGACTTGAACGGGCCCTCCGGGGCCGCCGTCGTCTCCACGGGCGCCGATCCGCCGTCGCCCGCTGCGCTGAACGCCGTCGGCTGCACGGTGAGCACCTTCTTGGCGTCGTTGCTCTTCACGGTGAGCATCGCGTTGCCGGCGTAGATCGGGCGCACGAACGTGTCGGCGCCCTCAACGCCGGTGACGCCGGAGATCTGCATCACGTCGAGCTTGGCGGCGACGCGCGGGGCGGCGTTCTTGCCGGTCGTCGTCGCGGCGAACAGCACCGCATCGTAATTCGCCATCAACGGCGCGATCAGCGCCTGCATCGGTTCCGCGATCTGGTGATCGAGGGTGACGCCGTCGGCGTGCACAACCTTGCGCACGCCCGCGATCTTGGCGGCGGCCTGCGCCACTGCGCCGGCGTTGTGGCCCGCGACGAGGACATCGACATCGCCGCCCATCTTGGCGGCGGCGGAGACGACCTTGTGGGTCGCGTCCTTCAGGCTTGCGTTGTCATGTTCGGCGACGACGAGAACAGCCATCAGATCACCCCCGCGGCCTTCAGGCCGGCCACCAATTCATCCACCGTCTTCACCTTGGCGCCGCCCTGGCGCTTCGGCGGCTCGGCCACCTTCACCACGCTCAGGCGCGGCGCGGCATCGACGCCGTAATCGGCCGGCGTCTTCATATCGATCGGCTTCTTCTTCGCCTTCATGATGTTGGGCAGCGAGGCGTAGCGCGGCTCGTTGAGGCGGAGATCGGTGGTGACGACCGCCGGCAGCTTGACCTTGATCGTTTCGAGCCCGCCATCGACCTCGCGCGTGACGGTGAGGCCGCCGTCTTCGACCGCCACCTTGGAGGCGAAGGTGGCCTGGGGCACGCCCATGAGCGCGGCCAGCATCTGGCCGGTCTGGTTGCTGTCGTCGTCGATCGCCTGCTTGCCGAGGATGACG
>WGOB01000005.1 GCA_016124255.1 Alphaproteobacteria bacterium | reverse complement strand
ACTCAAGAATGCGCGAGCACCGCGAGCAGCAGAAGCGCGACGATGTTCGTGATCTTGATCATCGGGTTCACGGCGGGGCCGGCGGTGTCCTTGTACGGATCGCCGACGGTGTCGCCAGTGACGGCGGCCTTGTGGGCGTCGCTGCCCTTGCCGCCGTACTCGCCTTCTTCGATCAGTTTCTTGGCGTTGTCCCACGCGCCGCCGCCGGACGTCATCGAGATGGCGACGAAGAGGCCGGTCACGATCACACCGACGAGCAAGGCGCCGAGCGCCGCAAGCGCCTGGCTGGTTTCACCGCTCACCGCCCACACCGCAAAGAAGAGCGCGACGGGCGCCAGCACCGGCAGCATCGACGGGACGATCATTTCCTTGATCGCCGATTGCGTGAGGATGTCGACGGCGCGGCCGTAGTCCGGCTTCGCCGTGCGCTCCATGATGCCGGGGATCTCCTTGAACTGGCGGCGCACTTCCTGGACGACCGATTGCGCCGCGCGCCCCACCGCCGTCATCGACCAGCCGCCGAAGAGATAAGGCAACAGCCCGCCGACGAAGAGCCCGACGATCACGTAGGGATTGTTGAGCGCGAAATCGGGCGCAACGCCTTCAAAGAAGCGGAACTCCGCAGACTCGCTCGCATAGAAGCGGATGTCCTCGAAGAACGCGGCGAAGAGCACGAGCGCGCCGAGGCCAGCCGATCCGATCGCATAGCCCTTCGTCACCGCCTTCGTCGTGTTGCCGACCGCGTCGAGCGCATCGGTGGTGACGCGCACTTCCTTCGGCAAACCGGCCATTTCCGCGATGCCGCCGGCATTGTCCGTAACCGGACCGAACGCGTCGAGCGCGACGATGATGCCGCACACCGAAAGCATGGTCGTCACCGCGATCGCGATGCCGAAGAGCCCGCCCATCATGTTGCACGCCACGATACCCGCAACGATCACCAGCGCCGGCAACGCGGTGGCTTCCATCGAAACCGCGAGGCCCTGGATCACGTTCGTGCCGTGGCCGGACTTCGAGGCTTCCGCCACGCTCTTCACCGGGCGGAATCCCGTGCCGGTGTAGTATTCGGTGATCCACACGATCGCGCCGGTCACGCCCAAGCCGATCAGGCCGCACCAGATGAGATCGAGCCCGGTGACGTTCGCGTACGGGGTCGTAGCGCCAAGGCTCGGCACGATCGGACCGAAAGTGCCGCCGTTGAGATAGAATACGGTGCCGACGACGCCGACGGCCGAGAGCGCGCCGGCCGCGATGAGGCCCTTGTAGAGCGCGCCCATGATCGAGTTGTTCGATCCCAGACGGACGAAATAGGTCGAGATGATCGACGCTGCGATCGAGATTCCGCCGATCGCGAGCGGCAGCGCCATCAGCGCTTCCACTTCGTCCGCGTTGCGGAACAGGATCGAGGCGAGCACCATCGTCGCCACCGTCGTCACCGCATAGGTCTCGAAGAGGTCTGCCGCCATGCCCGCGCAGTCGCCAACATTGTCGCCGACATTGTCAGCGATCGTGGCGGGATTGCGCGGATCGTCTTCCGGAATGCCGGCCTCAACTTTGCCGACCATGTCCCCGCCGACGTCGGCGCCCTTGGTGAAAATGCCGCCGCCGAGCCGCGCGAAGATCGAGATGAGCGAAGCGCCGAAGCCGAGCGCGACGAGGCTGTCGACGACTTCGCGATCGGTGACGGCCCAGAATTGCTTCAGGATGAGGTAGTAGACGGCGACGCCAAGAAGCGCGAAGCCCGCGACAAGCATCCCGGTGACGGCGCCGGCCTTGAACGCGATGTTGAGGCCGCCCGCGAGGCTTTTCGACGCCGCTTCCGCGGTGCGCACATTGGCCTGGACCGACACGTTCATGCCGATGAAGCCGGCAAGACCGGAAAGCACCGCGCCGATCACGAAGCCGCCGGCGATTTGGGGCGAACCCCAGAACAGAACGAAGAGCAGCACCGTCACGCCGACGCCGACGAATGCGATGGTGGTGTACTGGCGGCGAAGATAGGCCTTGGCGCCTTCCTGGATCGCCGCGGCGATCTCCTTCATCCGATCATTTCCCGCCGGCGCTGCTTGGATCGCCTGGCTTTGCAGGAAACCGTAGAGGGCCGCCAACACGCCAAAACCGCATGCGAGCCAAACGAAGAGATCGCTCATCTTTATCCATTCCCAGGAGGAGAAAATCTGCGCGGCGCGGGCGCGCCAGATCGGCGCCGCCGCCCTGGGATCGGGGGCATCGGATCGATGCCGCCGGGGGGCCCCGCCAAATCGGCGCGGACACTGCCAAAAGCCCTTCGGCAAAGCAATGTGGTATTCGGCGGGAGGGGAATTCGCCTCACCCTCGTTTTGTTCCGCCCGATTTTATTCCGCCTACGTCCTGAGCGTGTCGGCGGCCGAACCCTAGCGGCGCGCCTGCTGGGTGCGGCTCGAATGGACGCTGAGGATCGAGACGGCGCGCACGGCGCGTTCGCCCAGCGCTTCGCGCGCCGCGGTTCTGAACGCCGCGACGGCGGCGCGCTCGTTCAGCCGGTCATCGCGTTCGGCGTCGGCCAGGGGCCCGGCGTGGGCGGCGCGAACCAGCGCGTCGCGGAGAAAGTGCGCCTTCTCGCGCGTGCGCCAAAGATCGACGCCGTTGGCGATATCGACCCGGACGGAGACGAAAAGATAGTTCACCAGCCGCCCCTCGCGGACGACCGGGACCGCGATGTAGGTCGCGTCCATGGTCCGAGCGGTGTCGCTTTCCTCGGTGCTCGGCTGGGCGGTCGCCACCGCGTGGCCGGCCAGCATGGTGGAGGCAAGCATGGCGGCCGCAATGGCCCGGCGGACGGCGTGTCGCATGGCGGCAGGGTCGGCGCTCACGGTTTCCAGACTCTTACCCGTTCGAGGCGGAATCTGGACTCGGTTCCCGACTTATCCCCCGAGGGTGTGGCGGTAGCCCATGTCCGGGATCGGCAGCGGCGCGCCGTGGGAATCCACAAGGGAAACCCCCTCTCCGGCCGACGCGCCGCCGATTCTGGTGACCTGGAGACCCGCCCGCGTCGCCGCCCGCTTCACCGAGGCGCGCTTCTCCGGGGCGGCGGTGAACAAGATTTCATAATCGTCGCCGCCGCTGAGCAGGCGCAATTGATAAGCGTCCGGCGTTTCAAGCCAGCGCTGCGCGATCGTGGAATGGGGCAGCGAAGCGGCTTCCAAGGTCAGCGCCATCCGGGAGGCGTGGGCGAGGCGCGCGGCGTCGAGAAGGAGGCCGTCGGAGACGTCCATCGCGGCGCCGGCCAGCCGCGCAATCGCCTGGGCGAAGCGGGTGCGCGGCTGGGGCAGCCGGAAGCGGTCGATCAGCAGGTCGCGATCGCGCGCCGGCAGCGATCCAAGCTCGCCGCGCGCGGCGCGCAGGCCAAGATGGGCGTCGCCGATCGACCCGGTGATCCAGAGGTCTTCGCCCGGCTTGCCGTCCGCGCGCGCCGGGATCCGCCGGCGGTACGGGCGCCCGATCGCGGTGACGGAGACCGAGAGCGGCCCGGGCGTGGCGGTGGTGTCCCCGCCCAAGAGCGCGCAGCGATAGAGTTTGAGGTCCTCGCCCAAGCCGGCGGCGAAACGGGCGATCTCGGCGCTGCGGCGCGCCTTGGGCCAGGAGAGCGAGAGAAGGATCCCGATCGCGCGCGCGCCCTTCGCGGCGAGGTCCGAGATGTTCACCCGCAGCGCCTTCTTGGCGATCGTTTCGATGGGATCATCGGGAAGGAAGTGCACTCCTTCGATGATCGTATCGGCAGTGATCGCGAGAGGGCCGCGGGTCTGCAGGACGGCCAGATCGTCTTCCAGCTTGCGCGCGGCGGGGTGCGTCGCGAGCGGCGCGAAATGCTTGGCGATGATCTCCAGCTCGTCGCCGGCCATGGCGTCCCGACTCCCGGCCGCTGCCTGGTTCATCCATCGCGCGATTCAAGCGTTGCGGCCACATCGCGCAGATTGGCGGCGCAGGCGTCGAGCGCGGCGTTGACGAAGCCGGGCTCGGGCCCATCGAAGAACGCCTTGGCGATCTCGACATATTCGTCGATCACCACAGCGGTCGGGGTGTCCTTGCGCGCCCACAATTCGGCGACGCCGGCGCGCAGGATCGCGCGTGCGACGCTGTCGATCCGTTCGAGCTTCCAGCCGACCAGACGCCGGGCGATCGATACGTCGATCGCGTCCTGCTTCTCGACCGCCGTCTCGATGAGCGCCGTGAAAAGAGCAAGGTCCGGTTCGGCTTCGAGCGGCTCTTCGGCGCGCGGCAGGCGACCGGCGCGGATGTCCTCGCCCACGTCGGCCGCGGAGGCGCCTGATGTCTCCATCTGATAGAGCGCTTGGACGGCGGCGAGGCGCGCGGCGCGGCGCCCGCTCATCGGAGGCGCGGGCGCGCTCACCCTTTCAACAGATCGCGGCGAATGGCGACGAGCGCGAGGCATGCGCGCGCGGCCTCGCCGCCCTTGTCGCGGTTCGTCGGATCAGCGCGTGCGGCCGCCTGATCAAGATTCTCCACCGTGAGAATGCCGTAGCCGATGGCGATGCCGTCGCGGACGCCGAGATCCATCAGCGCGCGCGCGCTCTCGCCGCAGACATACTCATAATGGCTGGTCTCGCCGCGGACCACGCAGCCGAGCGCGACGTAGCCGTCATAGGCGCGCCCGGCCTTGGCGCGCCAGGAGATCGCCGTCGGCAACTCAAAGGCGCCGGGGACTTCCATGAGATCGTGCGTCGCGCCCGCCGCTTCGATTGCGGCCTTCGCGCCGGCGACGATCTGCTCAGCGATCTCACGATAATAATACGAGACCACGATCAGGATGCGCGCGCCGGGAACCGGCTTCGGCTCAGGCTTTGTGTTCGGGTCCATCGCCTATTGCCTCTCCTGGAATTTGCGCCAGCCGACAAGCGAGAGGCCGTAGCCCTCAAGGCCCACGATCTGTTGCGGCGCATCCGACAGCAACACCATCTGGCGCACGCCGATCTCGCGGAGAATCTGCGCGCCGACGCCGTATTCGCGTAGCATGTGATGGCGACGATCGGCGGCGGCATCGTCGGCGCCGAGCGCGCGCGACAACGAATGCGGGCCGCGATCCCAAAGCACGACAATGGCCGCTGGCCCCTCCTCTGCGGCGAGCTCCTTCAGCGCGCGCTGGAGCAGCCCCTGGCGCGGGCCCGCGCCGCCAAGCAGATCGTGCTCGACGTCGGCGCGGTGCATGCGCACGAGCGTGGGCTTGTCCGGCTTGACTTCACCACGCACGAGCGCTGGATATTCCGCACCGTTGAGCTGGTTGCGGAACACAAGCACGCGGAAGCCGTCGCCGAAGGCGCTGTCGAACGGGCGTTCTACGACCTTGTCGATCATGTGATCGTGCAGCGTGCGGTACGCGATCAGATCCTCGATCGTGCCGATCTTGAGGCCATGCAATTGGGCGAAGCCGACGAGTTCGGGCAGGCGCGCCATCGTGCCGTCGTCGTTCATGATCTCGCAAATGACCGCCGCCGGCAGGAGCCCTGCGAGGCGCGCGATGTCGACGCTGGCTTCGGTGTGGCCCGCGCGCACGAGCACGCCGCCGTCGCGCGCTTCGAGCGGGAACACATGACCCGGCGAGACGATGTCTGCGGCTTCCTTGGTCGGATCGATGGCGACGGCGATGGTGTGGGCGCGATCATGGGCGCTGATGCCGGTGGTGACGCCTTCCTTGGCTTCGATCGATACGGTGAAGGCGGTGCTCATGCGCGTGCCGTTGCGCGCCGACATCGGCTCAAGGCCCAGCGCGCGGGTGCGCTGGCTGGTGAGCGCGAGACAGATGAGGCCGCGCCCGTGCTTGGCCATGAAGTTGACTTTGTCGGGCGTCGCGAACTGCGCGGGGATGATCAGATCGCCTTCGTTCTCGCGGTTCTCCGCATCCACGAGGATGAACATGCGCCCCTCGCGCGCTTCCTCCACGATCTCGTCGACCGGCGAGATCGCGCGTTTCAAATCATCGAACGGCATGGCGGACCCGCGGGTCATGACTACTCCGCTTTGAACGCGAGCATGCGCGCAACATAGCGCGCGATGAGATCGGCTTCCAGGTTGACCGGCTCTCCCGGCGTCAAGGCGCCGAGCGTCGGTTCCGCCGCGGTATGGGGAATGATCATCACCGAGAACGTCTCGGCGTCAACAGTGTTGACGGTGAGCGATACGCCGTCGATCGCGATCGAGCCCTTGGGCGCAAGGTAGGGCATGAGCGCGCGCGGCGCGGCGAAGGCAAGGCGCAGATAATCGCCTTCGACGCCGCGCGCGCGCAGTTCGCCCATGCCGTCGACATGGCCGGCGACGATGTGGCCGCCGAGTTCATCGCCGACGCGCATGGCGCGCTCCAGATTCACCCGGACGCCTTCGCGCCAGCGGCCCAGCGTGGTGAGCGACAGGGTTTCGGGCGAGCACTCGACGATGTGGCGCATGCCCGTGTTGGTTCGTTCCTTGGAGACGATCGTCAGGCAGCAGCCGGCGTGGCTGACGGACGCGCCGATGGCGATCGAGTCCGGATCGTAGGGGGACGCGATTTCGAAGCGCGCCTGTTCGATTCCTTGAGCGCCAGGGCGCTCGGCGCGCGTCACTTCTCCGACGGCGGTGACGAGTCCGGTGAACATTCCGCGCTGACCTTCTCGTAGGTCTCCCATAGATCAGGTCCAAACTGGCGCGACGCAACCTTCCGGTACGTCGGGGCGTCGGCGAGATGCTTCAATTGCAGCGGGCCGATCGCGGCGCGGCCCTCTTCGCCAAGAAGAATCGGCGCCCTGAACCATTCCAGGCGATCGACCAGGCCGCGGCGAATGAGGCTGGCCGCAAGCGCGCCGCCGCCTTCGACCAGCAGCGTGTTGATCGCCCAATTCGTCTTCAGGTCTTCGAACACGGATTCCAGATCCACCCCGCCCATGGAGCGGGGCACGAAGACGACCTTGGCGCCGGCGGTGGTCAGCCGCTCGACCGCGGAAGGCTCGATGCCGCGGGCGGCGTAGATGAGCACCTGGCCCTGGTCGGTGGTGCGCGCGAGCTTCGAGGTCGAGGGCAGCCGCAAGTCGGTGTCGAGGACGATGCGCACCGGCTGCTTGGCCGCGGGCTTCAGGCGGGCGGTGAGTTCAGGATCGTCGGTCAGCGCGGTGCCGGAGCCGATCAGGACGCCGTCGCTGTCGGCGCGCAGGCGATGGACCTTGGCGCGGGCGAGTTCGCCGGTGATCCAGCGGCTTTCGCCGGAGGCGGTGGCGATCCGGCCGTCCAGGCTGGTGGCGAGCTTGAGGATGATGACCGGACGGGGGCTGGCGCTCATGGATTGCTCTTGCGGGCTCTGCGCCGCCGCGTTCGAGGTGCTCATCGTCTTCAGGTCCGTTTCTTCGGTTCGGCCCCGCCGGCGGGCTGCGCGCCGCCGAGCTGAGGGTCGTCGAGAATATCGGCGAAGTCGTTAGCGTCCCGGAAATCGCGGTAGACGGAGGCGTAGCGGACATACGCGACCGGATCGAGATTGGCTAACGCCTCCATCACCATCTCCCCGATCTCGCGGGATGGAATCTCGGCTTCCCCGGCGCTCTCCAGGCGGCGGACGATGCCGGAAACCAATTGATCGACCTGCTCGCCGTCGATCGGGCGCTTGCGCAGCGCGATCATGACCGAACGGGTCAGCTTCTCGCGGTCGAACGGCGCACGGCGGCCGGACTTCTTGACCACGATCAGCTCGCGCAATTGCACGCGCTCGAAGGTGGTGAACCGTGCGCCGCACTTGTCGCACTGGCGGCGCCGGCGGATCGCCGCGCCGTCTTCGGTGGGGCGGCTGTCCTTCACCTGGGTGTCTTCGTGCTGGCAGAAGGGGCAACGCATGGGACTAGCGAATAGGGAGTAGCGAATAGCGAATAGGGTCAGTCATGGGCCTTGTCCTGAAGTGACCGCACAAGAGCTCGCGTCATTTTTGCCAGTTCATCACAGCGCGAGAGCAATTCACCGATAGCTTCGCTCGCCGCAAAGTCGAGTTCTTGGGCCAGAATAAGGTGAGTCTCCAATTCCTTGAGGGAGCCTTGCGCGATCCTTAGGAATTGCACGAATGCGCCTGTGGTGTCCCGACCTGGCCCTCGGCGATATTGGCGGCGATCGAAACCGCGGCCCGTCTCGCCTGTGTGGTCAATCCATACAATTCTGAAACGGGGAACTGCCCGGTTAGACTGTAAACGCCCTTGGCGAGGGAAATGGCCGCCTGCCAAACTTTTAGGTCGCGATAGGAGCTGATCGTGCTCAAGCTGCGCCCCTATTCGCTACTCGCTATTCGCTACTCACTCAGTAGATCGGAAACCGGCCGGTCAGCGCTTCGACCTTCGCAGCCACCGCCGCTTCGGTCGCGCTATTGTCGCCGTTCGACTTGGCGTAGGCGTCGAGCACCTCGCACATGAGATCGGCGACCTGGCGGAATTCGGCCGGGCCGAAGCCGCGCGTGGTGCAGGCGGGCGAGCCGACGCGCAGGCCGCTCGTCACCATCGGCTTGGCCGGATCGAAGGGGATGGCGTTCTTGTTCGCGGTGATGAGCGCCCGTTCGAGCGTCGCTTCCGCCGCTTTGCCGGTGACGTTCTTCGGGCGCAGGTCCACCAGCATGACATGGCTGTCGGTGCCGCCGGAGACGACGGCGAGACCATTATCGATCAGGCGATCGGCCAGGGCCTTGGCGTTCTCCACCACGCGCTTGGCGTAGAGCTTGAACGCCGGCTGAAGCGCTTCAGCGAAGCTCACGGCCTTGGCGGCGATGACGTGCATCAGCGGGCCGCCCTGCAGGCCGGGGAAGACCGCCGAATTGATCTTCTTCCCGATCTCCTCGTCGTTGGAGAGGATCATGCCGCCGCGGGGGCCGCGCAGCGTCTTGTGGGTGGTGGTGGTCACCACGTGGGCGTGGGGCAGCGGCGATGGATAGACGCCGGCGGCCACGAGGCCCGCGTAATGGGCCATGTCGACCATGAAGATCGCGCCGATCTCGTCGGCGATCTCGCGGAAGCGGCGGAAATCGATGACGCGGGAATACGCGCTGGCGCCGGCGAGGATGAGCTTGGGACGTTCGCGCCGCGCGATCTCAGCCACCTCGTCCATGTCGATCAGGTGATCGTCGCGGCGGACGCCGTAGGAGATCGGCTTGAACCATTTGCCCGAGATGTTGACCGGCGCGCCGTGGGTGAGATGGCCGCCCGCCGCCAGATCCATGCCCAGGAAGGCGTCGCCGGGCTGCAGCAGCGCGAAGAACACCGCCTGGTTGGCGCTGGCCCCAGAATGGGGCTGGACGTTGGCGAACGCGCAATCGAAGAGCCGCCGCGCGCGCTCGATGGCCAGCCGCTCGACATCGTCCACGAACTCGCAGCCGCCATAATAGCGCCGCCCGGGATAGCCCTCGGCGTACTTGTTGGTCAGAACCGAGCCCTGCGCCTCAAGCACCGCGCGGGAGACGATGTTCTCCGACGCGATCAATTCGATCTGGCGGCCCTGGCGCGCCTGCTCGTTCTCGATGGCCGCGAAGATCTCCGGATCGGCCTGCGCAAGACCGGTCTCGAAGAAACCGTCATGGGCGATGGCGGAGGGTCGGGTCTGGGTCGTCATGGGGGCTCGCGAGTCGGCGTGGGCTGTGGCGCTCCACATAAGCGACTTCGCCCGCAAATGCGATTGCGCGGCGCGCTGAAGATGCGCGCCAAAGAGGCGAACGGGCGCGCAGTTGCAACCTGAAAAGATTGCACGCGACAGGGGAAACCCGCTCACGCAAGACTTGGACGCACGTTGCCCCAATCAAGACTTGTTCTGCGCTCTTTACTTGCCAATTCTTCGAAGCGCGCTGTATATCCAGCCTGGGGCTTATGGACGACTTTGGGCGTAAAGGCGGGCAGATGCGTGACGATAGTGACGGTGATCTTGCGAGCGGGGACGAAACACTACGAATGACCGCGGAAATCGTGGCGTCTTTCGTAGCGAATAATACGGTGCCGACCGAACAGCTTCCCGACCTGATCCGTTCCATTCATGCGACTTTGGATGGTCTGTCCAAAGGCGAAGAAGAACGCGGCGTAGAGCGGCCGAAACCTGCGGTGCCGATCAACAAGTCTATTCAGAACGACTTCATTATTTGTCTTGAGGACGGCAAGAAGCTCAAGATGTTGAAGCGCTACCTGCGGTCGACCTACGACATGTCGCCGGAAGATTACCGCAAGCGTTGGGGGCTGCCGGCGGACTATCCGATGGTTGCGCCCGCCTACGCCAAGCGCCGGAGCGAGTTCGCCAAGCGCATCGGCCTCGGCCGGGGCGTGCGGCGCCGGGACTAGATCGCCGGGCCCAGCCTTACACAACCCGCCCGGGACGGGGCGGCGACCCATTCTGGGGCGAGGCCAGTTTTCGCTCGAGTTTGCCCAGCGCGATGCGCTCCAGGTCGCTTTGCAGGGCGTTGGCGGGACCGATGGCGGTCGCCTCCAGACCGGTCTCGCCATCGATGGCGGAGACGCGCATGACGTCTCCCAAGCGCGCGATCTCGAAGAAGATCTCGCGCTCGCCCGCCATCTAGGCCACGCGTTGCATCTTGAATTGCGCCCACACCGCCTGCAGGGCGGTCACCAGCGCATCCATGAGCGCGTCGTCGTGGAAGGGCGAGGGCGTGATGCGAAGGCGTTCGGTGCCGCGCGGCACCGTGGGGTAATTGATCGGCTGCACATAGATGCCGTGATCGTAGAGGAGCGCATCGGAGAGCTGCTTGCAGAGCGCCGCGTCGCCGACCTCGACCGGCACGATGTGGGTGGTGGAGGACGCCATTACCGGCAACCCCGCATCCTTGAGCTTCTCCTTGAGCCGTCCCGCGCGCTCGGCCAAGCGGTCACGCATGTGCGGGCAGGCGCGCACGATCCGCACGCTTTCCAGCGCCGCCGCCGCGATCGAGGGCGCGAGCGAGGTGGTGAAGATGAAGCCCGGCGCCATGGAGCGGATTGCGTCGATCGCCGCCGCGGGCCCGGTCACGTAGCCGCCCATCGCGCCGAAGGCCTTGGCGAGCGTGCCTTCGATGAAGTCGACGCGGTCCATCACGCCGTCGCGCTCGGCGACGCCGCCGCCCTTCTCGCCATAAAGGCCCACGCCGTGGACTTCATCGAGGTAGGTCATGGCGCCGTACTGGCGGGCGATATCGCAGATCGCCTCGATCGGCGCGGTGTCGCCATCCATCGAATAGACGCTCTCGAACGCGATCAGCTTGGCGGCGCCCGCGGGGGCCTCGTTCAGCATCGCTTCAAGGTGCTGGAGATCGTTGTGGCGGAAGATCCGCTTCTGGCACTTCGCGCGCTTGATGCCTTCGATCATCGAGGCGTGGTTCTGCGCGTCGGAGAAGATCCAGAGATCGGGGAAGAGCTTGGCGATGGTGGAGAGCGTGGCGTCGTTGGAGACGTAGCCGGAGGTGAAGAGGAGCGCTGCTTCCTTACCGTGGAGGGCTGCAAGCTCGCGCTCCAGATCGACGTGGTAGCTGGTGGTGCCGGAGATGTTGCGGGTGCCGCCGGCACCGGCGCCGACGGCGTCGATCGCGGCGTGCGCGGCGGCCAGCACCTCCTCGTTCTGCCCCTGCCCAAGATAATCGTTGGAGCACCACACGACGATATCGCGATAGCCGCCGTTCTCGAGGCGCAGGCGCGCGTGCGGGAAGCGGCCGCGCTGACGCAGGATGTCGGCGAACACGCGGTAGCGTCCCTCGCCCTTGATCTCGGCGACGGCGCTCTCGAACACCTGCTGGTCCTCGGACCTCATGACGGCGTCGCCTTCCTGCGAATAATTCTCAATATCCTCAACGCACAATGCGCGATCTGAGCAGAGGCACAGTGTATAAGTGGTTTCCCGCTGTCTATGGGAAGAGGCGCACGCGACGAACATGACGCATATCAACTATCCCGCGCGATTTCCTACGGCGCGCCCGCGCCGCTTGCGCCAAGCCGAGTGGACGCGGCGGCTGGTGCGCGAGCACACGCTTTGCGCTGCAGATCTGATCTGGGCGCTTGTCGTCCATGACGGCGCGGCGCCGCGCGTGCCGGTGCCGTCGATGCCAGGGGTGTCGCGGCTGAACGTGGAGGAAGCCGCGAAAGCGGCGGAAACGGCGCAGCGCCTCGGCATCCCCGCGCTCGCGATCTTTCCCCACATCGACGCGGCCAAGAAGGACAATGACGGCCGCGAGGCGACGAACCCGCGCGGGCTTGTGCCCCAGGCCGTCAGCGCGATGAAGGCGGCGGCGCCCGGCGTCGGGCTGATGGTGGACGTGGCGCTTGATCCGTTTACGGATCATGGCCATGACGGCGTGCTGCGCGAAGGCGTGATCGTGAACGACGAAAGCGTCGCACGGCTTGTCGACCAGGCGCTCGTGCTCGCCGACGCCGGCGCCGACATCGTGGCGCCGTCCGACATGATGGACGGCCGCATCGGCGCGATCCGCAACGCGCTTGAGGCGGCGGGCAAGCATGATGTTCTGATCATGAGCTATGCGGCGAAATACGCGTCGGCGTTCTACGGGCCCTATCGCGACGCGATCGGCTCAGCCAAGGCGCTGCAGGGCGACAAGAAGACGTATCAGATGGATTCCGCCAACACCGACGAAGCGTTGCGGGAATGCGCGCTCGACGTTGCGGAAGGCGCCGACATGCTGATGGTGAAGCCCGGCCTCGCCTATCTCGACATCGTGCGCCGGGTGAAGGAGACGTTTGCGCTGCCTACGTATGCGTTCCAGGTCAGCGGCGAATACGCGATGATCAAGGCCGCCGCCGCGAACGGCTGGATCGACGAGGAGCGTGCGATCCTGGAGACGCTGACGGCGTTCAAGCGCGCGGGGTGCGACGGGGTGATCACTTATTTCGCGCCGCAGGCGGCGGCGCTGCTCGCGCCGTGATTCAGAGCCTCTTGCGACCTGATTGACTCAGGCCGCAGGCTCTGGATTTTTTGCTTGGCCGCACTTTCTCTCGCTCAGGCGGCGGCCCGCGTGGCGCGGGCGATGGAGTCGCAGACGCGCTCGGCGATCTCGGCGCGTTCGGGATCGCCTCCGGCCGACGCGAGCGCGCCCAGGCCGTCGACGCAGGCGCCGATGGCGGCGCGCCCGATCGGGCTTTCACGGGCGTCGAGATGGTTGGCGAGGGCGGCGCTGACGCGCATCAGCGGGCCGTCTTCAGCCTGCGCGGCGCGCTCGCGGATTTCGTCGAGAAGGTCTTCGCAGGCGCCGGCGCGCGCCTGGCGGCCCGACACCAGATCGTCGACGCCCGTCAAGGCGCGCGCGATCAATTCGCGCACGTCGGCGCCGGGGCGTGCGATTTCAACGTCGCTCCTGCGCCGGCGCTGCGCGACGGCCGTCACGATGCCGGCGCGTCGGCATGGGCCGACATAATTGGCGTCCTCCACGAAGGGACGCGGGTTGGCGAACACCTTGTTGAGCGTGCTGACCAGAGTTGCGCCCGAGACAGGCTTTGCGATTGCGGCGTTGGCGCCGGCGATGCGGCACGCTTCCGCCACGGGGCGCGAGAGACGCTTGGTCAAGAGGACCACTGTCGCCTTGCGCGAAGGGCTTTGCTGCATGCGGCGCAGCCGGCGGGTGAAGGCGACGCCCTCGACGCCCTCGCAATCGAGCTCCATGAGGATGAGCGTAAACGCGCCGCCGGCGACGGCTTCAAGGCCGGTCACGGCGTTCGTCTCGGTACGGATTTCCTGGACGCCGGCGAACCGCAGGAGATCCGTCAGGATTTGGCCTTCGTATTTATTCGGCTCGATCAGCAGAACATGTTGCTGGCGGACGTCCATACGCGCGCTCCGACCCACAGCGACCAAAGTAGTGCGCCTGCCTTAACGCATGATTGAGAGCTGCTAACGCGGGCGCTCCAAGCGCGCGATCAGGCTGGAGGTGTCCCAGCGGGCGCCGCCCATCGCCTGCACCTCGGCGTAGAATTGATCGACGAGCGCCGCGACCGGGGTGGAGGCGCCGTTGGCGCGCGCCTCCGCGAGCACCAGGCCCAGATCCTTGCGCATCCAATCAACGGCGAAGCCAAAATCGAACTCGCCGTCGCGCATCGTGCGCCAGCGGTTCTCCATCTGCCAGGATTGCGCCGCGCCCTTCGAGATCGCGCCGATGACTTTCTCAACATCGAGCCCGGCGGCGCCGGCGAAGTGAAGCCCCTCCGCCAGCCCCTGAAGCACGCCGGCGATGCAAATCTGATTGACCATCTTGGCGAGTTGGCCGCTGCCGGCGGGACCAATATGCGTGATCGCGCCGCCATAGGCTTTGAGCAGCGGCTCGGCCTTGGCGACGTCTCCAGCGGCGCCGCCGAGCATGATGGTGAGCCTGCCCGCTTCCGCCCCGGCCTGACCGCCGGACACAGGCGCATCGAGCACGCCGACGCCTTTTCCTTCTCCCTCGGCGTAAAGCGCGCGGGCCAGATGCGCGGAGGCGGTGGTGTGATCAATGAAGAGCGCACCGGGCGCCAGATGCGGAAGCGCCGCATCGAACACGCCGCGGACATCGGCGTCATTGCCGACGCAGGTGATGACGGCGTCGGCGCCGGCTGCGGCCTGCGCTGCGTCCCCGGCTGTTTTGCCTCCGTGCCGGGCGACCCAGGCCGCCGCCTTCGCGGGCGAGCGATTGAACACGGTCACGTCGTGTCCCGCGGCGCTCAGATGGCGGGCCATGGGCGCGCCCATAACGCCAAGCCCGATGAAGACGATCCTGCTCATGACTCAGCCGCCTGACCGTACGCGCCGCGAAAATACAGAAGGCCCGCGCCCGGTTCGGCGCTGAACCTCTCGACGGCGCCGATGAGCATCAGATGGTCGCCGACGACGCGCCGCTCGTGGATGCTGCAGCCAAGCCGCGCGAGCCCGGCGCGCAGGACCGGCGCCGCATTCCAGGTCTCGACCAGGTCGGGCTCAACTGACGCGACGTTCTGCTGGGAGAACCGGCGGGCGAGATCGATCTGGGCGGCGGCGAGCACGTTGATCCCGAAGCCCGGCGCGGCGGCGAAGGCCTCATAGCGATCGGAGGCGCAGCCGAGGCTCCACAGCACCAGGCGCGGGCGCAGCGACACCGAAGCGAAGGAATTGATGGTGATGGCGCTGAAGCCGCCCGCCGCATCGGCGACGGTGACGATCGCCACCCCGGTGGCGAACCCGCCCAGCGCCCGCCGGTAGGCCCGGTCTTCGTCCTCGCTCGTCATACCGCTCGCACACCCGATCTTAAGGCCCCGTCGTTCACCATACGCGCTTGACGCCGAATGGCGCGGGGATCGGAGTGACCTAGAGCCATGGCGGCAGCCAACAAAGCCCCCATCATCATCAAGAAGGTGAAAAAGGGCGGCGGCCACGGGCACCATGGCGGCGCCTGGAAGGTGGCCTACGCCGACTTCGTAACCGCCATGATGGCGTTCTTCCTGCTGATGTGGCTGATCAATACGACGAGCCCGGACCAGCGGCGCGGCATCGCGGAATTCTTCGCGCCAGCGAGCGTCTCTCGCACGTCCAGCGGATCGGGCGGCCTGCTTCAGGGCACCGCTTTCGACGACGAGGGCGTGAAGCACAATATGAGCGCGCCGGTGAGCCCGCCGAGCGACCCCAACTACACCACCAATGACCGCGACGCGCAGAACCCCGACGCCAACACCGGAGAACAATCGCCGGCGCAGGACGCGCTCGACCGCGCGCGCACCATCCGGGAGAACGCGCAATTCTCGCGCGCGGAGGCCGCCATCCGCCAAGCGATGCAGGATCTGCCCGACGTCGCTGAACTCTCCCGCCACATCATCATGGATCAGACCCCCGAGGGCCTGCGCATCCAGATCATCGATCAGGAGGGCCGCTCGATGTTCGACCGCGGCTCAACCCAGCTCAACGACCGGGCGCGGGTGTTGCTGCGGACAATTTCGGGCGCCATTGCGCGGCTGCCCAACCGGCTGATGATCAGCGGCCATACGGACGGGGCGCCGACGGGCGCCGGCGGCAGCAATTGGGAGCTTTCGGCCGCCCGCGCCAACGCCGCACGGCGCCAGCTGGAGAGCCTCGGGATTTCCAGCGAACGGGTCTATCAGGTCGCCGGCAAGGCGGATTCAGAGCCGCTCTTCCCCGACGATCCGACGCTCCCGGGCAACCGCCGCATCGAGATCACGCTGATGCGCGAGGCGCCGCCGCTGCCGCCCGGATATCAGCTGAGCCCATGAGGATTTGGTTGTGACGTCGGAACGACGACGCAGAACGCGCAACGCGCGCCTCATCGCGGACGGCCTTGACGAAACCGGCCCGGCCCGCGAACCATCCGTGCGGAAGGTTCACAACGAGGCCCTTGACGCTGTGACGCGCCCCTACCCTTCACGGAGCCTGAGGTTTTACCTTACGGCGCCGGCGCCGTGCCCGTATCTGCCGGGGCGGCGGGAGCGGAAGGTGTTCACCGGGCTTGAAGCGATGGACGCCGTCAATCTCAACGATGCGCTGACCCACGCCGGGTTCCGCCGCTCGCAGAACATCGCCTATCGCCCGGCATGCGACCTCTGCGACGCGTGCGTCTCGGCGCGGGTGCGGGTGGACGAGTTCGAGTTGAACCGGCGTTGGAAAAAAGTGCTGACGCGCAACCAGGACCTGACGCGCGCGCTGCGGCCGGCGGAGGCCACCGAAGAGCAATTCTGGCTGCTGCGGCGCTACCTCGGGGCGCGCCACGCCGAGGGCGGCATGGCGGATATGTCTCTGCTCGATTATGCGGCGATGGTGGAAGAGACCGCGGTGCGCACGCACATCGTGGAATACCGGTATTCGGCGCCGGGGCCGGACAAGGGCGAATTGGCGGCGGCGGCGCTGGTGGACGTCCTGAAGGACGGCGTTTCGCTGGTCTATTCGTTTTTCGACACGCGCGATCCGAAGCGCAGCCTGGGCGTGTTCACGATTCTCGATCACATCATGCGGGCGCGCACCGTCGGCTTGCCGCATGTGTATCTCGGCTATTGGGTGCGCGGGTCCGACAAGATGGATTACAAGGCCGAGTTCCAGCCGCTTGAATTGCTGATCGCGGGCAATTGGACGCCGTTCCGGAAGACGGGGGAAGCGGGTTAGCGGAGCGCCGGCTTCCAGCCGGCGAGGAATGCGATGCCTTCTCCCCACCTAGGCTGGCGTTCCCGTGGGTACCTCCCCCACTGCGATAGCCCGGGACTGCACCAGCATATCGTATTCTGCCTCAAAGACGCCGCGCCAAAGCGTGCGCACGGTTTATCTCTCGAAGCGTTGGATTTGCAGCTTGACGCGGCAAGCGAAGGGCTGCTGTTGCAAGCTTCAAATGCCGCAATTATCGAGGATTGCCTGCTCTTTGGCGACAGCATTCGCTATCGTCTAATCGCGTGGTGCGTCATGCCAAATCACGTCCACGTGCTCATCGAGCAGGCCGAGGGCTGGCCGCTCCACAAAGTCGTGCACGGCTGGAAATCGGTATCCGCGAACCGGGTCAACGTTGACGCCGGCCGGACCGGCGCGGTTTGGCAACGCGAATACTTTGATCGCTTCATGCGCGACGATGCTCAATTGTCCGCAACGATCGACTATGTCGAGCGGAATCCGGTGGCCGCCGGGCTCGCGAGCGCGGCTGAAGAATGGCCATGGTCTTCCGCGCGGCGGCGCTAACCAAACGCCGGCTAGAAGCCGGCGCTCCCGGCGCTACACCCAAGGCCCTTTGCCTGTCGGCTCCGCCTTGCGGCCGCCAGCATATTCCATCAGCGCGGCGATACGCTTTTCGATCGGGGGATGGGTGGCGAAGAGGCCGGCGAACTCGGCGTGGGCGTTCTCGATGAACATCTCGCGGACTTCACTTGGCGCGCCGGGGATGGCGGCGCGGCCGGAAATCTTCTGCAACGCGGAGATCATGGCGTCGGGGTTCTTGGTGAGTTCTACGGCGCCGGCGTCGGCGAGGTATTCGCGCCGACGCGAGAGTGCGAAGCGGATGACGACCGCGAGCGCGTAGGCGATCGCCATCAACAGCAACGCAACGATGATGGCGAGCGCTGCGCCGCCGCCGGAGGAGCGATCCGACGAGCGGCGCGACCCGCCGCCGCTGCTGCTTCCGCCGCCGAACCGCAGGGAGCGGAACACCATTTCTCCGATGAAGGAAAAGATGCCGACGAAGATCACCGAAATGATCAGCAGGCGGACATCGCGATTGCGGATGTGGGTGAGTTCGTGGGCGAGGACGGCTTCAAGTTCGTCTTCGGTGAGCGCCGCGATGAGGCCGCGGGTGACGGTGATCGAATATTGGCCTTCGTGCAGGCCGGTGGCGTAGGCGTTGAGCGCGGGCGTCTCGATCACGCGCAGTTTCGGCGTGGTGATCCCGCGGGAGATGCAGAGGTTTTCAAGCAGACGGTAGAGACGCGGATCGTCGGTGCGTTGGATGAGGCGCGCGCCGGTCGAGACGTCGATGATGCCTTGGTAGAAGGCGTACGCGATCGCAAACCAGACGCCGGCTGCGACCAGCGCATAAGGCCACGCGTGCGCCAGCGCATCGCCGGCCCAGATGAACGGCCCGGAGAGATCCTGCGATCCCTGGAAGGTCTCCCCGGAGAACCCGGCGTAGAGCAGGAAGAGCGCGTACGTGAACAGCATCAGGAGCGACGGCGCGCTGATCGAGCTCAACTCCGAAACCGACTTCGTCGCCCGCAACGAGACGTTCCAGGCGGCGGCGCGCGCCTTCGCCAAGATCGCGCTCAAGGAGAAGGGCGATCTCGCCAAAGTGCTGGCCGCCAAGGCGCCGGACGGCGACGGCACGGTGCAGGATCAGGTCACGCGCCTCATCGCCTCGATCGGCGAGAACATCACCTTGCGCCGCGCCGCCTACATCGCCGCCGACGGCGCGGTGACGGCGTATGTGCACAATAAGGTCGCCGACGACATGGGCCGCATCGGCGTGCTCGTCGGCGTCGCCGCCGACAAGAAGGCCGCCGCCGCAGCGGCCGAGATCGCCTCCAAAACGGCGATGCACATCGCCGCGTCCAATCCGATCGCGCTGACTGAAGCCGATCTGCCGGCCGACCGCGTCGCGCGTGAGAAGGCCGTGCTCGTGGAGCAGATCAAGGAAGATCCCAAAGCCAAGGGCAAGCCTGAGCAGGTCATCGAGAAGATGCTCGAAGGCCGTCTGCGCAAATTCATGGAAGAGGTCGTGCTCCTGAAGCAGGCGTTCGTCCTCGATCCCGACAAGAGCGTCGAAGCCGCCGTTGAAGCCGCCGGCAAGGCCGCGGGTTCGCCGCTGAAGCTCACCGGGTTCCTCCGTTTCGCCGTAGGCGAGGGTGTCGAAAAGCGCACCGACGATTTCGCCGCCGAAGTGGCTGCGATGTCGGGAAAAGCCTGATCGGCCGGGGCGCCCGCGGCAGGCCCGCGATTGCCTAAGGGAAGGGAGAGGGCCATGCTTTGGTCGTTCGAGTCCGGACGGAGCAAGGGATGAGCGCGATGCCTGCCTCGGAAACGGCGACCGGGAGCGCGCCCCAGCGCCCGTTCAAGCGGGCGCTGCTGAAGATCTCTGGCGAAGCGCTGATGGGCGAGGCCGGGTTCGGCATCGACATGACCGTGTGCGGGCGCATCGCCGGCGAAGTCGCCGACGCCGCGCGCGGCGGCGCCCAGCAGATGTGCCTGGTGATCGGCGGCGGCAACATCTTCCGTGGTCTCTCCGGCGCCGCCTCGGGCATGGAGCGCGCCAGCGCCGACTACATGGGAATGCTCGCCACCGTGATGAACGCGCTCGCGATGTCGAACGCCATCGAGCAGCATGGCGTGGAGACTCGCGTGCTTTCCGCGATCCCGATGATGACGGTGTGCGAGCCCTACATCCGGCGCCGCGCGATGCGCCACATGGAGAAGGGGCGGATCGTCATCTTCGCCGCCGGCACCGGCAATCCGTTCTTCACCACCGACACCGCCGCTGCGCTGCGCGCCGCGGAAATGGGCTGTGACGCGCTCCTGAAAGGCACCGGCGTCGACGGCGTCTATTCCGCCGATCCGAAGAAGGATCCGAGCGCCCAGCGCTATGACCGGCTCACCTATCACGAGGTCCTGGCGCGCGATCTCAAAGTGATGGACGCATCCGCCGTCTCGCTGATGCGCGAAAACAATATTCCCATCGTTGTGTTCTCGATCAAGGCGCGCGGCGCGCTGGGGGATGTGCTCGCGGGGCGCGGCGTACGGACGATCATCGAAGACTGAGGTCCTGTGCGCCGGCGCGAGCGGCGACGACTGCAGGACAAGCGCAAGAGAGGAGACCATGGCGCAGGCGGCCAAGTTCAATCTGGACGATTACAAGAAGCGCATGGACGGCGCGTTGACCGCGCTGAAGCACGAATTCAGCGGCCTGCGCACGGGACGCGCGTCGGCGTCGCTCCTGGAGCCGCTGCAGGTGGAGGCGTACGGCGCCACCACGCCGATCCTCCAGGTGGCCGGCATCAGCGTGCCAGAGCCGCGCATGATCTCCGTGCAGGTCTGGGACCGCGCCAATGTCGGCGCCGTCGACAAGGCGATCCGCGCCTCGGGCCTCGGCCTCAACCCGATCGTGGAAGGACAGACGCTGCGCGTGCCGATCCCGCCCTTAACGGGAGAGCGGCGCCAGGAACTCGCCAAGCAGGCGGGCAAGTACGCCGAGCAGGCGCGGGTCGCCGTTCGCAATGTGCGCCGCGACGCCATGGACGCGCTCAAGAAGCAGGAGAAGGACCACGACATCAGCGAAGACGAGCACAAGAAGCTCGGCGAACAGGTGCAGAAGGCCACCGACGAGCATGTCAAACAGGTCGACGAGGCGTTACGGCACAAGGAAGAGGAGATCATGCAGGTCTGACGGCGCGCGCCGCCGGGCCGGCAGAAGCCGCTAGAATGGTCGCCGCCGCCTCCTCCGAAGACGCCGCCCACACGCCGCGGCACGTCGCCATCATCATGGACGGCAACGGTCGCTGGGCGCGCCAGCGCATGTGGCCGCGGACGCTGGGCCACCGCGAAGGCGTTGAGGCGCTGCGCCGCACGGTGGACGCCGCCGGCGAACTCGGCCTCGATCACCTCACCGTCTTCGGGTTCTCAACCGAGAACTGGCGCCGCCCGCGCGATGAAGTGAATGCGCTGTTCGATCTCCTGCGGCTTTACGTGGATCGCGACCTGGAGCGGCTCGCCGCCGACGGCGTCCGCGTGCGGATCATCGGCGAGCGCGAGGGCCTCGCGCCCGACATCCTCGACATCATCGACCGCGCCGAGGCGCGCACGGCGCAGAATGCGAGCTTCAACCTGACCATCGCCTTCAACTACGGCGGCCAGCAGGAGATCGTCCGCGCAGCGCGCCGGTTGGCCGAAGATGCGATCGCTGGAAAGATCTGCCCAGACGAAATCAGCGCGGATGTTTTTGCAGGCTATCTGGACACGCGCGGCCTGCCTGCGCCCGATATCGTGATCCGCACCAGCGGGGAGTTGCGGCTGTCGAACTTCCTGCTCTGGCAGGCGGCCTATTCGGAACTCGTCTTCCTCGACGTCCTGTGGCCGGACTTCGACAAGGCCGCGCTCGAAAAAGCGATCAGCGAATTCGCACAGCGCGGCCGTCGGTTCGGAGGCCTCGGTGGCGCGTGAACGCTCCTGACGCTGACGCGCCAAAGCCCGCCGCGGCCGTTCGGCGCGAACTCCTGCCGCGAACGCTGTCGGCCCTCGTGCTCGTTCCCATCGGACTGGGCGCGGCGGTCTTTGGCGGACCGTGGATGGCCGCCGCAGCGGGCGCAATAGCGCTGGCGGCGGCCTATGAATGGGCGCGCATGAGCGAACCGGAGGCGATCACCCCGGCCTTTCTGTTCGCGCTCGTCGGCGCCCTCGGCGCGGTGATGTTCGCAAGCTGGGACGAGACGACGCTGGGGCTCGGCTGGCTCGGCCTATGCGCTTCGGTGTCGGCCATGCGTCGTCGGACCATGGTCGAAATCGCCGAGACCGCGGGCGGCGTTCTTTATGTCGGCGCGCCGCCGGCGCTCTTCGTTTGGCTGCGCGGGCTGGAGCCCGGCGGCTTCGCCTACATCATTCTGATCTTTGTTGTGATCTGGGCGGCTGACATCGCGGCCTATTTTGTCGGAACGCTGATCGGGGGTCCGAAAGTACACCCCGCGCTCTCGCCGCAGAAAACCTGGAGCGGCATCGCCGGGGGCACGCTCGCCGGCGCGGCGGCGGGCGCCGCCGCCGCACTCTTCTTCGACGCAGCGCCCGCGCTCTGGAGCAGCGTCGGGGCCGTGCTCGCCCTGACCGGCCTTGCCGGCGATCTCTTTGAATCGGCCCTCAAGCGGCGCTTCAATGTGAAGGATTCCAGCCGCTTCATTCCCGGCCACGGCGGGGTGCTGGACCGCCTCGACGGCTGCATGGCGGCGACCCTGCTGGCGTCGGCGGTGCTTGCCATCTGGCCCGGCTTCGGCGTGATGTTGGCGCCATGAAAAGACGGCTTTCCATCCTGGGCGTCACCGGCTCCGTTGGCCGCTCCACGATGGCCGTGATCGAGGAATTGCGCGCGCAGGGCGGCGACATCTCGGTTGAAGCCATCACGGCGGGCGGCAATATCGCGGCGCTCGCTGCCGCCGCCCGGACGCTTCAACCTGCGTTCGTGGCCGTAGCCGATCCTAATCTCTTGGACGCCGCGCGGGCGGCGCTCCCGGGGATCGCTGTGGGGGCGGGCGAAAGCGCGCTGGCCGAAGCCGCCGCCCGGCCGGCGGACTGGGTGATGTCGGCGATCGTCGGCGCAGCGGGCCTGAAGCCGACCCTTGCGGCCGTTCGCCGCGGCGCGGCGGTGGCCTTGGCCAACAAGGAATGCCTGGTGTGCGCGGGTCCCCTCCTGCGGGCCGAGGCGGATAGGGCCGGCGCGGTGCTGCTCCCGGTCGATTCCGAGCACAACGCCGTCTTCCAGGTGCTCACCCATCCCGAGGCGGTGGAGCGCATCACGCTGACCGCCTCAGGCGGCCCCTTCCGCACCTGGACCAGCGAGGCGATGGAGGCGGCCACCCCCGATCAGGCCTGCGCGCATCCGAACTGGGCGATGGGCGCGAAGATCTCCGTCGACAGCGCCACCCTCATGAATAAGGGCCTCGAACTTATTGAGGCGCATTATCTTTTTGGCTTGCCGCCGGCGCAGATCGCGGTGCTGGTGCATCCCCAATCGGTGATCCACAGCCTGGTGCACTACGCGGACGGGTCAGTGCTCGCGCAGCTTGGCGCGCCGGACATGCGGATCCCGATCTCCTACACCCTGGCCTGGCCGAAGCGGATGAAGACCTCCGCCGCGCGGCTCGACCTCGCCGAACTGGGCCGGCTGACCTTTGAGCCGCCGGACGAAGGCCGCTTTCCCGCACTCGGCTACGCCCGCGCCGCCGCCGAAGCAGGGCCCCGCGCCACGGCGGCGCTCAACGCGGCCAACGAGGTGGCGGTCGGGGAGTTCCTCGCCGGGCGGTTGGGTTTTTCACATATTGCGCCCCTGGCGGGTGAAATCCTCGACGGACTCGAATCATCCGAGTTGCGACACTTCCAAAAAACGCCTTCATCCTTCGATGAGGTGGAGGCGATCGACCAAACCGCACGCGCCGTCGCCAGACGGGTCGCCGTCGCACATATAAACGCTTGAGGGAGCACCGGACCGTCCGCACAAAATAAGGCGGGGCCGGCTGGAGAGGGCGCGAGCATGGAAACTCTGATCGAGGCGCTGAAGAACGTCCTCATCTATGGCGGATCGTTCGTCCTCGTGCTGTCGCTTGTCGTATTCGTGCACGAGTACGGACACTTCAAAGCCGCGCGCCTGTGCAAGGTCGCGGTGAAGAGCTTCTCGATCGGCATGGGCCCCGCCATCGCCCAGCGCAAGGACCGCCATGGGACCACCTGGAAGGTCGCAGCGGTGCCGCTCGGCGGCTTTGTCTCCTGGGTTGACGACACCGACCCCTCCAGCACCGCGCCCGCCAGCGAAGAATTCCGCCAGCTCTCGCCGGAAGAAGCCCGCGCCAGGGGGCACTTCCGCGCCCAACCTGTCGGCGCGCGCGCCTTCGTCGTCGCCGCCGGGCCCGCGATGAATTTCATTTTCGCGATCGCCGTCTTCGCGCTGATGCTGTTCGCCTACGGCCGCGACATCACCGACAACAACGCCTTGTCCGCCCGGGTCGATCAGATCGAGGCGGGTTATCCCGCCGCCGCTGCGGGGCTCCAGGCCGGCGACCTTGTCCGCGCCATTGACGGGACGCCGGTGCGGTCGTTCGGCGAGATGCAAGCGATCGTCAAGGCAAGCCCCGGCGAGGCGCTCACGCTCTCGGTCGAGCGCAGCGGTCAGATCCTGACCGTCCCGATCACGCCGCGCCCCTACGAGACGATCGATTCAACGGGCGTCACGGACACGGTCGGCCTGCTTGGCGTCGCCCGGCTCACGCTGCCTGAAGAGCGCGTCGTGGAGCGGTACGGCCCGCTGCAATCTCTCAGCGAGGGCGCCAAGGAGACTTGGGGAATCGTGGCGCGCACCGGCGCCTATGTCGCCAACATCTTCACCGGCCGCGCCTCCGCCGAACACATCGCCGGCCCCGCCGGAATTCTCCAAGCCTCCGGCCAGATCGCCTCCGCCTCCATCAGCGGCGAAGACACGCCCTGGAGCGAGCGCCTGATGGCGTTGTTGCGCAATCTTCTGCAATGGGCCGCGATCCTATCGGTGGCTGTCGGAATCGTTAATCTCTTACCGATTCCGATTCTCGATGGGGGCCACCTGCTGTTCTACGGAATCGAAGCCGTACGGGGCGGAAAACCGCTCTCGCTGCAGTCCCAGGAATGGGCGCTGCGTATCGGCCTCGTCATGCTCGGCAGTCTGTTTCTCTTCGCGACCTGGAACGACATCCGTCGGATTTTCTTCAGCTGATGTCTAACAGCCGCGCATCCTTGCGCTCCGCGCCGGGATGCTGTCTTACAACGACGGCGCTGGGGAGCGCCGCAGAGTCGAGGGCCGCATGAAGCGCGTGGTGCGGAAAGTCGTGGCCGGCATGGTCACCGCGACAGCGGCGACGGCCGGCGCGGGCGCTGCGTTTGCGCCCGCCGCGCACGCGCAGGACCAGGCCCCGCAAGCCCCCGCGCAGCAGGCGCCCGCAGCTGAGGCCGCCCAGCCCTCCGGGCAAGTCATTCGCCGTGTCGTCGTGGAAGGCAATCAGCGGATCGAAGCCTCCACGGTCACGTCGTATCTCGCCGTTCGCCCCGGCGACCCGTTCGATCCCGAACGCATCGATTTGTCGATCAAGACATTGTTCGCGACGAACCTCTTCGCCGACGTGCAGATCGAACAGCGCGACAGCGATCTCGTCGTGCGCGTGATCGAGAACCCCATCATCAACCGCGTCATCTTCGAAGGCCTTCGCTCCATGAGCGAAGACAACCTGACCGACGAAGTCCAGGCGCGACCGCGCTCCGTGTTCACGCCCGCCCGCGCGCAGCAGGACGTGCAGCGCATTCTGGAAGTCTATCGCCGCAGCGGCCGCTTCGCCGCGCAGGTGACGCCGCAGGTTCGTGAACTCGAACAGAACCGCGTCGACCTCATCTTCGATATCGACGAAGGCCCGGTCACGGGCGTTCGCGAGATCAACTTCATCGGCAACGATCGCTACTCGGACCGCAAGCTCCGCGACCAGATCGTCACCAATGAATCGCGCTGGTGGAATTTCTTCGACTCCAACGACAATTACGATCCCGATCGTCTGGAGTACGACCGCGAGCAGCTGCGCCAATTCTACACCGATCGCGGCTACGCAGATTTTCGCGTGGTTTCCGCCGTCGCCGAGCTGACGCCCGATCAGCAGGATTTCTTCATCACGTTCACCGTCGATGAAGGCGTCCGTTACAATTTCGGCACCGTGCGGGTTCAGACCGAGCTCGATCGTGTGCCGGCCGAGGTGCTGCGCGCCGCCATCCCGATCCGCGAGGGCGATCTCTTCAAAGGGTCGCTGATTGAGGATTCGATCGATGCGATGAATTACGTGGCCGGCACCGTCGGCTACGCCAACGTTGATATCCGGCCCCGGGTGGAGCGCAATCCCGCCACCCAGACCGTCGATCTCGTCTTCGAAGTGAACGAGGGCCCGCGCGTCTTCATCGAGCGCATCGACATCGTCGGCAATTCCCGCACGCTCGATCGCGTGATCCGGCGCGAAATGCGCGTCGCCGAAGGCGACAGCTTCAACCGGATTTTGCTCGATCGCTCGCGCTCCCGCATCCGCGCGCTCGGCTTCTTCAAGAATGTCGAGATCGAGGAACAGCCCGGCTCGCAGCCCGATCGGTCCGCCGTTCAGGTGCGCGTTGAGGAGGATTCAACCGGCGAGCTGGCGTTCGCGGCCGGTTATTCCTCGCAGGAATCGCTGTTGTTCGACGTCTCCTACAGCGAGCGCAATCTCCGCGGGCGCGGCCAGTTCCTGCGGCTTCGCGCCTCCACCAGCTCTCTGCGCCAGCAATACGATCTGCGCTTCACCGAACCGCGCTTCCTCGGCCGGGAGATGACGGCCGGGTTTGACCTCTTCTCGCTGCGCACGGACTTCTCCCAGCAATCCTCGTTCACGAACCAATCGACGGGTCTTGGCCTCCGCGTCGGGTTCCCGTTGACCGAGCGTACGGGGCTCTTCCTGAACTACTCGCTCCTGCACGACGACACTGACATCGCCAATCTGCTGATTGATCACGACGAGAACGCCTCCACAGCGCCGATCGACCAATGCGATCCCGCGAACATCAACCGGCCGCTCCTCTGCGCCCAGGAAGGCACCTTCCTGACCTCCGTGTTGGGCTATTCGTTCAACTGGGACCGCCGCAACGACGTTGTCGAGCCGACCCGCGGCTTCAATCTGCAGCTCAGCCAGGATGTCGCCGGCCTTGGCGGCGATGTGCATTATTTGCGCACGGAACTGCAGGGCGGCATCTATCGCGGCCTGTTCCCCGGCATCACCGCGAGCGCGCGTCTCTCGTCCGGCTACATTTTCGGCTGGGACGATGATGAGGTCCGCATCAACGACCGCTTCTTCAAGGGCGGGTCGAGCTTCCGGGGCTTCGACCTGGCGGGGGTCGGGCCGCGTCTGATCACGGTGGTGACGGACGAGAACAACGTCGTCCAGGACACGATCTACGGCGACGCTCTGGGCGGAAACGCCTTTGCGATCACCACGTTCGAGCTGACCTTCCCGCTCGGTCTGCCCGAGAGCTTCGGCCTTTCGGCCGCCGCATTCGCAGACATAGGTTGGCTGGGAATTCTCGACGAAGGCAGCCGGCAGAGCAATGTGTTCCGCTCACCGTCCACGGGCTCTGACTATTCGGTGTTCAACACCTACGTCAACGACGCCATGGCGATGCGCGGTTCGGCCGGCGTGTCGGTCTATTGGGATTCTCCCTTCGGCCCGGTCCAGTTCGACTTCGCGCAACCCTTCGCGCGGGAAGACTACGACCGGACAGAGACGTTCCGGTTCTCCACGCGGAGAAGCTTCTAGCATCCCCTCCTTCACGGCCGGGTCCGCCCCGGCTGGCCAGAAACAAAGAAAGGCGCCGCTCATGCGCTCACTCATCATGCGTTCGGTTCAAGCGCTCGCCGCGGCGTGCGCGCTGGCGTTCACGCCGTTGGCGGCGGCCCCGGCGTTTGCGCAATCGGGCGCGTCGATCATCGTCAATTCGGAGACGGTCCTCACCCAATCCGTCGCCGGGCGTGATATGGCCCAACGCCTTCAGGCGATACAGACGCAGATGCGCGGCGAGTTGCAGGGCGATGAAACCTGGCTCCAGCAGGAGCAGCAGGCGCTGGCCCAGGCGACCCAAGGCCAGACCCCGGAGCAGATCCGCGCGAACTCCCAGCTGGAACGCCGCATCCAGGAATTCGGCCGCCGCCGCGAAGCGTTTGCGCAGCGTCTGGCGACGCTTGAGCGCGACATGCAATACACGCAGGTGATGGCGCGTCAGGAGTTCAACCGCCAGCTCACGCCCATCGTCCGCGAAGTGATGCAGGCGCGGAATGCGCAGATTGTCGTTGATCGCAGCACGGTGATGCTGGCGAACGAGGGCGTCGACGCCACGCCGGACGTGATGCGCTTGATGGATGAGCGCGTGCGCACGATCAACGTCACGCGCCAGACGGCGCCGGCCCCGCAGCCGCAGCAATAGCGCCGCCTGATCTGGTCGCGAACCCGCTTGGCGCCCCCGGAAGGGGGCGTACAACGGGCTCATGATCGATCCGCGCTTCTATGAGCTTCAAGAACCATCGCCGGTTTCGGCGATTGCGGCCGGCTTCGCTGTAGAGGGCGAGGCCGGCCATCTCATTTCATCCGCCGCGCCGCTCAATCGGGCGGGGCTGGCCGATCTCTGCTATTTCGACGCCGCCGCGCCGCGCAGCGCATCCGACCGCGCGCCCGGGGCGATCATCCTGAGGGCCGAGGCGGCGTCTGCGTTTCCGACAGCCCGAGCACGCATTGTCGCGCCGCGACCCCGCGCGGCCTTTGCACGCCTGGTCGGCGCGCTGGTGCGCCCCAAAGAGCTCGCCGCCGGGCCGGCGATTGATCCGGATGCGGAGATTGAACCCGGCGCCGTCGTGGCGCCCGGCGCCGTGATCGGACCCGGCGCCCAGATCGGCGCCGGCGCCAGGATCGGCGCGCACGCCGTCATCGGTCCGGGCGTCGCGATCGGCCGGCGCACACGGATCGGCGCGCGCGCCGCAGTCTCGTTCGCGCTCATCGGCGACGACGTCCAGATTCTCGCCGGCGCCGTGATCGGCGAGCAAGGCTTCGGCGTCGCCGGCGACGCCGAGGGTCTCGTGGACGTGCCCCACCTGGGCCGCGTCGTCATCCAGGATCGGGTGACCATCGGCGCCAATTCCACGATCGACCGCGGCGTCTTCGACGACACCGTGATCGGCGAGGAAACCAAGATCGATAATCTCTGCCACGTCGCGCACAACGTGCAGCTTGGCCGCCGCGTCCTGATCGCGGCGTTTGGCGGCATCTCCGGCTCCACCCGGATCGGCGATGGGGTGACCCTCGCTGGCCGCGTCGGGATTTCCGACCACAAGACCATCGGCGACGGCGCCGTGCTTGCGGGCGGCTCGGCCGTGCTGCAAGACGTGCCGGCCGGCGAGACCTGGTGCGGCTATCCCGCCCGCCCGATCCGCGCCTGGATGCGCGAGACGGCCTGGCTCAAGCGACGCGCGCAGGAAAAGAAGCAGGCAGGGAAGGGCGGCGACAACGATGGCTGAAGACGAGAGCGTCATCGGAATCGAGGAAGTGCTGCGGCGCCTGCCGCATCGCTATCCGTTTCTGTTGGTGGACCGCGCGCGCGACTACCAGGCGTTCACCTCGATCCGCGGGATCAAGTGCGTGTCGGTCAACGAGCCGTTTTTCCCCGGCCACTTCCCCGGCGCGCCGGTGATGCCGGGCGTGCTGCAGATCGAAGCGATGGCGCAGGCTGGCGCGCTGCTGATGTCAAAATCTCTCGACGCCGACATCTCCAAGCATCTGATCTTTTTTATGGGCATCGAGAAGGCGCGTTTCAGGCGTCCCGTGCGCCCAGGCGATGTACTGGAGATTCCGGTCGAAGTGATCTTCCACCGCCGCAACATCTTCAAGTTCAAGGGCCGCGCCGAGGTTGACGGAGAACTCGCCGCCGAAGCCGAATTCGCCGCGATGAAGACGGACATATGATGATCCACCCCACCGCCATGGTCGATCCGAGCGTTGAAATCGGCGCCGATGTTGAGATCGGTCCTTATTGCATTGTCGGCCCCAACGTCACGATCGGCGCGCGCACCAAACTCGTCGCGCACGTGTACATTGAGCGCTGGGTGAGCCTGGGCGAGGACAACATCGCCTATCCCTACGCGACGCTCGGCACGCCGGCGCAGGACATCTCCTACAAGGGCGAAGAGACCCATCTCGTCATCGGCGACCGCAACATCTTCCGCGAGCATTGCTCAATGCATCGCGGCACCATCCGCGGCCGCGCCAGGACGGTCATCGGTTCCGACAATTTCTTCATGGCGCAATCCCACGTGGCGCATGATTGCATTGTCGCCGATCATGTGATCATGGCCCAGGCCGCGACGCTTGGCGGGCACGTACGCATCGCTGAGCATGTCATCATCGGCGGTTTGGCGGCCGTGCACCAATATTGCCGCGTCGGGCGCCACGCTTTCGTCGGCGGTCTCTCCGCCGTGGTTTCCGACGTCATCCCGTACGGGTCGGCGTTCGGCGTCCACGCGCACCTCGCCGGCCTCAATGTCGTGGGCATGAAGCGGCGCAGTTTCTCACGCGAACTCATTCACGACCTGCGCGCCGCCTATCGATTGCTCTTCGCGGAAGAAGGCACGTTCCAGGAGCGCCTCGACGACGCTGCGGAGATCTACGCCGATCGCCCTGAAGTGATGGAGATCGTCGCCTTCATCCGCGAGGAGGGCGGGCGCCCGCTTTGCATGCCGAGAGACTGACGTGACCGCCTGGAAGAAGCTCGCGATCATTGCCGGCGGCGGCGAGCTGCCCGTGTTGCTTGCCGAGCATCTCGCTGCACGGGGCGCCGGGTTCTACGTCGCGCGGATCGCGCACCACGCCGATCCCCGGCTCGATCAGCATCCAGGCGAGACCTTCAATCTCGGAGAGATGGGCGCGCGCATTGCCGCGATGAAAGCAGCAGGTTGCGACGCGGTGACGCTGATCGGCGTGGTGCGACGCCCGGATTTTGCAAAGCTGGCGCTCGATGATTACGGGCGCGTCCTCTTGCCCGACCTGATCGCAGCTGCCCGCGAAGGCGATGACGCGCTCCTGCGTGTGCTCGTGAAGTCGCTGGAAGAGAAAGGTCTGCGCGTGATCGGCGCGGAAGCGGCGTTCGCCGAGCTGCTCGCTGGCGACGGCGCCTACGGCGCGCATGCGCCGGATGAGCGGGCGCGGCGCGACATCGCCAAAGCAGCCGCGATCGCCGATGCGCTCAACGCGTGGGATGTCGGCCAGGCCATTGTCGTGTGCGACGGCCTCGTCCTCGCCGTCGAGGCGCAGGAGGGCACCGACGAGATGCTGGGCCGCACCGCGTCATTGCCGCTGGAAGTGCGAGGGTCTGAGGCGACCCGGCGCGGCGTTCTTCTGAAACGCCCAAAGCCCGGGCAAGAGCGACGCATCGATCTGCCGACCATCGGCGTACGGACGATCGAGGGCGCCGCCAAGGCCGGGCTCGCCGGCGTGGCGGTCGAAGCAGGCGGCGCGCTCGTCGTGCGGCGCAGCGACGTCGTCGCATGTGCGGACGCGCTGGGCCTCTTCGTCTATGGTTTCACCGCCGCGGACCTGGCCTGACGTGCGCGTCTTTGTGGTTGCGGCGGAAGCGTCGGGCGATGCGCTGGGCGCCGACCTCATCCGCTGCCTGCGCACCCGCGATCCCGATATCGTCTTCGACGGCGTCGGCGGCGCGCGTATGGCCGAAGCCGGCGTCGCCTCCAAGGCCGACATAACCGGCCTTTCGGTCCTTGGCTTGTTCGACGGCTTGAGAATCTACAGCCGCGTGATCGGGGCGGCGGACGACGCGGTCGCTGCGGCTGCCGCGTTCAAACCCGATGTCGCGGTGCTGATCGATTCCTGGGGCTTCACGCTGCGCGTCGCGCAACGCCTGCGCAAAGCGCTGCCGTATCTCCCGATCGTAAAATACATTGGTCCCCAAGTGTGGGCGACGCGCGCGGGTCGCGCGAAGACCTTGGCCGCAGTGTGCGATCACCTGATCTGCATCCACGATTTCGAACCGGCCTATTATGCGCCCTACGGACTGGCGTGCACTGTCTGCGGCCATCCCGCGATCGGCCGCGCGCGCAAAGGCGATGGCGCCGCGTTTCGCACACGATATGGCCTCGGTGACGCGCCGCTTCTGGTCGTGCTGCCCGGGAGCCGCCGCGCCGAACTGCGTCGCGTCGGTCCCGACCTCTGGGCTGCGGCGGCGTTGCTCAAGCGGGACTTCCCGGATCTGCGGATCGCCATGGTCGCGGCGGACGCCGTGGCCGAGGCTGCGCGCGCGCAGGCGCCAAGCGACGCACTGATCGTCCCTGAAACGGAAAAAGAAGACGCATTCGCCGCCGCGACTCTTGTGCTGGCGACGTCCGGCACAGTGACGACGGAAGTCGCGCTCCAGGGGGCGCCGATGGTGATCGCGTATCGGCTCGGCTACTTTACCTACGCTGTTGCAACGGCGCTGAAGCTCTACAAGCCGCGCTACATCACGCTGCTCAACATCGCGGCGGAGGCCGAGATCGCACAGGAATTCGTGCAGACTGCGCTTTCGCCAGAAGCCTTGGCGTCAGCCGGCGTGCGACTGCTCCGCGATCCAGACGCACGCGCCGCCCAGATCAACGCGCAAAATGCGGCGCTCGATCGTATGGGCCGCGGTGCACGCCCCGCGGCCGAGATTGCGGCGGACGCGGTGCTGCAGGTCGCGCGGGCCGGCCGCACGCGTTAGCGCTTGTCCATCGCCACGAAGTCGCGGCGCGGGGCCCCGGTGTAGATCTGGCGCGGACGGCCGATCTTCTGCGAGGGATCCTCGATCATCTCGGCCCATTGCGCGATCCAGCCGACGGTGCGCGCCACCGCGAACAGCACCGTGAACATCGACGTCGGGAACCCCATCGCCTTCAGCGTAATGCCCGAATAGAAGTCGATGTTCGGATAGAGCTTGCGGTTCACGAAATACTCGTCGTTGAGCGCGATCTTCTCCAGCTCCATGGCGACCTTGAGCATCGGGTCGTTCTCAGCGCCGACCTCTTTCAACACCGCATGGCAGAGCTTCTGCATCACCTTGGCGCGCGGATCGTAGTTCTTGTAGACGCGATGCCCGAACCCCATCAGCCGCACGTCGTCGCCCGGATCCTTCACCCGCTTGATGAAATCGGGAATGTTTTTGACGTCGCCGATGTCGTCGAGCATCTTGAGCGCCGCCTCGTTGGCGCCGCCATGAGCCGGGCCCCACAGGCACGCAATCCCGGACGCGATGCACGCGAACGGATTGGCGCCGGAGGAGCCGGCCAAACGGACGGTCGAGGTCGAGGCGTTCTGCTCATGGTCCGCGTGCAGGATCATGAACACGTCGAGCGCACGCGCGAGCACGGGGTTCACCACATAATCTTCGGCCGGCACCGCAAAGCACATGCGCAGAAAGTTCGAGGCGTAGTCGAGTTCGTTGCGCGGAGAAACGAAGGGTTGGCCGATCGTGTACTTGAACGCGCGCCCCGCAATGGTCGGCATCTTCGCGATCATGCGGTGGCTGGCCACCATCCGCTGATAGGAATCATCGATATCGGTGGAGTCGTGATAGAACGCCGCCAGCGCGCCGACGGTGCCGACCATCACCGCCATCGGGTGCGCATCGCGACGGAACCCTTCGAAGAAGCGGTCGAACTGCGCGTGCAGCATGGTGTGATGGGTGATGGCTTTCTCGAACGTCTTGTACTGTTCGGCGTCGGGCAGCTCGCCATGCAGCAAGAGATAGCAGACCTCGATGAAGTTGGATTGCTCGGCCAATTGATCGATCGGGTAGCCGCGATAGAGCAGCACGCCCTCATCGCCGTCGATATAGGTGATCTGGCTCTCCGCGCTCGCCGTCGATTGATAGCCCGGATCGTAGGTGAAAACGCCGCCTTCACCGTAGAGTTTGCGGATGTCCAGAACGTCGGGGCCCACGGCGCCCTCATAGACCGGCAGCTCGATCTGCTTGTTGTTCACGGTCAGCGTGGCCGAGGCCTTTGTGCGCAACTTGGTCTGCATCATCCTACTCCACATTCGCACAGGCGCCCGCGCATCGGCGCGGCGCATCAGGAGGATCGTTGACCGATCCGATCGGTTAACCGGGCAAGCGTTTCTTCGCGCCCGAGAATCTCCAGCGTCCAGCCGATATCGGGCGCCGGCGCGCCGCCGGTCAGCGCCGCCCGCAGCGGCGGCCCGATCTTGCCGAGCCCCACGCCCTCTGCCTCGGCGAACGCCTTGAGCGCCGCGGCGAGCGCGGGTGCGGTCCAGTCGGCCTGAGCAGCGAGGCGAGGCGCAAGCCGCGCCAGGCGCTCGGACGCGGGCGCATCCATCGCCTTTTGCGCTGCGGCGTCAAGTTCGAAGGGACGGGAGCGTATGAAAAAGAAGGAAAAGTCAGCAATTTCTGCGATCGTCTTGCTGCGCTGCTTCAGGATTGGAACCGCGGCGGCGAGCGCGCTTCGATGCGCATCGGTCAAGCACCAGTCGCGGTGCGCGGCGATGTAGTCGAGCGTCAGCGCCGCGAGCCGCGCATCGTCGGCCTCACGCATGAAATGCGCATTGACGCTGTTGAGTTTTTCCAGATCAAGCCGCGCCGGCGACTTCACCACGCGCGCAAGATCGAACACGGCCGCGGCCTCTTCCTTGGAGAGGATGTCGTCGTGCCCCGGGCTCCACCCCAGGCGGATGAGATACGCGGCCAGCGCCTCGGGCAGGTAGCCCATATCGCGATACGCCTCCGCCCCCAAGGCGCCGTGGCGTTTGGAGAGCTTGGCCCCGTCCGCGCCGTGGATCAGCGGGACGTGCGCGAAAGCGGGCGCCGTCCATTCCATCGCGCGATAGATGACGATCTGGCGCGCGGCGTTCGTGAGGTGATCGTCGCCGCGGATCACATGGGTGATCCCCATGTCGTGGTCGTCAGCAACGACGGCCAGCATGTAGGTCGGCGTGCCGTCGCTCCGCAGCAGCACGAGATCGTCGATGTCGCGCCCGCGGATGCGCACCGAGCCTTGAATGAGATCCTCATTCACGACCTCGCCCTCATCCGGCGCCTTCAGGCGCACGACGAACGGGCGATCCGTCGCCGGGACGTCGCCGCTGCGATAGGGTGAGCGAAACGCGCGGCCCTCCGCGTGCGCCGCAGCGCGCAGCGCTTCAGTTTCCTCCGCCGTGAGATAGCACCGGAACGCCGTCCCCCGCGCGATCATCTCCTGCGCGACTTCCGCGTGCCGGTTCGCACGCGCGAATTGGAAGATCGGCGCCTCGTCCGCGGTGACGCCGAGCCAGCTCAACCCGTCGAGCAGTGCATCGATCGCGGCCTGAGTCGAGCGCACGCGGTCGGTATCCTCGATGCGCAGCAGGTATTTGCCGCCGTGCCGGCGCGCGAACAGCCAATTGAATAGCGCGGTGCGCGCGCCCCCGATGTGCAGGAACCCGGTGGGAGAGGGGGCGAAACGGGTGACGACGGTCATACGGACAAAGGCTCGTGGTGATGCTGCGAACAATGCGGCCCGCTTAGCACGCCGGCCGCGGCCGCGCATGGTGTCGCGCGCCTTGCGCACGCCCCCCAGCGCGGGTCTGATGCTTCGATGATAAGCGCGGCGGGGGCGAGCGTAGGGCGAAGCGTGCGCAGCCGGACGCTCGCCCGCGCAGGCGCAAGGTTCGGCTGGCTCGCAAGGCTCCTTGCGGCCCAGCGGGATCGCTGGATTCTCTGGCTGCCTGTCGCCGCTGGCGCGGGGGCCGCGCTGTGGCTCGCCGCGCCGCACGATCCGCCGCGCTGGTGGGCGTTGGCGGGCTTCGTTGTCTTGGCTGGAGCGGCCGCGGCCATCGCCGCCTGGCCAAGCGCCGCGCGACGGCTTGTGTGGGAGCGGCTCAGGGCATGTGCGGTGGGCGCGTGCCTGGTCGGCGCTTTTGCAGCGCTTGGCGCGGCGGCGGCGGAATGGCGGACCGCCAGCGTCGCCGCTCCGCGCCTCGCCGCAGAGACTGGCCCCGTCATCGTCGAGGGCTGGGTCGACGCCGTCGAAGCTGGCGAGCCGCGCACGCGCCTGCGCCTCCTCACGCATCGGATCGAGGGCGTCGCTGAAGCGCCGCGTTTCGTGCGCGTCTCGACGCCCGGTGTGCGGGCCTTCTCCGCCGGCCGCGCGATACGCTGCCGCGCGATCCTCGGACCCCCGGACGGGCCGATGGCGCCGGGCTTCTTCGATTTCGCCCGCCGGGCCTATTTTGAGAAGCTCGGCGCGACAGGGTTTACGCTCGGCGGCTGCCGCCCGATTGCGCTCGCCCCCCCTGACGCTTGGCAGGATCGCGCGCGGCTCTGGCTCGGCGCGGTGCGCAGCGACATGTCGGAGGCGATTTATGCCGCGTCGCCCGGCCCGGGCGGCGCAGTTGCCGCCTCGCTGGTCGTCGGTGATCGCAGCCACATCCCGCCCGACATCAACGACGCGCTCTTCAACGCCGGTCTTGGCCACATATTGTCGGTGTCGGGGTTGCACATGAGCATCGCCGGCGGCGTGGTCTATGCTGCGCTGGTGACGCTGGCTGCGCTGATCGCGCCGCTGGCGCTGCGCATCCCGGCGCAGAAGATCGCCGCCGCGGGCGCGCTGCTGACGCTCACCTTCTACCTGTTGATCTCCGGCGCGAGCGTGCCGGCGCAGCGCGCTTATGTCATGGCGGCGGTGGCGCTGAGCGCAAAGCTGATCGACCGTCCCGCGATCTCGATGCGCGGGCTGGCGCTGGCCGCCTTCGTCATTGTGCTGATGACGCCGGAGGCGGTCTTGGAGCCGGGCTTCCAGATGTCGTTCGCCGCGACGGCTGCCTTGGTCGCCGCGTTCGAGGGCTGGGATCGATCGCGCAAGCAGGCGGCGCACCTCCCGACGCCGGGTCCAATCGTCGGCGGGTTGCAGGGGATCGGCCGCGGGATCGGCGGCGCGTTGCTGGTGAGTTTCGTCGCCGGATTGGCGACAGACCCGTTCGCGCTCTACCATTTCCAGCGCTTTTCCGTATACGGACTGCCGGCTAACCTGGCCGTCGCGCCCCTGGTGAGCTTTGTGATGGCGCCGGCGGCCGCGCTCGCCGCGGTGCTGGCGCCCTTCGGCTTGGCCGACCCGGCGCTGCAGACGCTCGCCGCCGCGTGCGATCTGATGGTCGGTATCGCGCAAGCTTTTGGCGAGCGGCCCGAGGCGCTGCGCGCGTTGCCGAAACCCCCTGACAGCGCGTTTGTCTTGGCGGCGTTCGCGATCGTGTGGGCCTGCCTCTGGCGCGGGACGCTGCGCTGGGCGGCGGCGCCGATGCTGGCGAGCGCGGCGGCGCTCTACGCGTTCGCGGAGCGGCCGGTGCTGCTGTTCGACGGCGAGGCGCGCGCGATCGTGGCGCACGGACCCGAGGGATGGACGGTGCTGCGCCCTTACGGCCGCTCGACGTTCGCACGCGACCGCATCGGCGCGAGCGCGGGCCTGGCGCCGTCGCGCCTGGATGCGATGGCGCCCCCGCCGGCGTGTGCGGAAACCGCGGTGTGCGTGATGCCGCTGCGTGGCGGCGGCTCAGCCGCTTACGTCTTCAAACCGGAAGGCTTTGCAGCCCCTGCACTCGACGGCGCGATCGTACTGACGCGCCTCGATGCGCCCCCTGCGCTTGCCGCACGCGCGATGCTGGTCATCGATCGGGAAAGTCTCGAACGCAGAGGCGGCGGCTTTCTCTACGCCTCCGATTCAGCCCCAGTCATCCGTCGCGCCCGTGACGAAGGCCACCGCGCATGGACGCCGCACCCGCACTAAACGCGCGGGGCCCTCAGGCGTACTTCCGCACCAGCCCCACGAGGCGCCCCTGAATCCGAACCCGGTCCGGCCCGAAAATGCGCGTCTCATAAGCCGGGTTGGCCGCTTCAAGCGCGATCGAATTGCCCCGCCGCCGCAAGCGCTTCAGCGTCGCTTCTTCCCCGTCGATCAGCGCAACGACAATGTCGCCATTGTTGGCGGTGTCGCCGCGGCGCAGGACGACCACGTCGCCCTCGAGAATACCCGCCTGGATCATCGAATCGCCACGCACTTCCAGCGCGAAATGATCGCCTGACGCCACCATTTCCGGCGGCGCAGCGACGCGGCCGATTTCGTTCTGCAGCGCCTCGATCGGCGCTCCCGCGGCGATGCGGCCAAGAATGGGAATGTCGTGCGCCGCATTGGCCGCCTGCGCCTCGTGCGGCTGCACGACTGACGGCCGAAACGCTCCGCGCCCGCGCGGCGGCGCCGACGGCGTAACCGCATCCGGCAATTTCAGCACTTCGAGCGCCCGCGCGCGATGCGGCAGCCGGCGCAGGAAGCCGCGCTCTTCAAGCGCGGTGATGAGCCGATGGATCCCCGACTTGGACGCGAGATCGAGCGCCTCTTTCATCTCGTCGAAGGAGGGCGAGACGCCCGTCTCTTTGATCCGCTCATGGATGTAGAGCAGCAATTCTTTCTGTTTCGACGTGAGCATTGCGCCTCGCTCGCTTGTCAGCCTGGGCCGCGAAGAGTTCCGCAAAAGGAACAACGGTCCAAAGAGTGAACGTTGCTCTTTGTTCTATGTCCGTTCTTAAAAAAGGTCAAGCTAAAGCGGGGCGGCCATGAGCGCGCGCGTCGCTTGCACCACATCGGACTGACGCATCAGGGATTCTCCGACCAGCACGGCGCGGGCGCCGGCGCGCGCGACACGCGCCACGTCGGCGCTGGTGTGGATGCCTGATTCCGCGATCAGCAGCCGATCGCGCGGCGCCCGCGGCGCCAGTCGCTCCGTCACCGCGAGCGTCGTCTCGAACGTCCGCAGGTCGCGATTGTTGACCCCGATCAGCGGCGAGGCGAGCGTGAGCGCCCGATCGAACTCGGTCTCGTCATGGGTTTCGATCAGCGCGTCCATGCCAAATCGCTGCGCTTCCGAAACAAGCTCGCGCGCGAGCGCATCCTCCGTACACGCGAGAATCACGAGGATCGCGTCGGCGCCAAGCGCGCGGCTTTCTGCGATCTGCCACGGATCAATCATGAAATCCTTGCGCAGGCAGGGGAGCCCGCACGCGTCGCGCGCGGCGCCAAGATAGGCGTCGTCGCCTTGGAAACTCGGTGCATCGGTCAGCACGGAGAGGCAATGCGCGCCGCCTTCCGCATAGGCGCGCGCCAGCGCGGGCGGATCGAAATCGGCGCGAATGAGCCCGCGTGTCGGCGATGCTTTCTTGATCTCCGCGATCAGCGCCACGCCGCCGGCCGCCGCGATCGCGCGTGCAAACCCGCGCGGCGGCGATTGCGCTTTCGCCAACGCATCGATGTCGCGGCCGAGCGCTTTGCGCGCCGCCACTTCCGAGCGCTTGTAGGCGACGATGGTTTCGAGCACGTCTGTCACGGCGCGTCCTTCGTGGCGACGACGAGCGCCTCCAGCACCGCCCGGGCGGCCCCGCTCCGGAGCGCCTCCGCAGCGATGGAACGTCCCTGCGCGAGATCGTCGGCCAGACCAGCGACCACAAGGGCGCCCGCCGCGTTCAGCGTCACGACAGCCTCGTACGCCGACCCTCGGGACCGACCGTCCAGCAGGTCGCGCAAGGCGGCGGCGTTGTAGACGGCGTCGCCGCCGCGCAATCCGCTGTCGGCCGGCGATGCGGCGTCAGCGGCGAGCGTCCGCGCCGCCGTCGCGCCACCGCGGAGCGCCACGATATGGTTTTCGCCCGCGCCGAACGTTGACAATTCGTCGAGGCCGCCGGCGCCATGGATCACCCAGGCGTGCGCGGCGCCTAGCGCGCGCAGCGCCTCCGCGACCGGCGTCAGAAAATCCGCGCTGAAGACGCCGACCAATTGCCTCGCACCCCCGGCGGGGTTCGCCAATGGCCCGAGCAGATTGAAGATGGTGCGCACGCCCAGCTCGCGCCGCGCCGCCGCGACGTGGCGCATCGCGGGATGGTGGTTCTGGGCGAAGAGGAAAGCGACCTTGGCGTCGCGCAAACAGCGTTCGAGCGTGGCGACATCGCCGGTCAACCTGACGCCCAGCGCTTCCAGCACGTCGGCGGCGCCGCTTTTCGAACTCATCGCGCGGTTGCCGTGTTTCGCCACGGTTGCGCCGGCGCCGGCGACGACGAACGCGACGGCGGTGGAGATGTTGAGCGTGTGCGCCCCATCGCCGCCGGTCCCGCAGACGTCGATCGCGCCGTCCGGCGCTGAGACCCGCACCATACGGTCACGGAGCGCCAGCGCGCCCGCCGCGAGCGCGCCGGAATCGCCCATGCGCTCGATCGAGCGGACGAGAAACGCCTTGGTCTCTTCAAACGAGGTCTCGCCGTCGAGAACGCGGGCGAAGTCCGCCGCAAGGTCGCTCATCGCGCGCGCGCCGCGCCGAGCCCGGCTGCACCGAGGAACGCGCCGATCAGCGCGTGGCCGTGTTCGCTGGCGATGGATTCCGGGTGAAATTGCAGGCCGAAGATGGGCCGCGTGCGGTGCCGCAGCGCCATCACTTCCCCATCCGTCGTCTCCGCATCGATCAGCAACGTTTCCGGCAACGTGTCGCGCCGCACCGCGAGGCTGTGATAGCGCGTCGCCGTCATCGGCGAGGGCAGGCCGTTGAACAGACCCGCATTGCGATGCCGGATTTCGCTGACCTTGCCATGCATGATCGCCTTCGCCGCGATCACTTCACCGCCGAACGCCTCGCCGATCGCTTGGTTGCCGAGACATACGCCGAGGATCGGCAGCGCGTTGGGCGCCTGCTTGATGAGATCGATGCAAACGCCCGCGTCACGCGGTTGGCCAGGGCCCGGCGACAGCAACACGCCATCCGGCGCGAGGGCGAGGATCTCCGCCACGCCCAGCGCATCATTGCGGCGCACATCGCAGGCGACGCCGAGGTCTTCCACGTAGTGGACGAGATTGTAGGTGAAGCTGTCGTAGTTATCGATGACGAGGATCGTCGGGGCCGAAGTCATGGCGTGTGCATCCGTTCGCTGACGGGGTAGGGGACGTCAGTCGAGCGGGCGCCATCGTACATGGACGGCGGGCGCGGGGATTGCACGGCGGAGCATGATCCCCAGCCTAGCGCGTTTGCCGGCAATCTCAACGGCCGGCCGATCGGCTTTCCCTACCGTCGGCCACGCCCGAGGCTTGCCGCGTGCGCCCCTTGGTCCTAGCCCTTCAAGCGACCTTCCGGAGCTGCGCCATGACCGACATTCCCGCCGACAACCTCGTCCTTCTGTCCCTGGTGAAGGAGGAGGGCGAGCTCGAGATCTCCCTCGTACGACAGCCGATGCCGACGCCGCGCGACCACGAGGTCCTGGTGAGGGTGCTCGCCACGCCGATCAATCCCTCCGACCTCGGGCTGCTGGTGGGCGGCGCCGATGTCTCAGGCTTACGCGCCTCGGAACGCGACGGCCTCCCACGGCTCACCGCCCCGATCCCGGCGGCCGCGATGCGTGCGATGGCCGGCCGCGTGGGTGAAGCGCTGCCGGTGGGCAACGAAGGCTGCGGCGTGGTGATCAAAGCCGGCGCCGCGCCGGAAGCCCAGGCGCTGATCGGCAAGACCGTCGCGCTGCTCGGCGGCGCCATGTATGCGGAATATCGCTGCCTGCCGGCCGCGATGTGCATGGAATTGCCCGCGGGCGCAGACCCCGCCGACGGGGCTTCGTGCTTCGTCAATCCACTGACTGCGCTCGCGTTCGTCGAGACGATGCGCCGCGAGAACCACACCGCGCTCGTCCACACCGCAGCCGCATCGAACCTCGGCCAGATGCTCGTCAAAATCTGCGCAAAGGACGGCGTGCCGCTTGTCAATGTCGTGCGCAGTCCGGCCCAGGTTGAGCTGCTGAAGAGCATCGGCGCGCAGCATGTGATCGATTCCTCGACCGACTCGTTCATGGACGATCTCACCGCTGCGCTCGTGGAGACCGGCGCCACGCTGGGATTCGACGCCACCGGCGGCGGCAAGCTTGCGGGCCAGCTTCTCACCGCCATGGAAGCGGCCGCCGTCAAACGCATGACCGCCTACAGCCGCTACGGCTCCGACACGTTCAAGCAAGTCTACATCTATGGAGCGCTCGATCTCAGCCCCACGATCCTCACCCGCAGTTTCGGATTCTCGTGGGCGCTGTCAGGCTTCCTGCTCACGCCGTTCATGGCGAAGGCCGGAGCGGAGACGGTCGCGCGGATGCGCAAGCGTGTCGTCGATGAACTCACCACAACGTTCAAGAGCCGCTATAGCCATGAGATCACGCTCGCCCAGGCGCTCGATCCCGCGACGCTCGTCGCCTACAACGCCAAGCGCACCGGCGAAAAATATCTGATCCGGCCCTGACGCGCCGCCGCGGCGGAGCCGTTCCCGAGAGCTTCGCACCCGCGTCTGCGGCCTGGTTCGATTCAGTCGGATGATGCTCTAGCTGTAACGCCATGCCTCGGCCGCGGCGCGGAAGAGGGCGGCGGCCTTGTGCTGCGTCTCTTCCAGTTCAAGCTGGGGATCGCTGTCGAGTACGACGCCGCCGCCGGCTTGGACGTGCAAGGCGCCGTCCTTCACCACGCCGGTGCGTAGCGCGATGCAGGTGTCCATCTCGCCGCCCGCGGAGAAATACCCAACGCCCCCGCCATAGACGCCGCGCGCATGCGGCTCCATCGCGTTGATGATCTCCATCGCGCGCACTTTCGGCGCGCCAGACACCGTGCCCGCCGGGAAGCCGGCGAAGAGCGCATCGACGGCGTCCTTGTCCGGCGCGATGCGGCCTTCGACGTTCGAAACGATATGCATCACGTGCGAATACCGCTCGACCGCGAAGCTCTCGGTCACGCGCACGTTTGGCTTACCGTCATTGGCCCCGCGCCCGCGCGCAGCGACGCGGCCGACATCGTTGCGGCCGAGATCGAGCAGCATCAGATGCTCCGCGCGCTCCTTGGGGTCGGCCAGCAAGTCGTCCTCGTTTGCGCGATCCTGCGCCGGCGTCTTGCCCCGCGGGCGCGTTCCCGCGATCGGGCGAATGGTGACGACGCCTTCCCGCAGCCGCACCAGAATCTCCGGCGATGAACCGACCACCGCGAAGCCGTTGAAGTTGAGATAGAAGAGGAACGGCGAGGGATTGAGCCGGCGAAGCGCGCGGTAAAGCGCAAATGGCGGCGCCGCCAGCGGCGTGGTGAAACGCTGGCTGGGCACGACCTGGAAAATGTCGCCCTTCCGCGTGTACGCCTTGCAGGCTTCCACGATCTCACGATAGCGCGCAGGCTCGATGTTGGATTGCGGCGCGGACGGCGGCTCGCGCGGCTCCGCGGCGGATGAGATGCGCGGCGCGGGCCGCTCCAGCGCACGCAACGCCGTATCCAGTCGGCGTCGCGCAGACTCGTAGGCGGACGCTGCATCGCGCCCGCGCCCCGGCCGCGCCGGCGTCACCAGGATGATCTCGCTGGCGACGGTGTCGAACACCGCCACGATCGTGGGCCGCATCAGCAGCGCTTGAGGCAGCCCAAGCGGATCGGGCGCGCACGGCGGCAGCGTCTCCACCTCGCGCACCATCTCGTAGGCGAGGTAGCCGAACAACCCCGCCGCCGGCGGGGGCAGGCCTTCCGGGATGGGCAGCGCCGATTGCGCGATCAGGCGGCGAAGCGAGTCCAGCGGGGCGCGCGTATCGGGCTTGAACGCGGCGTCGTCGAAGCGCCCGGCGCTCATCTCCGCGCGGCCGTCGCGCACACGCCAGATCAGGTCTGGCTTGAGCCCGATGATCGAATAGCGCCCGCGCCAATCGCCGCCTTGGACGCTTTCAAACAGGAACGCGCCCGGCCTGTCGGCGCCGAGCTTGAGGAGCGCCGAGACCGGCGTCTCCAGATCGCTGATGCGGCGCGTCCACACCAGCGCGCCGCCCGCGGCGAAACGCGCCGCGAACGCCTCGAACGACGGCTCGCACGGCGTCATGCGCGCAGCGTCATTGGTCCGGCGTCTCCAGCGTGAACGTGCGATTGAGCAGGCTCTCGTTCACCCGCACGTCCGCGGCCTCCACTGCCGCAGCCTGGATCGCTTCGCCCAGGCTCGCGCCGAGGCTGCGAGCGCCGCGCTGAAAGCTCGCGCGATTGCGTTCGATGATCGGGCGCTGCTGGGCGGGATCGTCGCGCTCGATCCGCTCCACCTGCGCGACCAACAGCAACGACCCGTCGCCGCTGACGCCCATCACCGCTTCGCCCTCGCGCGCGCTGAAGATTTCCGGGATGGACCGTGACGCGTCTTCCCGCGAGATCGTGTCGCCACGCGCCACGATGGTCGCACGCTCTGCTGCCGCGGCCGCCGGCAGTGCGGTCCCGCCGTGCACGGCGTCGACGATGCGCCGCCCCACCGCCTCCAGCCGCGAGGTGCGCTCGCGCCGAATCCATTCCTGCGCCAGCGCGTCGCGCACCTCTGCAAGGGGGCGCGTGGATTCCGGGGTGATGTCGTTCAGGTGGATGAACACTTCGAGATCGTTCTCGATCCGCATGAACGCGACGTCCTCACCGGCGTCGATCGCGAACACCTCGCGCAGCACACGAGGGTCGTTGAACGGCGGCGCCGCCGCCTCGCCGGTGGGGAGCTGCCCTTGCGCGTTCACCGCCGCGATCTCGCGCACCTGAAGCCCCGCCGCACGCGCCGCCTCGGTCAGCGGACGGCCCTCGTCGGTAAGCGTCTCGAATTCCTCGATTGCGTCGCCGATGCGTTCGCGGCCGGCTTCGCGCGCCAGGCCCGTCCGAATTTCGTCGCGAACGCTCTCAAGGCTCGCCGCTTGGCCTGGCGTGACGCTGATGAGCCGCACCGCCGCGAACCGGGTCAACGAGCCCGCCACAGCCCGCGGCGCGGCGCCCGCCGGCATCGCGAACACGGCTTCGGCGAGCGCTTCGTCGCCGACTTCCTCGGCCGTCTGGTTGTCATAGCTTAGAGTCTGCCCCCCGATCGCTGCGGCGACGGCTGCGGCGTCTTCGCCGCGTCCCAGCCGCTCCGCCGCGGTGCGCGCTTCCGCCTCGCTGCGCGCGGTGACGATGGTGAAGCTGCGCCGCTCCGGTGTGGAAAGACGCGCGCGCTGACGCTCGAACACGTCGCGGATGCGCTCTTCGCTGATGTCAGCCGCAGCGGCGAAACTCGCGGGATCGGCGACAACCAGCGTGAAGTTTCGAAACTCGGGAACGCCGAAACGGTCGGAGAGTTCGCGATAGAGCTCTTCCAGTTGCGCGTCGGTCGGCGCGGGAATGGCGCCGAGCGCGGTGATCGGCAGCTGCGCGACGGTGACGGTGCGCATCTCGCTTTGATAGGCAAGCAGCAATTCGCCGAAGCTGTGCGGCGCACGCACACCGTCCGTCAGGGCCTGGCCGACCTGCTGCACGGCAAGGCGATCCCGCACCAGCGCGAAGAACTCGTCGCGAGAATACCCGATGCGGCGCAGGAAGCCCTCGAAAGCGGCTTCATCCACGGCGCCGGTCATTTCATTGCGGGCGGCCGGAATCTCGCGGACGATCTCCTGCGCGACCACGGTCCGGTCTGCGCGGACGCCCAGCTGGTCGGCGAACGCATACATCGCCTTCTCTTGGATCAGCTCTTCGAGGATGCGGCGATGGGCTTCCTGCCGGATCGCTTCTTCGCGCGTGATGGTGCGCCCCGCTTCGCGCTGGTTGTCCAGCACCTGCCTCAGCGTGCGGTCAAGCTCCAGCGCTGACACGCTGCGCGAGCCGACTTTCGCCATATCGGTCGTGCCGATCCCGCTGAACGCGCCTTGGATGCCCCAGATCGCGAACGCAATCACGAGCAGCGCCAGAAGGATCTTCGCCACGAAGCCGCGCGTCAGGGCGCGCATCTGAGCAAGCATAGACGGGTCCGTTGATCAAAAGGGCCGCGAACCATAGAGAGGGGCGCGCGAGGGGGCAACGCGGCGCCGCTGCGACGCCGCGCCCCGCAAAATCCCGCCCCAAGAGGACGACGCCATGAGCCGCCGCGCGCTGATCGCCGGAAACTGGAAGATGTACGGCCTGGCCGCCGCGCTGATGGAACTCGACGCGCTCAAGGCCGCCCTCGCGGCCGCGCCCGCGACGGGCGACGTCGCCATCTGCCCCCCCGCGACGCTCCTGGCGCAGGCCGCCTGGAAGCTGAAGGGCGCCCCGATCCTCCTCGGGGGCCAGGACTGTCACACCGCAGGCGAGGGCGCCCATACCGGCGACCTCAGCGCCGCCATGCTGGCCGACGCCGGGGCGAGCCTGGTCATCGTGGGCCATTCCGAACGCCGGCGCGACCACGGCGAGACCGACGCCCTGGTCCGCGCCAAGGCTGACGCCGCGCTGAGGGCTGGGCTGACGCCGATCGTCTGCGTCGGCGAAACGATCGAGCAGCGCCGCGCGGGCCAGGCCGAAGCCACGGTCGGCGCCCAGATCGCCGGCAGCCTGCCCGCGGAAGGCGAACTCGTCGTCGCCTACGAGCCGGTCTGGGCCATCGGGACAGGTTTGACCGCCTCAACCGATGAGATCGCGGCGATGCACGGCTTTATCCGCAGCACGCTGGGCCCCCGCGCCGCAGCCACGCGGATACTCTATGGCGGCTCGGTCAAACCCCAGAACGCAGGAGAGATTCTGGCCCTGGACGAGGTTGACGGCGCGCTGGTCGGCGGCGCCAGCCTCAAGGCCGCCGACTTTTCCGCGATCATTCGCGCCCTTAAGTAAAGGCCATAGGACGCAGCGTCTGCGGCTGGCGTTCGCCGGGCCGCTCGGCTATCCACCCGCTTTCCTTTCGGAGCCTCCATGCAAGCCGTCGTGCTCGTCATCCATTTCCTGATCGCGGCGTTTCTGATCGGGCTCGTCCTGCTGCAGCGCAGCGAGGGCGGCGCGCTCGGCATGGGCGGCGGCGGGGGCAACGCCATGATGTCCGGGCGCGGCGCGGCCAATGCGCTGGTGCGGATGACCACCGTGCTCGGGGCGCTCTTTTTCGCAACTTCCCTCGGGCTGACGGTGCTTTCCGGCTACGAGGCGCGCAATCAGCAGCGCCAGCTCAATCTCGATGTCGCCGGCGCCGTCGCCCCGGCAGAAACCGCAGCGCCCGCGGAAGAGGCGATCCCGGTGTCCGCGCCGGCCGCCACCGAGAGCCCGACAGCCCCGTCGCCCGACGACGCCAAGACGTTCGCCGCGCCGATCTCCAGCGCGCCCCCGCCGGCAGCCGCGCCGCGCCAACCGGCCCCGCGCACGTCCGCCCCGGCAAGCACCCCGCCGCGGACGCAGCCGCGCACTCAGCCCGCGCGCACGGAAGCCCCCGCGGCTTTGCCGGTGGAGGTCGCCCCGCGCACGGCGCCGGCTGAAACGCCGCCCGAATCGCGCGATGATCCGGCCCCGGACGAGCCCGTGCGGCGCCGTCCGGCGGGTCCGGATCAATGACGGCAGGCGCGCCAGCGTTCTGTCGCGTTATCGCGTTCGCCCACCAGGTGGGGACCGGAACAGGGTCTTGAGATTGGAGTGAAGCAGCGACGCGCCGCGGCGGAAGTCCGGGGGCTCGCGGATTGTGATGGCGCGCTACGTGTTCATTACGGGCGGCGTTGTTTCTTCGCTGGGGAAGGGCATCGCATCGGCCGCTTTAGGCGCCTTGCTGCAGGCAAGGGGCTATAAAGTCCGCCTCCGCAAGCTGGACCCCTATCTCAACGTCGATCCGGGCACGATGAGCCCGACGCAGCACGGCGAAGTGTTTGTAACGGACGACGGCGCAGAGACCGACCTCGATCTCGGCCATTACGAGCGCTTCACCGGCGTCTCGGCCACCAAGGCCGACAACATCACCACCGGGCGCATCTATCAGGAGATCATCGCGCGCGAACGGCGCGGCGATTATCTCGGCGCGACCGTGCAGGTGATCCCGCACGTCACCAACGCGATCAAGGACTTCATCCTCGCCGATCACGGCGGCGCCGATTTCGTGCTCTGCGAGATCGGCGGCACGGTGGGCGACATCGAAGGCCTGCCGTTCTTCGAAGCGATCCGCCAGCTCAGCCAGGAGCTCGATCCCGGCCAGGCCGTCTTCGTGCACCTGACGCTGCTGCCGTACATCCCCTCAGCCGGCGAGATGAAGACCAAGCCGACCCAGCACAGCGTCAAGGAGCTGCGCTCGATCGGCATCCAGCCCAACATCATCCTCTGCCGGTGCGACCGTCCGATCCCGGCGGATGAGAAGCGCAAGATCGCGCTCTTTTGCAATGTCCGCGAAAGCTCCGTGATCGAAGCGCGCGATCTGCCCACGATTTATGAAGCGCCGCTGGCCTACCACGAGGCGGGCCTCGACACCGAATTGCTGAAGCATTTCGGCGTCACCGTCGCGCCGGCGCCGGACCTCGGCAAATGGGAAACGATCGCGCAGCGCCTGCGCAATCCCGACGGCCACGTGTCGATCGCCGTCGTCGGCAAGTACACCGAGCTGAAGGACGCCTACAAATCGCTGATCGAGGCGCTCCAGCACGGCGGCGTCGCCAACAATGTGAAAGTCGATATTTCCTGGATCGAGAGCCAAGCGTTCGAAACCGAGGATGATGCGATCGCCGCGCTCGAAGGCGTCAATGGCATCTTGGTGCCCGGCGGCTTCGGGGAGCGCGGCGCCGAAGGCAAGATCGCGGCCGTGCAATTCGCCCGCGAACGCAATGTGCCGTTCTTCGGCATCTGCTTCGGCATGCAGATGGCGTGCATCGAGGCCGCGCGGCATCAGGCGGGCTTGAAGGGCGCGTCATCCAGCGAGTTCGGCGCCGCCAAACACCTCATCGTCGGCCTGATGACGGAATGGGTGAAAGGCAACGAATTGGAGAAACGCAGCGCCGAGGGCGATCTCGGCGGCACGATGCGGCTTGGCGCGTACGAAGCGGTGCTCGCGGCGGGTACGCGGAGCAGCGCGATCTACGAAGGCGCGACCACGATTTCCGAGCGCCACCGCCATCGCTACGAAGTGAACGCACGCTACAAGGATAAGCTCGAAGCGGTCGGCCTGCGCTTCTCCGGCATGAGCCCGGACGGCGTGCTCCCCGAAATCGTCGAGCGCGTGGACCATCCCTGGTTCATCGGCGTCCAATTCCATCCCGAACTGAAAAGCCGCCCCTTCGAACCCCACCCCCTCTTCGCCAGCTTCATCGGCGCTGCCGTGGAACAGAGCCGGTTGGTTTGACGCTTACGCGTCGACTCAATCCCGCAAGTACCAATCCACCAGCGCTTGATCCTGATCGTAGAGCCAGCACTCTGCGAGTAGACCGTCCTTCACCGCAAACACCAGCACGCGCACCAAGTCGTCGCTCCGCCCGTCGCGGGTGAAGCGTTCGCGCGCGATGAGCACGGCGCGGGTGTCGCCGGCGGCGACGTCGATGATCTCGGGACGGCCGCGCTGGGTGCGGCGGGTGACTTCGGCAAGCGTCGCGATGGACGCAGCCTTTCCGACATGATCGCCGGAGAGCGGATTGGTGCCGCCGTAGTGCAGCGTGAAGTCGTCGTGGTAGCAGGCGAAGATCGCGGCGATGTCGCCCGCGGTCCAGGCGTCGGCGTAGCGCTTGAGCGCGCCGTAGAGGTCAGTGTTCATGGGCGGCCTTGTAGCACGCGATGCATGGCTGTAGCGCGCCCGCACGGAACACCCTCCGCCGCCGCCGCGTTGGCGTTAGAGGAGGTTCTCATGCGGTGTGATGTGTGCGGCAATGAATACGACAAGGCGTTCCAAGTGACGCGCGGCGGCGCGACCAAGACGTTCGATTCCTTCGAATGTGCGATCGAGGCGATGGCGCCGCGGTGCGCGCACTGCGAGTGCCGCATCATCGGCCACGCCGTGGAGGAGGGCGGCGCGATCTATTGCTGCGCCCATTGTGCGCGCCAAAAGGCGGCCTAGCGCAGGAGTGGCCCGGCGCGCGCAAGCGTCCTAAGCTGCGCACATGGCCGCGCACTTTCCCGATCTGCTCCTTGAAGTCCTCGCCAACGCCGCGCGGATCGACGGCGAAGCGGCCGAACTGGAGCGCCAGGCCATCGTCGCCGCCATGACGACCGCGACCGGTGCCGTCTTCCCGCGCGACAAGGTCGATGCGGCGGTCGACGCCGCAGCGCTCACCCGGGCGGACCTGACCGTCTACCTCCGCAAGCACGCATCGCGTTTCTCCCGCGTGGAAAAAATGACGATCGTGCGGGAATTGCTCGCCGTGGTCGCCGCAGACGGGCTTTTCCCGGCGGCCGAGAAGGAAGCCTTGATGGGCTATATCGAGGCGGCAGGCCTCGGCGGCGGGCACGCGGAGGCGATCCTCGACGCCCTGGTCGCCCCGTTCCGGAACGCGGTGTAAGAGGCCCCGCGCTTGTCAGGGGCCGTGGCTGCCGCTATACGCGGCCGCTTCCACGAGACTTCCCAGGAGCGCGCGGCGATGGCCGTCCCGAAACGCAAGACATCCCCATCCCGCCGCGGCATGCGCCGCGCCCACGACGCGCTCGGGAAGAACGCCTACGTGACGGACAAGGAGAGCGGCGAGCTGCGCCGCCCCCACCACATCGACCCGACGACCGGCCGTTACCGCGGCAAACAGGTCATCAAGGCGAAGGACGACTGACCTTAAGCGGCGTTCGCGGCGCGCGGCATCGAAGGCGCATAAGCCTTCAACAACCGCGCCGCCGCCCGTTCGGCCCGGGCCGGGACCTCCGCGGGGTCGAGTTCGGCGCGCGCCCCGATCAGCACCTCGTGCATGAGATTGCCGCGCACCAGCCCGAAGAAATCGTCCTCGAACGCCGCAAGATCATCGGCTTCGATCAGCCCCTTGGCGCGGAGGGCGTCGAACAGCGCCGCGCGCACCTCCCGGCTGCCGATCTGGCCCATTTCGTCGAACGTGATGCCCAATTGCGGCGCGCGCTCCGACTCCGCGACCACCACCCGGTAAAGCGCCATCGCCTCGCAATGCGTGAGCTGCGCCAACACCATTTCGGCGTAGAGCCGTAGCGCCGCGATCGGCTCGTGCGGCAAGAGCGCCATGATCGCCGCGCCCTTGTCGCCGGTCTTGCCGCAGCCCCAGGCGCACAGCGCAAACAACAGCCCCTCCTTGGAATCGAACCGCGCGTACAGCGTTTCCTTCGACACCCGCGCGTCCCGCGCCACGTCGGCCATGGTCGCGCCATGGAAGCCCTTTGCGACGAACACGTCGAACGCCGCGGTCAGGATCGCCTCGTTGCGGGGATCGTTGAGCGGCTCAAGCCAGTCAGGGCGGGGCGTCAGCATCTGGACTCTTCCTCAAAAGCGGCGCTTAGTACCGTACCGTTCGGTACTCCGCCGCGCGCGTACCGTCAAGTACGCCGCTGCGGAAACCTGCAGGAGGTCCTCCATGGATGGCGACGCACGCGTTCCCTTTCACCTGCGCGGCAATTACGCGCCCGTCCCGGACGAAGCGACGCTCACGGAGCTGAAGGTCGAGGGCGCCATCCCGCCGGCGCTCACGGGCGTCTATCTGCGCAACGGTCCGAACCCGTCGCGCGCGCCCTCGCCGCACTGGTTCGTGGGCGACGGCATGCTGCACGGCGTGCGCCTCGAGAACGGCCGCGCCGCCTGGTATCGCAACCGTCATCAGCGCACGCGCGTGTTCGCCGGCGAAGAACGCAACCGCGCGCTGATGGACCGCGCGATGACCACGGCCAACACGCACATCGTCCGCCATGCGGGCCGCTTCTTCGCGTTGGAGGAAGGCGCCTTCCCGTTCGAGGTGACCGGCGAATTGGAGTCCGTCGGCCCACACGATTTTGCCGGCAAGCTGACGACCGCCTTCACCGCCCACCCTAAGATCTGTCCGGATACGGGCGAAATGCACGCCTTCGGCTACGGCTTCATGCCGCCGTTTCTGACCTATCACGTGATCGACAGGGATGGCCGCTTGACCAAGTCGGTCGAGATCCCGATGAGCGCCTCGGTGATGGCGCACGATTTCGGCATGACCCGCAACCATGTCATCTTCATGGACCTGCCGATCACGTTCGACTTCGACCTCGCGATGCGCGGGCGTTTTCCCTACGTCTGGAACGACGCGCACGGCGCCCGCCTCGGCGTGCTGCCTCGCGGCGGCGACGCCGACCAGATCCGCTGGGCCGACATCGATCCCTGTTACGTCTTCCATCCCGCCAACGCCTACGAGGAGGACGGCGCGATCGTCATGGACGTCGCCCGTTACCCCTCGCTGTGGCGCGGCAGGGCGGAAGAGTTCGATTCCGCTTCGCGCCTCCACCGCTGGCGTATTGATCTGAACACGATGGCGACGCGCGAGGAGCCGCTCGACGATCTCGTCACGGAGTTTCCCCGCATCGACGACCGCCGCGCCGGCCTCAAGAACCGCATCACCTTCGCCGCCGGCGCCGTGAACCGCGGCATCGGCGAGGCGGAGCATTTCGATCGTGTCGTCCGGTTCGATCGCCAGACCGGAGAGCGCGCCGTCAAGACCTTCGGCGAGAACACGATGGCCTCGGAATTCGCCTTCGCCGCCGGCGGCCCGGGGGAGGGCGAGGGCTGGCTGATGGGCTTCGTCTATGACGGGTCAAGCGGGACCAGCGATCTCGTGATCCTGGAGGCGGACACCCTGGCCGAAACAGCGCGGGTGAAGCTGCCGCGCCGGGTGCCGCAGGGCTTTCACGGCGATTGGTTCGCCGATTGATCGCATCCGAACGCGCCCAACGGCGCATCTCCCACTCAGAGAGGGAGATCAATCCATGCCGACGACCACTGCGCGCGCGTTCTTGAAGGCGCTTGCGATCGCCGCCTCCATGGCCTTGGCCGCGGCCGCGCTCACCGCCAGCCCCGCCTACGCCGACACCCGCCGGATCGACGGCCAAGCTTTCCACGCGATCGATGCAAGCGGCCCCTATGAAGTGGTCTACACGGCCGGACCAGACCATTCCGTGGTGATCACCGGCGAGACCCGCCGGCTTAACCGCATGCGCGTCCAGGTTCGCAACGGCGTCCTCCGGATATCGCGGCGCTGCACGTTCTTCTGCTCCTCCCGCGGGACGCTGGCACGGGTCGAGGCGACAGCGCCGTCGCTGCGCAGCTTTGATGCGTCGATGGGCCTTGAGGCGCGGGCCAACGGCCTCGACGCCGACCAACTCAGCGTCGACGTGAGCATGGGCGCGAGCCTGACCGTCGATGGGCGATGCGGGTCGTTGAACGCGGATGTCAGCATGGGCGGCGCGCTGCGCGCGCGCGGTCTCGAATGCGCCCGTGTGATGGTGGACGCCTCAATGGGCGGCGAGGCCGACGTCTTCGCCGGGGAGGCGGTCGACGCTGACGCCAGCATGGGCGGCGACATCGATGTCCTGGGCGCGCCGGCCGCGCGCAGAGTCTCGCGCTCCATGGGAGGCGACATCTCGTTCCAATAGCCGGCTGAGGTGCGCGCCCTTGCGTTTTGAGGGGGGCCGGTCAAAAAGCCGGGCTTCCTTCACAGCGAGTGCAAGAGACCATTCATGACCGGCATCGCCGACATCATCGGGCGCGAAATCCTCGACAGCCGCGGCAATCCCACTGTGGAAGTGGATGTTTATCTGGAAGACGGTTCAATGGGCCGGGCCGCGGTCCCCTCCGGCGCTTCGACCGGCGCGCACGAAGCCAACGAGAAGCGCGACGGCGAGCCCGACCGCTATCTCGGCAAGGGCGTACGCGATGCGGTGGAGGCGGTGAATGGCGAGATCGCCAACGCCATTCTGGGAATGGACGGCGAAGATCAGCGCCGCATCGACCGGATCCTCCTCGAACTCGACGGCACGCCGAACAAGGCTCGCCTCGGCGCCAACGCCATCCTGGGCGTTTCGCTGGCGACGGCGAAAGCGGCCGCGCTCGCCAATCACCTGCCGCTCTACCGCTATGTCGGCGGCGTGCAGGCGCGGATGCTGCCCACGCCCATGATGAACATCATTAATGGCGGCGCTCATGCCGACAATCCAATCGACATGCAGGAATTCATGATCATGCCGGTCGGCGCCGAGACCATGGCCGACGGCGTGCGCGTGGGCGCCGAGATTTTCCAGACGCTGAAGAAGGAGCTGAAGGATTCCGGCCATTCCACCAATGTCGGCGATGAAGGCGGCTTTGCGCCGAATCTGAAGAGCGCCGACGAAGCGATCGGCTTCGTGCTGAAATCGATCGAGAAGGCGGGCTACACGCCCGGCGACGACGTCGTCCTCGCCCTCGATTGCGCCGCCACAGAGTATTTCAAGAAGGGCAAGTATGAGATGGAGGGCGCAGGCCTCTCGCTCTCCCCCGACCAGAACGCCAAATTCCTAGCCGACCTCGTCGCCAAATACCCGATCGTCTCGATCGAAGACGGCATGGCGGAAGATGACCTCGACGGCTGGCGGGCGCTGACGGAGCTGGTCGGCGCCAAGTGTCAGTTGGTGGGCGATGATCTCTTCGTCACCAATCCCGCGCGCCTCGCCATGGGCATCGGCAAGGGGCTGGCGAATTCGATCCTGGTGAAGGTCAACCAGATCGGCACTCTCACCGAAACTCTCGAAGCCGTCGAGATGGCCCATCGCGCCGGCTATTCCGCGGTGATGAGCCATCGCTCCGGCGAAACCGAGGATTTCACCATCGCCGACCTCGCGGTGGCGACCAATTGCGGGCAGATCAAGACCGGCTCGCTCTCCCGCAGCGACCGCACCGCGAAGTACAATCAGCTCATCCGCATCGCCGAAGAACTCGACGATCAAGGCCTCTACGCCGGCGCACGCACGATCAAGGGCATGGCCCTGCGTTGACGCGCGCCTGCTGACACAAGTGTGTCTGCAGGCGGAGGAGGACGATTGCGTCGCGACGCGATGCAGCCGATAGCGGGCTGTCGGCACGCGGCGCGGATGGGGACAGCATGCAGGCGAAATCGTCCACGGCGGCCGACCTCGCAGCGATCGCGATCTGCACGCTCGCGTGGGGGACCACGTGGTATGCGATCACGCTCCAGTTCGGCCATGTCGATCCGATCATCTCAATTATTTATCGGTTCGCGCTGGCGGCCGTGCTTCTGTTCGCGTGGGCGGCGTGGCGGCGTGAACAGACGATGCTCTCCGCGCCGCAGCACATAGCCGCGCTCGGCGTTGGCCTCTTCACCTTCGCGATCGACTACGCATTCGTCTACTGGGCGGAGGAGCGGATCGCGTCCGCCGTGGTCGCCGTCACGTTCTCCGCGCTCGCATTCGTCAATCTCGCCGCGTTCAGGCTGGTCTACAACGAGCGTGCGCCCGCGCCCGCGTGGGTCGCCGCGATGCTCGGCGTCGCCGGCGTGGCGATCCTGTTCTGGAGCGAACTCACGGCCGCCCGCCTTTCAGCGCGCGCCGCGACGGGCTTGTTGCTTGCGGCGCTCGGCGTCATCGCAGCCTGCGTCGGCAATCTTTTCGCGCGGCGCGGCGAGGCCGCTGGCGCCGCCGTCGCTGCTTCAACCGCTTGGGCGATGGCCTATGGCGCGGGCTTCCTGACGCTCTTCGCGCTCGCCACAGGGCGCGTGTGGTCGTTCGATCCGTCATGGCGCTACGTACTGTCGCTGCTGCACCTCGCCGTCATCGGCTCGGTGGTGGCGTTCGCGCTCTATTTCGGGCTCGCACGGCGGCGCGGCTATGGGCTTGCGTCTTACATCGCAGCGCTCACGCCGCCGCTGGCCATGGGCATGAGCGCCGTGTTCGAGGGGAAGACTTGGCCCGCCCCGGCGTTCGCCGGGCTCATCCTCATCCTGGCCGGGCAGGCGCTGCTCTTGCGCACGCGCCGGCCGGCGGCAGTGCGCGCATCCGCCACGAAAACCGCCGCATGACGCCTCAGGCCTTGCCGCCGTCGCGCCACGTCAACCGATAGAGATCGAAGCGTCGATCGCGCAGATTGCGCACCGTGCCCTCGCGCCGCGCCCAGGCCAGATCGTCAAGATCGAGATCGGCCACCGCAATGGTCTCCACGTTCTCCGTCGTCTCCGCCGCCACCCCGTCGCGCGCGAACGGAAAATCGCACGGCGTCAGGATGCAGGACTGCGCGTATTGCACGTCCATGTTTTCGACGTTCGGCAGGTTGCCCACATTGCCGCTCATCACGACGTAGCACTGGTTTTCGATCGCGCGTGCTTGCGCGCAATAGCGCACGCGCAGATAGCCTTGGCGGTTGTCCGTGCAGAACGGCACGAAGAGGAGCTTGGCGCCTTCGTCCGCGAACCGCCGCGCAAGTTCCGGGAACTCGCAATCGTAGCAGACGAGCACGCCAATCGGCCCACAATCGGTGTCGATCGCCCGGATGCCGTCGCCGCCTTTGATGTTCCACCAGTGCCGCTCGTTCGGCGTCGGGTGGATTTTCTCCTGCGCGTGCACCGAACCGTCGCGGAGGAAGACGTAGGCCACGTTGTGGATGTCGCCGTCCGGCATCCGCGTGGGATGCGAGCCGCCGATGATGTTGATGTTGTAGCCGAGCGCCATCTCGCGCATCGCCTCGACGAACGGCTGGGTGTGGCGCGTAAGCGCTTCGATCGCTTCCGCCGGGCCGAGCTTTTGCGTCTCGAACGCCAGCAATTGCAGCGTGAACAGTTCGGGAAACACCACAAAGTCGGATTTGTAGTCGCTGACGACGTCGACGAAATATTCGACGTTCGCCATGAATTCCTTGAAGTCCTTCACCGCGCGCTGCTGGAATTGCACGCTGGCGACGCGCACCCATTCCTTCGGCCGCATCGCGCGCGTGTCGGGACGCGCCTGTTGGTCCACATAAGGATTGCGCCACACCATGTGCGTGGCGTAGCCGAGGCTCTCTTTGTCGCTGGGCAGGTAGGACTCCAGGAGCCCGATCGGCTCATAGCCGTTGTTCAGCTGAAACGTGGCGACCTGGTCGCGCACCCGCCGCGCCCGCACCGCGTCGAGATAGCTTTGCGCTGAGCCGTATTGCTTTACGCGTTTCGCGAGTCCGGGCAGGCGGCCTCCGAACACGATCCCCTTGAGTTCGAGCCGCTCCGCGAGGCGCTTGCGGGCGTCATAGAGGCGCTGGCCGATGCGCTGCCCGCGCCATGCCGGATCGACGCACACTTCCATGCCGTAGAGCCATTCGCCCTTCGGGTCGTGACGCGAGGCGTAGCCTGCGCCGGTGATCTCGGCCCAGGTATGCGCCGCCATTGCGCTCTGTTCGTCGATCCGGAAGGTGGCGGCGTACCCAACGATCTCGTCGCCGAACTGCGCCACGAACTGGCCCTCGGGGAATGCCGTGATCTGCCCTTGCAGATTCCCTGGCGAATAGACCGGCATCTCGGTGTAGGCGCGCTTCATCAGCGCGATGATCGCGTCGATGTCGCGCACATGCGCCTGGCGAACGCTCAGCGTGGCGGTGGTGGCTGTATCCATGCCCCATCATAGGGGGCGGCGCCCTCAAAAGCGACGTGGCATGGCGTTTCATTCAGAATCGAAACGATTCTTTAACCGTTTAGAGTCCAGTTAACGCGCTCTTGATTCGAGGGGTCGGGTCATGAAAGAGCGTGCGCGCACGATCGCGCTCGGCCTCGGGCTGGGCGCGGCGGCGTTATACTTGAGCGCCCATGCGGTCACCGGCCGGCAAGGCCTGATGGCGCAGTGGGACCTGCAGGCGCAGGAGTCCGCATTGAATGCGGAACTCGCGGCGCTGCGCGCTGAGCGCACGGCGCTGGACGCCCGCGCCGCGCGCCTGCGCCCCGAAAGCCTCGATCTCGACTATCTCGACGAGAAGGCCCGCGCGTTGCTCGCCGCCGGCGGCTCTGACGAGATCGTGTTCGCCCTCGATCAGGGCGGCTGACCGAGCGCTGCGCGCATGCCTGGCGCCGCGGTTTGCGGCGCAGCGGCCATGGACGCCGCAGCGCCGTCCCCCTAGGTTCGCCCCGCGAGGCGCACATGACCAAGGCCAAGGCCGTCAGCGCGGACGAACTCGTCCGCTATTACCGCGACATGCTGCTGATCCGCCGGTTCGAGGAACGCGCCGGCCAGCTCTATGGGATGGGTCTGATCGGCGGCTTCTGCCATCTCTACATCGGCCAGGAGGCCGTGGTCGTCGGCATGCAATCGGTCGTGGAGGAGGGCGATCAGGTCATCACCGGCTATCGCGACCATGGCCACATGCTCGCCTGCGGCATGGACCCCAAGGAGATCATGGCCGAACTCACCGGTCGCGCCGGCGGCTCGTCCAAAGGCAAGGGCGGCTCGATGCACATGTTCTCCCGCGCCGCAGGCTTTTATGGCGGCCACGGCATCGTCGGCGCGCAGGTAAGCCTCGGCGCCGGCCTCGCCTTCGCCAATCGCTACCGCGACAACGGTCGCGTGAGCCTTACCTATTTCGGCGACGGCGCCGCCAACCAGGGCCAGGTCTACGAGAGCTTCAACATGGCGAGCCTCTGGAAGCTGCCGGTCGTGTTCATCGTGGAGAACAATCAGTACGCGATGGGCACCAGCGTGCAGCGCTCCTCGTCCGAGACGCACCTCTTCAAGCGCGGCGTGAGCTTCAACATCCCCGGCGAAGAGGTTGACGGAATGGACGTCCTCGCCGTGCGCGAAGCAGGGCGCAAGGCCGTACAGCGCGCGCGCAGCGGCAAGGGCCCCACGCTCCTGGAAATGAAAACGTATCGCTATCGCGGCCACTCCATGAGCGATCCCGCGAAGTACCGCACCCGTGAGGAAGTGGATGAAGTCCGCACCCAGCGCGATCCGATCGAGCACCTGAAGGCGCTGCTGTCGGAGCATCTCGACGACGCCGCGCTCAAGGACATCGACCGCGAGATCCGCGCGATCGTGACCGAAGCCGCACAATTCGCCCAGGAAAGCCCCGAGCCCGCGCCGGAGGAACTCTACACCGACGTGCTGGCTGAGAGTTGAGCTTGAGCCAACCGCTGATCACCGAGATCGAACTGGTCATCGTGGCGATCATCTACGCCGCGGCGGGGCTTGCCTTCGTGCAGGCGTTCCTGCTGCGCCGCGCGGCGGTGCGCGCCTGGCGCAAATCCATCGGCGGCGCTTTCGACAAGCGCCAGCACCGCTTCGCCACCGAACTTGAGATCGACCGCGCGCGGCTGCCCCCGGAGGCGCAGCGGAAGCTGATGGACAGCCGTCGCGTCCTGGTCGCCGCCTCGCTCGCTCTTGCGGTTGCGCTGGCGCTCAATCTCTATGTCATGAGATCGCGATAAGAGGGGGGAAAGAACCAGATGACCTTCGGAGAACTCGGCGTTGAATTGTCCGCGCTCGTGGGCGCGGCGGCGCTGCTCCTGGTGCTGGTGGTCGTGCAGGCCAGCGCCGGCGCCGCAGCCCAGGGCCTCATGACCATGGCCGGTTCGCGCGACAATCTGCCCCCGCCCAAGACGTTCCAGTCGCGGATGCTCCGCGTCGTCGACAATCACCGCGAAGGGCTCATCCTGTTCGCGCCGATCGTGATTGCGGGCGCGCTGACCGAACAATTCGACGCCCAGACCGCGCTCGGCGCGCAACTCTTCCTGTGGTCGCGGCTCGCACATGCGATCCTCTACATCGCCGCCATCCCGCTCGTGCGCCCGCTCGCCTGGCTGATTGGGATCGTGGGCACGGCGATGGTGCTCTTCGCGATCGTGCAGTGAGCCGACAATGACGCAGATTCTCATGCCCGCACTGTCGCCCACCATGGAGGAGGGCAATCTGGCGAAATGGCTGATCAAGGTCGGCGATCACGTCGAGCCCGGCCAGGTGATCGCCGAGATCGAGACAGATAAAGCCACGATGGAGGTCGAGGCGGTCGATGAAGGCGTCGTCTCCGAGATCCTGGTCCCGGCGGGCAGCGAAGGCGTGAAAGTCAACACCCCGATCGCGGTGCTGAGCGAGAACGGCGCAGCCGCTTCTCCGCCTCGCAGGGAAAGGGCAAGGGATGCGGGACCATCCGCCAAGGCGACGGAAACGAAGTCGCCGCCGCCAAGCCCTCCGCCTACAGAACAACAGCGACCGGCCCCTGCCCCTTCCCCGCAAGGGGGAGGGGGTCTGGATCCCGATATCCCCGCCGGCACGGCGATGGTGAAGATCACCGTGCGCGATGCGCTGCGCGATGCGATGGCGGAAGAGATGCGCCGCGATCCCGACGTCTTCCTGATGGGCGAGGAGGTCGCGCAATATCAGGGCGCCTACAAGGTCTCACGCGATCTGCTGCAGGAATTCGGCGATCGCCGCGTCGTCGATACGCCGATCACGGAGCATGGCTTCGCCGGCCTCGGCGTCGGCGCCGCGATGGCCGGCCTGAAGCCGATCGTCGAGTTCATGACCTGGAACTTCGCGATGCAGGCGATCGACCAGATCATCAATTCCGCCGCCAAGACCCGCTACATGAGCGGCGGCCAGCTTTCCGCGCCGGTCGTTTTCCGCGGGCCCAACGGCGCAGCGTCCCGCGTCGCCGCCCAGCACAGCCAGGACTATTCCTCCTGGTACGCGCACGTGCCGGGCCTCATCGTCATTGCGCCGTACGACGCAGCCGACGCGAAGGGCTTGTTGAAGGCCGCGATCCGTTCGCCGAACCCAGTGGTCTTTCTTGAACACGAGATGCTCTACGGCCAGGAATTCGAGATTCCCGACCTGCCGGACTACGTGCTGCCGATCGGCAAGGCGCGCATCCGCCGCGAAGGCCAGGACGTCACCATCACCGCGCACGCGCGCATGGTCGGACACGCGCTGAAAGCGGCGGAGGAATTGGCCGGCGAGGGGATCGAGGCCGAGGTCATCGACCTGCGCACGCTGCGCCCGGTCGACATCGACGCCGTGATCGAAAGCGTGAAGAAGACCAACCGCCTCGTCAGCGTCGAAGAAGGCTGGGGCCCGATGGGCGTCGGCGCCGAGATCTGCGCGCGCGTTGTCGCCGAAGCGTTCGATTATCTCGACGCCCCGCCCACCCGCGTGCACCAGAAGGACGTGCCGCTCCCCTACGCCGCAAACCTCGAAGCGCTGTCGCTGCCGCAAGTCGCCGACATCGTCGCGGCGGTGAAGGCGGTGATGTACCGATGAGGGAACACCGCCAACGCGTACTCCCCCTGAAAGGGGGAGCGAGAGGGGGTCGGCGCAACGCGAACAAATTGCGCGCCAACGTGTGCAGACCCCCTCCCTGCCTCCCCCTTTCAGGGGGAGGAGCACGGAGCGATGCATGATGCAGACCCACACAGGCGGCTGCCATTGCGGGGCGGTGCGGTTTGCGGTGGAGGCGCCGCGCGGCGCGCCGGCGCAAACCTGCAATTGCTCGCTGTGCGAGAAGCTCGGCTACGTCCACCTCATCGTGCCGGAAAGCCGCTTCCGCATCACCCAGGGCGAAGACACGCTCACGCTCTACACCTTCAACACCGGCACGGCGCAGCACTTCTTCTGCCGCATCTGCGGCGTGAAGAGCTTCTACCGCCCGCGCTCCAATCCGGACGGCTGGAGCGTCAATCTGCGCTGTCTCGATGATCCAGACACGCTCGGCGCGACCATCACGGCCTTCGACGGCCGGAACTGGGAAGCGCACGCGAGCGCGCTCGCCCATCTGAGCGCGACGCCATGAACGGCATAGAAGCACACGCAGAAGCGGGAGCGGGGCAATGAGTGAGGGCGAAGTCGTCGAGCAATTGGTGGAGTTCACCAACATCCTGTTGCTCGGAATTTCGGTGTTCTTCACCGTGGTGTCGGCCTACATCGCCGCACTCAATTATTTCATCGGCCAGGCCGCGCTGATCGCGCGCTTCCTCGCCTTTCTCTTCGTCACCGTTGTGCTGCTGATGCTCGGTGCGGTGATGATCGGCGGACAGCTTTCGCACGAAGGGCTGATCGCACGCCTCGATGAGCTCAACCAGGAGGGCCTGTTGTCCGCGTCGGGGCGCGCGCTGCTTGCGAACTCCGCCGATTCCCCGATGTTCGGCATGGGTCTCAGCCTCGACGACGCCGTACGCGTCGGCGTGTGGACCGTGAGCGGGGTCCTCTATGTCGCGCTCTTCTATCTCACTTTCTTCCATCGCTGGCGCCCGGACATCGTGCCGGTCTCGCTGCAGCCCAACCCGGCCGATCAGACGGACTAGACCATGAGCATCGACATCACCATGCCCGCACTCTCGCCCACGATGGAGGAGGGCAATCTTGCCAAGTGGCTTGTGAAGGTGGGCGACAGAATCGAGCCTGGCCAAGTCATCGCCGAAATCGAAACCGACAAGGCGACGATGGAGGTCGAAGCCGTCGACGAAGGCGTGCTCGCGGAAATTCTCGTCGCCGCCGGCAGCGAAGGCGTGAAGGTCAACACCCCCATCGCGCGGCTTGCGGCCGAAGGTGAGGCGTCTTCCCCTCCCCCTCGCGGGGAGGGGGCAGGGGGTGGGGGGCGTGCAAAAGAAAGCCCGCCCGTGCCGCCGGCGCCGCTCCCCGTCGCTCAGACTCTTCGCCCCCCACCCCCTACCCCCTCCCCGCAAGGGGGAGGGGGACGCGTCGCGGCGTCGCCGCTCGCGAAGCGCATGGCCGAGCAGCTTGGGATAGACTTGAGCGGCTTGCAGGGCTCGGGCCCCAACGGCCGCATCGTCAAGCGCGACATCGAAGGCGCCCGCGGCGCGGCGCGCCCGGCGCAGGAAGCGAGCCGCGCGCTGACGATTTCCCCGCCCGCGGCGCCCCCGCAAACGCTGGAGCAGCTCGGCGTTCCCGAAGGCAGCTACGACCTCGTGCCGCTCGATCTCATGCGCAAGACCATCGCGCGCCGGATGACGGACAGCTTCCGCGACGTCCCGCACTTCCCGCTGACGATCGATCTGGAGATCGACACGCTGCTGAAGGCACGCGGCGACATCAACAAACGCTTCGCCGACCAGGGTGTGAAAATCTCCGTCAACGACATGGTGATTAAGGCCGCGGCGCTCGCGCTCGTGCGCGAGCCGCGCGCCAACGCCAGCTACACGCCGGACGGCATCGCCATGCACCACCACGCCGACGTCGCCGTCGCCGTCGCAATCGACAACGGCCTCATCACACCGATCATCCGCAAGGCGGAGACGAAGGGCCTCGCGCAAATCTCCGCCGAGATGGCCGACCTCGCCGAGCGCGCGCGCAACCGGAAGCTCAAGCCGGAGGAATACCAGGGCGGCACGTTCTCGATCTCCAACATGGGGATGATGGGGATCAAGAGCTTCGCCTCGATCCTCAACGCCCCGCACGGCTGCATCATGAGCGTGGGCGCCGGTGAAAAGAGGCCGATCGTGAAGAACGACGCCCTCGCCATCGCCACGATGATGAGCGTGACGCTCACCTGCGATCACCGCGTCGTCGACGGCGCCATCGGCGCAAGCTTCCTGAAGGCCTTCCGCGGCTTCATCGAAGACCCGATGGCGATGCTGCTCTAAGCCGCCTCAGAGCGGCCACACTGGTCGTGCCTTGAACCCCCATGCGCGCCGCCCTGATCGCCTGCCTTGCTTGCCTCACGCCAATGTCCGCTTTCGGACAGAGCGCCGCCCCTGCGGATTCCCTCTACGTGCTCTGCCGTATGGATGACGGCATGGAAGCGCTCCTGCTGGTTGCGCCCGGCGAATTCCGCCAGAACGACGGCGAGGGCTGGGGCGAGAACCTCTGCGCGTTCCAAAGCACCACCTGCACGATGACGAACGCCGGCCTGCTCACCGTCAGCCATCCCGCAATCCCGGACGAAGCCCCCGCCGAGACCATCACGCTCGACACCATCGGCGGCGCGTTCCGCTATGTGAGCGGCGCCGACGTTATGACGGGGCGTTGCGGACAAGTCGCAGAACCGCGCCGTATCGCGCCCTGATCGGTCCTTGCTTTCGCAACGTTCATCCAAGCTCTAAGACGGCGCGTAGGGATGACGTGAGCGACAGAATGCGCAAATGGGCGGGGATCGCGGTCGCGCTGATCGCAGCGGCGGCTGCCGCAAGCGCGCAACCGGGCGCAACGACGACGCTCCAATGTGAGGGCGCGCTCGGCGACGCTGCGGCCCTGCGCGTCGGCCCCGGCGTATTGCAGACCTTCGAGAACGGCGTATGGGGCGAAAACCTGTGCGGACACCCCTACATCACCTGCGCCATGAGCGGCGCTTCCTTCCGCGCGCAATGGGAATCTGGAAACGGCCAGGCCTCGGAGCAGGCGCTGACGCTGGATGTATCGACCGGCGCGTTCGTCTGGATCGTCGGCGGCGAGGCTGAGCGCGGCCGCTGCACGCCGATCGCCGACCCTGCAAGCTGATCGCCGTCTCCGGTTGATCGCCGCCAAACGCGACTGGCGTTTGCGCTCTCCCGATTGAGCGCGGCGGCGACGCACCCTATAGCCGTCAGCGCGCCATGGCCCTCGATCCCGCCCTCATCTCTCTGTTCGTGACGTCTTTTGTCACGTTCTTCGTGGTGATCGATCCGCCCGCCATGGCGCCGATGTTCGCCACCATGACGCAAGGCATGACCGATGGCTGGCGCCGCCGCATGGCGCTGAAAGCGCTCGTGATCGCCGCCGGAATCCTGCTCGCCTTCGCCTTCGGCGGCGCCTGGCTCCTGCAGCAGCTGCACGTCACGCTCGACGCGTTCCGGATTGCGGGGGGCCTGCTTCTCTTCCTGATCGGCGTGGACATGCTGTTTGAGAAGCGGGCCGAGCGGCGCGAAGAGCGCGCCGAGAAGGTGGCCGCGGGCCATGCCGCCCACCCCGGCGTGGAGGACGACATCTCGGTCTTCCCGCTCGCGATCCCGCTGATCACCGGGCCGGGCGCGATCGCCTCCATCATGCTCTTCTTCAGCCAGGAGCCCGGGACGCTTGAGCGCGCCGCGATCCTGGCGGGCGCCGGCGCGAACTTCCTTCTCTGCTTGATTGCGTTCCTGCTCGCGGGAACGCTCTCGCGCCTCCTGGGCGCCACCTTGGCGAACGTCCTCACACGGATTTTCGGCATTCTGCTCTGCGCGCTGGCGGCGCAATTCGTCGTCGACGGCGTCACCGCCGCGTTCCATCTGCCGACGCCCGCGCATTGATCCACAGCCATCCGGAATTGCGTGAGGCGGGGGCGGACGGACGCTGCTAAGAAACCGCCATGGCGACCTATGATCTCATCGTGATCGGCGCGGGCCCCGGCGGCTACGTCGCCGCCATTCGCGCATCGCAGCTCGGCCTCAAGACCGCGATCGTCGAGCGCGAGCGTCTCGGCGGCGTCTGCCTCAACTGGGGCTGCATCCCCACCAAGGCGTTGCTCCGCTCCGCGGAAGTCTACCGCACCATGCAGCACGCCAAGGCATACGGCCTGAAGGCCGAGGGCGTCTCGTTCGATCCAAAGGCCGTGGTGGACCGCTCCCGCGGCGTCGCCGGCCGCATGGAGAAGGGCGTCCAGTTCCTCATGAAGAAGAACAAGATCGATGTGATCATCGGCGATGCGCGCCTGGAGAAGGACGGCAAGGTAGCGGTGAAGTCCAAGGACCGGAACGAGACGCATCAGGCCAAGCACATCCTCATCGCCACCGGCGCGCGTGCGCGTGAAATCCCGTCAGCCGGCCTCAAGGCGGACGGCAAGCGCATCTGGACCTATCGCCACGCCATGACCCCGCCGGACTGGCCCGAGAGCCTGCTCGTGTTCGGCTCCGGCGCGATCGGCATCGAGTTCGCCAGCTTCTACGCCGCGTTCGGCGTGAAGGTGACGGTCGTGGAGCTGCTCGATCGCATCTTGCCGGTGGAAGATCCCGAGATCGCCAGATTTGCGCATAAACGCTTCGAGAAGGAGGGCCTCACGCTGCGTACAGGCGCCGAGGCGAAAAGCGTGAAGGCGACCGCGTCAGGCGTCGAGGCGCAAATCGTCTCCGGCGGAAAGAGCGATACCCTCAACGCCTCCCACGCCATCGTCGCCGTCGGCATCGCCGGCAACATCGAGGACCTCGGCCTTGAAGCCGTCGGCGTAAAAACCGAGCGCGGCCACATCGTCACCGACGGCTACGGCAAAACCAATGTCGCCGGCGTCTATGCAATCGGAGACGTCGCCGGCGCCCCTTGGCTGGCGCACAAGGCAAGCCATGAGGGCGTCGTCTGCGTTGAAGCCATCGCCGGCAAGCAACCCCATCCCATGATCAAGGAGCGCATCCCGGGCTGCACCTATTCGCATCCCCAGATCGCCAGCGTCGGGCTGACGGAGGAGGCGGCGAAGAAAGCCGGGCGCGAGATCAAGGTCGGCCGCTTTCCCTTTGTCGGCAACGGCAAGGCGATCGCGCTCGGCGAAGACCAGGGCTTGGTCAAGACCGTGTTCGACGCCCAGACCGGCGAACTCCTCGGCGCCCATATGGTCGGGGCTGAGGTCACCGAGCTGATCCAGGGCTACGCGGTCGCCATGTCAGGCGAACTCACCGAAGCCGAACTGATCGAGACCGTCTTCCCGCACCCCACGCTCAGCGAAATGATGCACGAAGCCGTGCTCGACGCCTACGGCCGCGTCCTCCACGTGTGATCTACTCCACCGTTTACGGGGGATGTGGTCGCAAAGCGACCGACCGGAGAGGGCGGACGTTCCCGAACGGCGCGGCGCGACGCTTCGCGCCCCCGGCCAACGATCGCTGGCGCTTCCCCGCGCGCGGGGAAGCGGCTACGCCGCTTCGCGCGTCAGTTCCTGTTCCGCCAGCTTCTGCAGCGCGACGTAATCCGTCTTGCCGGTGCCGAGCACGGGAATTTCCTGCAGCGGGACGATCTTCTTCGGCACCGCGATCTCCGGCGCGCCTTTCGATTGCGCCCATTCGATCAGCGGGCCGGGCTCGGCGTCCTGCTTGTCGGAAAAGAGCACGATGCGCTCGCCCTTGCGGGTGTCGGGCACCGAGACCGCCGCATGGTTGTTCTGCGGCCAGACCTGCTGGGCGTACCATTCCACCGCATTGAGCGACACGCACTCGCCGCCGATCTTCGCGAAACGCTTCACCCGCCCGACGATCGTGACGAAGCCGTCGGCGTCCACGTCCACCACGTCGCCGGTATCGTGCCAGCCGT